>JAIVJG010000203.1 GCA_020200155.1 Acidobacteriota bacterium | reverse complement strand
GCGGCCTGCTTTAAGTCGTCCGCCTGGATGCGGTCGAAGACATCCTGATTGGAGTGGTGCGTGCGCGTGTCGTACTCGACGGGGTCTTGAATGAACTGGAAGCCGGGCAGGCCGATGGCGTCGAAGGAGACGTGGTCGGTGCTGCCCGTGTTGGCGATGGAGAGGGTTTGCGTGCCCGTCTCTCTGAAGGGGATGAGCCAGTCTCGGAAGAGCGGGCGCACGGCCTCGTTGCCTTGCAGGTAGACGCCGCGAATGCGCCCGGTGCCGTTGTCGAGGTTGAAGTAGGCGGAGAATTTTTCGTACTCCGGTTTTGTGATTAACTTCGACGGCGGCGGCGGGGACGGAGCGGCGACGGGCTTGCCTTCGTCCGCGCCGGGCGGCGACGGCTGCGGTGTGGGCGCGGCGAGTTCGCCGAAGTGTTCTTTGACGTAAGCCTTCGAGCCGAGCAAGCCCTGCTCCTCGCCGCTCCACAGTGCGACGCGGATGGTGCGACGGGGCTGGAGCTTGAGCGCACGCAGGATTCGCACGGCCTCCATCGCGACGGCGACGCCCGCGGCGTTGTCCGTCGCGCCCGTGCCCGCGTGCCACGAGTCCATGTGGCCGCCGAGCATAACCACTTCATCTTTCAAGTCGCTGCCGGGAATCTCCGCGACGGTGTTGTAGTTCATCGGGTCTGCGTCGTGGAATTGCACGTCCAATCGGACGGCCATCCGCACGCGCACGCCCTGTTGGAGCATGCGGATGATGCGATTGTACGGCTCGACCGCGAGGACGAGTTGCGGGATGAGCACGGGCGCGTCCCTCTGCCACGGGTTGACGCGCCTGGGCGCGCCGGGCGCGTTCGCGTCTTCGATGTAGCCTTGCGGGACGGTCGCCGATTGCACGAAGATCGTGCCGCCATCGCCCGCGCGGCTCGGATCAACAAGGAGCGCAGGGCTTTCGCCCGCGAAGAACTGGTACTTCTTCGCCAGCAGTCGAGCCGCCGCGCGCTGTTCGGGCGTCACCGCACGACGCTGCGGCGGCGAGCTTTTCGGGTCGAGCGCGTCGGCGAGCTTGAGCAAATCTTTCTCATCGAGGCGGTGGCCGAGCGGGTCGAAGCGCGCTTTGACATCAGCCGGCGGAGTCGTCAAAACAATCGCGCCCTTCAGTTTTCCCCTGTACTTCTCGAAGTCGCTTTCGGTTTTAACGTCCACGTAAACCACGTCGGCGACGAGTTGACCATGCGTTCCGGGCGACCACGCCTTCGGATACGCGATGAGGGGGATGGCCTGCGGCTCGACGATTTGCGCCGAGAAACTTTTGAGCGACCAGCCGCGACCGAATGGGCCCCATGCTTCGAGGCGCGCGTTGACGAGACCCCACGAAGTCAGCCTGTCGCGCGTCCACTCGTTCGCGCGCTTCATGTTGGGCGAGCCTGTCAGTCGCGGGCCGATCACGTCGGTCAGGTAACTCAGTGTCTGCATCAACTGCGAGCGGTTCATCCCCTCGTCTTTGATGCGCTCGACGGGGTCGTTCGGGTCTTTCGCGGGGGCTTGCGACGGAGGCGTTTGAGGTGCCGGTTGTTGCGCGAGCGCGCCGCACGGCGGCGACAGGATACAGGCAAGCAGGGCGACTGCTGTGTAGCGTCGAAGCATGTGAAAGTCTCCTGAAGGTGTTTTGATTGACGGGTCGTTTATAACAGCAACTACGCGCCCGCCTCAAACGAAAAAACAAAAGTTCTCACTCCGGCGAGCGCCGCGAATCAGACGGCGCGCCTTCGCCTTCGACCCACACCTCGCCGTCCTCGAAGAACTCTTTCTTCCAGATGGGGACGGTGCGCTTGAGTTCTTTGATCGCCCACTCGCAGGCCTCGAAGGCGGCGCGGCGGTGCGGGGCGCTGACAGAGATGACGACGCTGGTGTCGCCGATGCCCGTGCGGCCCGTGCGGTGGATGATGCCGATGTGCGCGATGTCGAAACGCCTGTGCGCTTCCGCGCCGAGCCGCCGCATTTCGTTGAGCGCCATCGGGGCGTAGGCTTCGTAGACGAGGTAGAGCGTGCGGCCTCGCCCGCGCGTCCATTCGCGCGCGTAGCCGTCGAGCGTGACGGTCGCGCCGCAGCGAGGGGGGACGACGCGGCGCGCGGCCACGCCCACGTCAATCGGTTCGGTGGTGAGTTCAAAGAAGTCCTGCGAATCATTCGGCTCCGGCTCGGACGAAGTGGACGAGCCGCCGCTGACGGGCGGGAACATGGCGATCTCGTCGCCGTCATTCAACCCTATCTCGTAGCGGCGCACGTATTCCTGATTGACGGCGACGAGGAGCGAACGCTCGAAGCGGCGCAGTCCGGGATACTTCTGGAAGACCTGCGTGATGACGCTCGCGACGCTCGCGGGAGCGGCGACGCTCAACGTCACTTCGTCCGCGCCCGCAGCCTCGCGTGCCGCGCCGAAGAAGAGGAGATGGACGCGCATGCGTTTCTCGTCGCGCGGCGGCGCGGCGGTGTCGTCTTCCGTTTGTTGATTTGTCTGCGGGTTCATTCTTCGAGGTCGAGTTTTTTGCCGGTGTGGCCGTTGCCTTTGGCGACTGCGTGGATGCGTGCGCGTCCCTCGTAGGCTTCGACGGCCTGCGTCAGAAGATTGTAGAGGCGGCGCAGGCGCTCAGCCGTTGAGCGGAGTTCGAGCATGGACTGTCTGGCCTCTGCGTCCATTTCCATCGCCGCCGCGACGAGAAAGGAGAGGCGCTCCGGCTCGTCTTCGGGCAACTCCGGCAAGCCGCCGCGCTCGTCGTTGATCGTCCGCACCGCGTGCGCGATCCGCGTGAAAATCTCCGACACCTCACGCGTGCGGCGCGCGAGCAGTTCCGTCACTTCCTCTTCGTCCTCGAAGAACTCGACGCGTGCGACGAGGTACGGGTCGCCGCGCTCGACGTAGGACTCTGCGCGGTAGCGTACCAGCCCGACCGTGATGATGTTGGAGCGCCCGTCCGGCATGGGCTGCGCTTCGACAACTTCGGTCGCACACCCGACGTGGCCGCGCGCGGGGCGGTCGCCCGCTTCCTCACCCGCGTTGAAATAAGATAGGCCGAACAGATTGTTGCCGGTGCGCACGTCGGCGAGCATCCTTTGGTAGCGCGGCTCGAAAATGTGGAGCGCCTGCGGCACGCCCGGAAACAACACGAGCGGCAGGGGGAACAACGGTAACTCGCGCACGCCGCGTACTCTTTCAAGGACTTCAGACATATTTAGAAAGGTGACAGGTGACAAGATAAGAAATTGTTTTTTCCTGTCACCTGTCACCTGTCACGGCTTTTTCCGCATTCCGTTCGAGGGCTTGCAGGGCGCTTGGCGCGTGCGTCGCCGCCTCCCCCGGTTCCGCCTGATCGCTTGCGGCTTCGTCGTCGCGCGCACGCAGTTCGAGTTTCTGCGCGATCAGTTCGAGGATGTCTGCGGGGGCTTCGTCGCCGAGGACGCGGCGCTTGGCTTCGAGGACGAGTTCGGCCATCTCGCGTGCGCGGTCGCGATAGCGATTGTCGCGCGCGATGAGGTCTTCGACGATGCGGCGCTCGCGGTGAGCGCGCGAAGTGTCTGCGTCGAGTCCGGCGGCGACGGCGTACTCGACCGGCACGCTCTGGTTACGCAGCATGACGTGGAGCGCGCCGGTCAACTCGCGCGCTTCGTCGCGCAGCTTGTTGAGATCGAGCAGGGAGTTCTTGAATCCCAGATGGCCGCGCAGGCTGATCTCGATAATCGGGGCGGGGCCGTCCGAGTCTGCGTCGTGCCGTCGCGCTTCGAGTTTCACTTTCTCGATGACGCCCGCGTGGACGGCCTCGGCGTCGGTCACGCCCGACACGTCGAACGAGAGACGCTGGAAGGGGCGCTGGACGTAGTCGCGTATGTGCCTGGCATTGACGCGTCGCTCGTCATCAACTTCGACGAGGTACAGGCCGCGCTCCTCGCGGTATTCGTCCACGGTGCAGGCTTCGAGCGAGCCGGGGTTGAAGGCCCAGCCGTCAACCTCGAAGCGCTTGTGCGTGTGGCCGAGCGCGACGTAATCAACGAGCGTTCGCAACTCCTTCAACTTCTCAACGGAGAGCGCCGGAATGGGACGGTTGATCTGCCCTTCCACGTCCGTGTGCAGCATTAGTATGTGGAACAGCCCTTCTTCGCGCGCACGCCGGATGGCGTCGGACAGGATGCTCATCGCCACGTTTGCCGTCGTCCCGTACCAGTGCGAGCCGAAGATGCGCGTGCCCTTGATGTCAACGTAAGAGCCTGCGCGCCCTTCGTCGTCCCACGGGCGCATCGTGATCGGGCTTTCGTCATCGGAGACGGGTTCGAGCAGCTTGAGGAAACCGCCCTGCGAGAGCGAGCGCATCCAACTGTAAGGCGAGACGGCATCGCGCCGGTCGTGATTGCCCTCGATGGCGACGACGGGGATGCCCGCTTCCTTCAGGATTTGCAGGCCGGCCATCGCGTGATTCATCGTCTGCGGGTCAATGTTGCGGCGGTCGAAGAAGTCGCCCGCGATCAGCATGAAGTCAACCGCGTTCGGAATCGCGTGCCGCTCGATCACGTCGTACCAACTGCGAAAAAAGTCCTTCGTCCGCTCCTCCAGGTTGTAGCGACGACAGCCCAGGTGAACGTCCGAGATGTGCAGGAATTTAATCATCGGCTCCAGTCAGGAAATTCGATTGAAAGACTGTATAGAATTCTTCTTAAAGTGACGGGCACATTATACGACATCGAGACTGGAAGAAGAATTGGATAAGAGATGTGGGCGGAAGCATGTGGGGGAGGAGGGATGAAGAAACGCAAGCTCTCTTCATTCATCCCTCATCCCTAAAAAATAAAGCCCCCGCGACTCTGGGCAGGAGTCTGATTTGGAGACGGGGGCTTTTGCGCACCGCGCAGGGCAGAAGGGATGCCGTAGCGCGCGGGGCGTCTCACGGCCACTCGAAAATGGGGAAGCGAGGGCCGAATGTCTGTGACAACTCAAAGAGCTTGCGGGCGCGTCCGGTGAGGATCCGTCGCCGTCGCTTATTTACCGCCCGGCCAGTGAGATTTCAGACTATCAACTATTTCTGTTTCGACGGGCGTTTGGAAAATCCAAACTCACTCAGGCCGCTTCAAACCGGCGCGTGGGCATCGCGCGCCGCACGGTCGAGAGCAGTTGCTCGACATCCAGCGGCTTGCTCAGGAAGCCGTCCGCGCCGCGACGGATGCAATCCTTCTGCACCTCAATCGAGGCGGCGGAGCTGACGATGAAGACCTTCAGAGAGGGCAGGTGCGCCTTGACGTAATCGAGGATACGTAGGCCCGTGTCGGGCGCATCAAGTGTCGGCGGCAGGTGAAGGTCGAGGATCGCGACGTCCGGCTCGTAGATGGTCGCGCGGCGGACGGCGGACGCGAGGTTGTTGGCCGTCAGCACCTCATACTCGTCGCACAGCGTCCAGAACAACTGCTGCGTGATCGCGACATCGTCGTCAACGATTAAAACTTTCGGCTTCATCTTCTGCTTCGCCGTTTCCATGTCTGTGAGGTTCATTTCGATTGCATCCTTGAGGAATCGTCAGTCTCTCGTATTGCTCTTGCGCCGCTCACGCGGCGCACGCGATATCTTTACATGGCAACACGCATGCCAGCAGCATCCTTGAGAAAAATTGCGACTTTAGCAGCGGAAGGCGTGTTCAGGCAGGAGATTGGCAGGCGAAAGTGTGAACAAGTGTGAACGGATGAGAGCGGCAGATGTGCACTTTGGTTAACGCATCGGAGCGGGAAGCAGAGGGTGGAGGAATGAAAGGGACGGTGATTATGCGCCGTTGATGTGCAGTTCGGTGATGAGACGATGGAGGTAGGAGCGGCTGATGTGGAGGCGTTTGGCGGCGGCGGCCTTGTTGCCGTGCTCGGCTTGCAGGGCGTTCACGACCATGCGGCGTCTGAGGGCCAGCGTCGCGCCTTCGAGCGTAGTTTCGTCCCCGGCGGGAGCCGCAGGCGTCTCTCCCGGCACGGCGCGCGACATCTTTTCGGGCAGGAACTCCGCGTTGAGGCGTGACTCCCCGGTCAGCACGACGAGGCGCTCGATCACGTTTTCCAGTTCGCGAATGTTGCCGGGCCAGTCGTACTCCTGTAGAGCTTCGAGGAGCGCCGATTCGAGTTCGGGGGTGGCGCGCTTGTGCTTTTCGGCGGCTTTGGCGGCGAAGTGTGCGGCGAGCAGCGGCACGTCTTCACGTCGCTCGCGCAGGGGCGGAAGGTGCAGCGGCACGACGTTGAGGCGATAGAAGAGGTCGCGGCGAAACGTGCCCGCTTCAGCTTCACGCTCAAGATCGCGGTGGCTGGCGGCGATGAGGCGGATGTCAACTTCGAGGGTGCGCGTGCCGCCGACGCGCTCGAAGGCGCGCTCCTGTAGGATGCGTAAAAGTTTGACCTGCACCGCTGTGCTCAGTTCGCCGATCTCGTCGAGAAAGAGCGTGCCGCCGTCGGCCAGCTCGAAGCGGCCCTTGCGCGCCTGCGTGGCTCCCGTGAAAGAGCCTTTCTCGTGTCCGAAGAGTTCCGACTCGATGAGCGATTCGGGGAGCGCAGCGCAACTGACGGCGACGAAGGGGCCGCTTGCGCGCGAACTTTCTTCATGGATGGCGCGCGCCAGGACTTCCTTGCCCGTCCCGTTCTCGCCCGTCAGCAGGACGGTCGCGTTCGTGTCGGCGACGGCGCGCGCCTGCGTCAACACACGTTCGAGCACGGGACTCGCGCCGATGAAGCGACCGAAGCCACGAAACATATCGAGTTCCGAGCGCAGGCGCAAAACTTCCGCTTCGAGCCGGCGGACGCGCGCCGCCTGCGAAATGATGTGCGAGACTTCTTCTTCGTCGAAAGGTTTCTCGAAAAATCCATAAGCGCCGCGCCGGATGGCTTCGAGCGCCGACTTCTTTGCGTCGCCCCCTGTGATGACGACGACGGGCACGCTGGGCCGCATGTTGCGCGCTGCCTCAACCACGGCGAGGCCTTCCTCGATGCCGTCGAGGTCGGGCGGCAGGTGGAGGTCGCAGAGCACCACGTCCACGCGCTCGCACTGCAACTGCTCGACGGCCTCGGCGCGCGTCTCGGCTTCCAGCACACGGTGGCTGTCGGCGAGCGCCCAGCGCAGTTGACGCCGCAGCGGGCGGTCATCGTCAACCACCAGCACCGTCGTTTTCTGCTCAGGCTGTTCGTTCATAATCTCGTCGCTTCCGAAGACGTGGATTAAAAGCGTGGATGCGAATGCTCACGCTCCCGGCGCGAACGCACTCTCGACATTCTACAAATGAAACGCTTGGTGATCTGGAAAGATGAAAGGCTCACTTCCGGCGCGAGCGCGTTCGTGTCTGCCATCAGTCGCCCCCTGCGGCGGCTGCACGTTGACGTTCGCCCGACGTGAACAGGCTGGATGGTAACACGATGCGGAAACGCGTGCCAGCGCCGGGTTTCGATTCCACGTTGATGCGCCCGCCATGTGCCTCGACAATCTCGCGGCAGGTGAAGAGGCCGAGTCCGATGCCTCTACTCTTGGTTGTCGCGAAGGGTCGGAAGAGCCGCTCACGGATGAACTCCTCGCTCATCCCGACGCCTGTGTCTGCCACGCTGAAGAAGACGAATCGTTCGCCCTCGCTCCCCGCCTCGACCGTCAGTCGTCCGCCGCCCGCGCCCATCGCTTCGAGCGCGTTGATGACGAGATTTTCGACGACAGCCTCGATGCGCTCAAGCTCGACGGTGGCGAAGAGTGTTTCGGGCAGGCGAGCCTCGATTTCATAGAGCGCCCTGTACGGCTCGGCGTTCGCCGCCAGCACGCGCCGGATGACGGGCACGAGGTCTGCGCGACGCGCGGCGCGGCGGTATTCTCCGCTCAGAGACTTCACAGGCTCGCTCAAACGCGCGACGATGCGGTTCAACTTTTCGGTCGCCTCGCGCAGAGAGAGGATCGCATCGGCGCGAAACTCCTCGTGGTGAAATTGTTTCTCCATGTTGCCGACGAGCATCGAGAGGCCCGTGATGGCATTCTTCAAATCGTGCGTCAGCATGGCCGAAAGGCGCATGAACGACTCGAACTGCTTCGACTCGGCCTCGCGCGCGATCAATTCACGCAGGCGGTCGCTCATCCGGTTGAAGTTCTCGACCAGCTTGTTCGTCACGCCGCTCGTCTGAAGGTCTATGCGCTGGTCGAGGTCTCCACCGGCGATGGCCGCCGCGCCTTCGGCCACGCGCTCGATGCGCCGCCGCGCACGCTCCACGATCAGCGCGATGAGCACGCAGCCGGCCAGCCCGGCGATGGCCGCGAGCGCGATGACGGCGAGGCCGCCGCGCCGCGCCGTAGACGAAGCCGCCGTGTAATTCTCCGCTACCGCGAGGGAAGCGCCGAGGCCATCAACGGGGCCATAGACGGCGAGACGGCGTGTGCCGTCGGGCACGTCGTAGAACTCCGTGCCGCTCTGCCCTGTCCTCATCTTCGCGGCGAGCGGGGCGAAGTCCGCGGCGGCGGAAGCCGGCTGGTGCTTGAGCGCGGCGTTCGTGTGATAGATGATGCGCCCCGACTCGTCGTCGAGCGCGAAGGCGGCGCGCGGCGTGTCGAGTTGTGCATCACCCGGCCTTCCGTCGCCGATCACTTCGACCTCGTGCCAGACCGCCTCCGCAAAAATAGGGTCAAGCTTAAGCTCTGCGACAAGTGTGCCCCCGTCCCCCGGCTCCGGCTCAGGCGACGGCACACGCATTGTCAGGCGCACGCCCGTGCCGAAAGCGTCTTGCCTCACGCGCGAGCGCAAAAATGCTGCGGCGTTGTCCGCGCTCGCGCGCTCGTCCGGTCGCACGTCGCCGAGCACGAAGTCTTCGGTCTGAAAACTCACTTCTGCGCGGCCTGACGTCCCGACCGCTTCCGCGACGTGAAAAAGCGGTTGCCCCTGCCTGTCGAAGCAAGTGATTGAGGCGAGCTGCTTGTCGTGATTCCAGAGATAGTCTGACACTTTCGACTCGGCATCGCGGCGCAGGCGTCCGCGCGGGTCGTTGTAGCCGGCGCTCGTCTTGTAGAGGGCGTACTTGCGAAGCGGCGTGTTCTCTGAGCCTGCCTGCGCCGCCTCATACACGAAATCTATCATAGGAGTTGAGCGCGCTATCTCTGCGAGCGCATGTTCGTGCCGGTCGAGCGTCTCTTCGATTCTCCGCGCCATGCGATACGCGCGCGCCTGCGCGTCGCGGCGCAGAAGAGTCTCCGCCGCCCGCACGCTGCTCACGTAGCTGTAGATGCTCAGCGCGAGCAATGGCGCGGCGGCGCAGGCGATGAAGATGAGAAGTAGCTTGGCTCTGAGACTCACATGCGTCGTCCGTTCAGGCTGTTCATCTCACGCGCTCCGCCGGTGTCGTCTGGCCGTGCGCGCGGCTTCCAATTTTTGATAGAGCGGTTCCACCAACTGCTCGCACGCCCGGCGCACGGCGTCGGTCACGCCGCGCGCTTTCTCGGCGGTGTCGTCCGCGAAGGCGAGCGAAGGATTCTTGGCGTCGAGGCGCGACGCGCGGCGCATGCGCTCAAGGTCGGGTTCCGCGTAGTCTACGCCGAAGAAGCCGGGGAGAGCAGACCAGACCGCCTCCGGCAGTTGACGATAGTTGAGCAGCAACGCTTCGTCGTCAAGATGGCGCAGGGCTTCCCCGCAAATTTTCGCCAGCACGCGCGCGACGTACTCCTCCTGCGGCATGCGAAAAACGTCCGCCATGTCCATGTCGAACAACGCAGGCTCAATCGCGCCGGGAATCATGTGCGCGCCCCTGCGTCTGAGTTGCGAGACCATCACCTCCGCCGGTTCGCGGTAGAGAAAAATCCGGGGCACGCCGGGGAAGGCGCGGAGCGATGCCAGCATCTGCGAAATGAGCGTCGAGCCGCAGCGAGACGTGTGGAAGATAAAGCCGCGCGGCGGCAGGCACGGCTCGGCCTCCTGCAACTGGCCGAGCGTCTCGATGGGCGTCTGGTGTCGAAAGAGAAGATTGCAGGGATTACGCAGAGAGCGCTCGACGGTCTGATCGTAGAAGGGATCGGTCAGGCGCTGCTCGCCCACGTAGCACCAGTCCACGAAGGCGCTCGATTCCTGCCAGTAGAGGCGCAGCGGCGTCCACTTCGAGAGCTGTCGCACGTCCGTCGTCATACCCACCTCTCAAGCAGAGCACGACGGCGCGCGCGCAGCGCCTGCGCCACCTCTTCGTGTGTGAAGACGCACCCGCTCTCTCTTCCCAGGCGCACGGTCAACTCGATGAACGCCTCTCGATCCGCCGTCTCACGCAACGCGGCCTGAAGCGACGCATCGCGCAGCACGATCTGTTGAAACTGTTCCAGGTCTTCCAGAGACATGCCTGTCCTACTCCGGCGGAAACTGCGAGCGCAGCCAGTCGTTGACGATGCAGTCCAAAACCAGATGCACGCGATCCGTGTCGCCTTGATTGTTGACGCGATGCGGCAGGTTGAAATTGACGTACCAGCTCTCGCCCTCGTTCATCAAGAGCCGCCGGCCCGCGAGGTAGAACTCGACGAGTGGACTTGTCTGCACAGGAATGTGGATACGCACCTCGCCGTCCTCGTAGCCGAGATTGTAGTCCTTGTGTTCGCGTATGGAAGCGCCGGGGGCGAGTTTCAACAGCCTGACCGACTGCAAAGGGCATTGAAACGACTGCAACGCTTCCTGAATGTTCGGGCAGCACACGAGGACGGGCGTGTCCGCGAAGTCCTTCTTCGTCGGGTCGGGATAGATTTGGCCTGCGACGCCTCCCACAGAGCGCAGGGCGACGGCGCTCCAATCGCCCTCGTAGTAAGACTTGTTGAAGTGCAGTGTCCAATCGTCCGGCGCAATCCCTGCGAGATCAGCCTTGAGAGGCGAGGGGTTGAAACTGAGCGGGAGTTTCAGACAGTCAATCATGGATCGTTATGTTTTCTCCAACGTCACGGTCGCCGTCGTGTTGATGCTCTCCGCCGTTAGCCCCGCGTTTCCCAACTGGCCCGACAGCGCCATCGAGAAGCAGGCGGCGTGCGCCGCCGCGATGAGTTCTTCGGGATTGGTGCCGATGCCCTCTTCAAATCGAGTGCCGAACGAATACTGCGTGTCCGAGAGCACGCCGCTCTGCGTCGAGACGCTGCCCTTTCCGTCCTTCAGACCGCCATGCCAGATTGCCGAACCTTTACGTTTCATAATTCCTCCGAAGTTAAAGTTTATCTTTCCTGACTTACCAACGAGATTTACTTCCGCGACGCGACGCCGGGGTCGAACCGGCGACGATGATGCAAACGCGCCGCGCGTTCGCCTGCTTAATAACGCGGGCGACCGAACCCGGCGAGCACTGGGCGGATGCGCTCAATGACGGCTGTGTGCGCGACGCCGTTCGTGGCGACGATGCCGTTGCGATTCAGCACGTCCGGCGTGTTGTAGCTGAGCGGCTCGCCCCACAAGTCCGTCATGCGCCCGCCCGCCTCGCTCAACACCGCTTCCGGCGCGCACGTGTCCCACTGTTTCGTCTTGCCCGACAGATGCAGATAGAGGTCGCACTGGCGTTCGACGATGAGGCCCACTTTGATGCCGACCGAATGGCACTTCACTTCTTCGCTGATGCCGAGAGCGCGCACGACCGTGTCCATGCGCGGGCCGCGATGCGAGCGACTCTCGGCCAGACGCATCCCGGAGAGTTCGGTCCTGGTCGAGACGCGCAGGCGCTCCGGCCCTGTTGATGAAGTCTCCGCTGTCTCCAAAGGACGCTCGACCCACGCGCCGTGCCCGCGCGCAGCCCAGTAGAGCACGTCCGTCGCGGGCGCGTAGAGGACGCCGAGGACGCTCTCGCCTCTGTCGGCCAAGCCTATCTGGACGGCGAAATCGCCCGTGCCCGCGATGAAGCCCTTCGTGCCGTCGAGCGGGTCAACCATCCACGCGCGCGCGCGGCTCAAGCGGCGGTCTGTGTCCACGGATTCTTCCGCGAGGATGCCATCTTCGGGAAAAGTTTTCTGCAAGCGTCCCACGATTAACTCGTTGACGACGCGGTCGGCCTGCGTCACAGGCTCGTCGAATTCGGCCTTGTGCTCGACCCGCAGGAGCTTGCCGTAATACTCCAACGCCAACGCGCCCGCCGTCCGCGCCAGATCAATCGCCACGCGCAGTTCTCTTTCGTATTCGCCCTTCAAGCTCGCCTGCAACATGAACTCAAGTCTAACAGACGCCGTCAACCTTGCGGAGTCGCGGCGTCGCGCAGAGCGTCGAGCGTGATGTCTATGTCGCGGCGAGTCGTGCGGAAGTTGGTGATGGACGCGCGCAGCGCGAAGCGTCCGCGCAGGGTCGCGTTCGAGAGATAAGCTCGCCCGCCGCGCTGGACTGTGTGCATGACGCGCGCGTTCAGTTCGTCGAGTTCGGCGTTCAGGCGCTCGCGCGCGGCTTCGTCCGCTTGATCGAGCGCGTGGCGCATGGCGGGCGGCACGTAACGGAAGCAGCAGATGCCGAGCGTGACGGGCGCGAGGAGTTCAAAATCTTCCGACGCGCGGACGCGTTCGGCGAAGCAGGCGGCGAGCGCGTTGTCTTCGGCGATGGCGGCACGGACGCGTCGCGCGCCGTAGTAGCGAAGCATTATCCAGACCTTGAGCGCGCGAAAAGGGCGCGACAGCTCGATGCCGTAATCCCAGAAGGCGAAAGCTTCGTCCCGTTGCTGCTCGAAAACTTTGATGTAGTGATCTTCCGTCCCGCCGAACGCGGCGCTCGCCTGCTCAGGATGACGATAGAGCAGGCAGCCGCAGTCCACCGGCGCATAGAGCCACTTGTGCGGGTCGAGCGAGACGGAGTCGGCCTGCTTCAGCCCTGCGAACAGAGGCCGCTTGCTCTCGTCGAGCGCGGCGAGCGCGCCATATGCGCCGTCAACGTGGAACCAGAGATCGTGCTCGCGAGCGACACGCGCGACCGCATCGAGCGGGTCAACAGCGCCTGTGTTGACCGTGCCCGCCGTCGCGACCACGCAGAAAGGACGTAAGCCCCGCGCGATGTCGCCCTCGATTCTTTCGCGCAGACGCCGCGCGTCCATGCGGAAACTTTCGTCCGTCTCGACAACGCGCACCTGCTCGCGCCCGATGCCGATTATGTCAGCCGCCTTCGCCATCGAGAGGTGCGCCTGATCGGAGACGTACATCGTGGCCGGCGCGCCCGCGTCCCACAAGCCTCTTTGTGAAACTTTGCCGCCGCGCACGTCGCCCGCCTTCGCGCGGTGCGCGACGAAAACGGCGTTGAGGTTCGCCATCGAGCCGCCGCTCGTCAGCAAGCCCCCGCACTCCGCGCCGTAGCCGATTAACTCCGCGAGCCAGCGCACGACGCTGCGCTCGACGGTGGTCGCCGCAGGGGCGGAACGCCACGCAGTGAGATTGTGGTTGAGCGCGGAAGCGAGAAGACCCGCGAACGCTCCGGCGGGCGTCGAGGGCGAGGCGATGTAGCCGAACATGCGCGGGTGGCCGTTGTGCCGGCTGCCGCCGATGAGCGCGCGACAGTCTTCCATCAAACGTTCGAGCGGCTCGCCCTCTTCGTCCGTGATGTCGAGCGACGAAGGCCGCGCGCTTTCAAGATTGGAATCATTGCTCGACGGCGTTCGCGCTTGCGCCGTGTGCGCCCGTTCGTCCGGCATGTGTGTTCGTTCTCCGCTCGCCTGTGTTCGTTCTGCGCGCGAGTCCAGTCATTCACGGCGCGCTTCTCAAAGCTCCCGGCTGCTCGCCCAAACCCTATCATAACGCTCTCGCTTCGTTGAAGCGCGCCCGCCCCGCGCCGCTCGTGCTAAACTGCGCGCGATCAGCTTCTACCAATCAGGACGCGAGGGAGGGACACGCGATGTCTGTCAAGGGCCACGCCACGACCGAGGGGACGGCGCGCTATCGCGAACGCTTGAGCGACGCGTCCGCCGAGAATCATTTTCGTTTCGAGCAGGGACTCTGGCTCTCCTCCGTCGGCATCGGCACGTACCTCGGCGGCGGCGACGAGGCGACCGACAAAGCTTACGCGGAAGCCGTCGCGCGTGCCGTCGAACTCGGCGCGAACGTGATAGACACGGCGGCCAACTATCGCTTCCAACGCAGCGAGCGCAACATCGGCGAGGCGCTCAGGCAGTTGACCGGCGATGGCGGCGCGTTCGCGCGCGATGAAATTGTCATCTGCACTAAAGGCGGCTACCTGCCCTTCGACGGCGCGCCGCCCGCCGGACGCGAAGGCGTGCGCCGGTACATCGAAGAGACCTTCGTGAACACAGGCATCGCCGCGCCGGAAGACTTCGCGGCGGGCAGCCACTGCATGACGCCACGCTACCTTGAAAATCAGGTCGCGCAGTCGCTACGCAACATGAGCCTCGACTGTGTGGACGTGTACTACGTCCACAACCCCGAAACGCAACTCTCCGTCGTCTCGCGCGCAGAGTTTGAAACGCGCCTGCGCGCAGCCTTTGAGCAACTCGAACGCGAGCGCGCGGCGGGACGCATCCGTGCGTATGGCGTCGCGACGTGGAACGGTTTCCGCGCGCAGCCGAACGAGCGCGCGTACCACTCGCTCGAACGCATGTTGGAACTGGCGCGCGAAGCGGGCGGCGGCGAGCACGGCTTTCGCTTCATACAGATTCCCTTCAACCTCGCGATGCCCGAAGCTCTCGTCCTCGACAACCAGCCTTACGAGGGCGCACGCGTCTCTCTGCTCGAAGCGGCGAAGGCGCTGGC
This sequence comes from Acidobacteriota bacterium, assembly GCA_020200155.1. Taxonomy (GTDB): domain Bacteria; phylum Acidobacteriota; class Blastocatellia; order Pyrinomonadales; family Pyrinomonadaceae; genus JAIVJG01. The sequence continues at coordinate 409 of JAIVJG010000203.1, read as the reverse complement.
CGTCACGGTCGTCGCCAGCGCCTCGACCATGCAGGGCAAAGTCGCGCGTGATTTGCCCGAACACGTCCGCGAACCGCTCGGCTCGCTCGCCACGGACGCGCAGACGGCCATCCAGTTTGTACGCTCCACGCCCGGCATCACCACCGCGCTCGTCGGCATGAGCAAGCGCGCCCACGTCGAAGAGAATCTGCAACTCGCGCGCGTCCCGCCCGCGACCGCCGAAGACTACAGCCGCCTGTTCGCGCAGGGCGGAGAATGACGCTCGCTCGCGCCTGATGCGTGTGTGCCGCCGCGAGTCGTCACAGGGCTTTCACAGTGATTCTCAGGGGAGAACAAAATTCATGGCCGAAGATGAGATGAAAACTTTCGCGGAGTTCTGGCCTTACTACGTGCGCGAGCACAGCCACGC
>JAIVJG010000045.1 GCA_020200155.1 Acidobacteriota bacterium | reverse complement strand
CGCCTGGTCGCTCGTCGCCGCCACACTCGAAGAGGCCGTCCGCCGCAGCGTCCGCCGTGGCCTGCCCTCCGCGCGCATCGTCGCCTCGACTTTAAGCGAGCCGACGCTGATGGGCGCGATCAGTCTTGTGTTGTCGCGCAAATTCGGGTTGACGGAAGTTTGATGAGCTACATCATCGCTTGGTGCGGTCTAATTAGTGTTAGGTGGCTGCATTGAACATAACCAGATGGAGAGTTTGATGTTCAAAAGAACTTGGATTGCATTAACGTCTCCAGTAGTTATGATTGCTTCGTTGATGGTATGGGCGGCGGACGCAACGCGGTTTTCTTACCTTTCCATAGCTCGTGAAACGCAAAATTCTTTTCACACAACAACCCCGCCGCTCAAAGCGCAAGACTCTGCTCTAGCCGCTTCGCCTTGTGTGAATGCGCTGGCTCAACGCGCCGTGTGCGCTGCTGCGAATAAACGTGCACTTGAGGTGATGAGTGCGAACCGCCTCAAAGCAGTCATCGTAGTTCAAGATGTGCGGACGGGAGCACTTGTCGCGTTTGCAGCATCTCATCCATCAGAGTTGGATGTCACCACCCCTGTAAGTCCGCTTTCGCTTTCCAAAGTTTTGCTCTCCGCATCATGGTGGGATAACCGACAGCCCGATTCTAGTTTCGACAGCACGAAAGGAAACCCGAACGCACAGAATCCCGCTTACAGGTCGCGCGTGACAGTTCACGAAATGCTCGTCGGCGGTAGCGATTCCGCCGGAAGGCAATCAGCGGTCGCTCTTCGCAAATCTGTCGGGACAAAGAAAGTGCTGGAGGATTTCACGCGCTATGGCTTCGGTCAGCAAACCGGCTTGTCGCGAGATGATAAATTTTGGGGTGGGCTCGCCCCAGCTTGGAGAGCGCGCCTGACACCTGCTCCTGCATATGTTTCGTTAAGCGAGGAAACGAAAGATGAAGAATGGGCAGAAACCCTCTCGCTCGGCGAAATCAACATGAGTGTGACCGCATTCCACGTTTCTCGCTTTCTACAAGCCGTCGGAAATGATGGCGTGGTGTTGACGCCAGTAGCGAGGGAAGAGCAATCCACACCATCCGTCACCAAGTCGGCTGCGTCGCGTCCGGAGCTTAATAATTCAATGCGCGTTGTGCAGCAAAACACGGCACTCCGAATTCAGTCTGCGATGCTTGACACGGTTCAGCGCGGTACGGCGAATAGCATTGCTAAAACATTAGAAGATACCGGCTGGCAAATTGGTGGCAAAACCGGCAGTGGTCCGGCTCTGCTGCCTAAGGGTGATCTAGTTGACGGGTGGTTTGCAGGATTGATTTTCGATCCGCAAGGGAAGGCGCGATTCACGGTTGCCACATTCGTCAGGAGCGGGGGGTATGGAGGAGAAAATGCGGCGAAGATTTCAGCAGCATTAGGCCGCTACATAATAGGCGAGAAAACTACGATAAGCCGTTAGCGGCGGGCAGCCCCGACCGTAATCAAGTATGTGGTCAAACCGCGCCACCTAACAACGGCATGCACCCGACCCGCTATAGCGTAGCTCTCATCATCAACGGCAGCAGCGGGCGGGTGATGCCGGGCGTTAGGTGGCAATTACCCTCGGAAACATCTAACATGTTTTAGGTATGAGATACGTGGCTGCCATTTTAATTGATACCAACCAGCTTTCACCTATTCTTGAGATAACTATTCATTGGTCGGCAAAAGTGATAGAAGTCGTTGGCGTTGCCATTATTGTGGTTGGGGCATTCGTCGCTACCGCTCTTTTTATGCGCCAATTAGTTAGCGGAGGCAATTTTCAAGATGCTTATCTGCCGTATCGGAGCAATCTGGGACGGGCAATTCTGCTTGGCTTAGAGTTCCTAGTAGCAGCGGACATCATTGGCACTGTTGCTGTTGACCCGACCTTTCGCAGCTTGGGAGTCTTGGGACTAATAGTTCTGATTCGTACGTTTCTAAGTTTTGCGTTAGAGGTAGAGATAAGTGGGCGATGGCCGTGGAGTGGCAGCCAAGCAGGAAAGAAGGAGTAAAGGTATGCACTGAAGGCAGTTGTGGTGGCTATGTATTTATCGGAAGCGAGCCACCTAACAACTCATTCAACCGGGGCGCGAATAGGGCGGCTTTCATGCGCGAGACTTGCATTATAATCATGGCTCGTCGCGCAAGAGCCATATAGGATTGAGCAGTATGTCAGGCAAAGTAATAAAGAGTGGCGATATTCTGAATACCATAATGCTGAAGATATAGTTAAGGTCAGCGTTATCGGGTGTGAACTGGCTCTCGAAGATGTCTATGCCAAAGTTGTCTAGTTCTGCTCATCTTTTACTTTCCTCCCACGCCCTTGCCTTCCGTTAACGTGAGCGTGCGGTCAACGCCGGACACGTCGAAGGTTTCCAGCGAGCCGCCGGGCCACTTCACTTCGAGCTTGTCAACTTTCGTCGCCGCGCCGAGGCCGAAGGAGAGGCACGGGTCGTTGTTGGACGAGTAGCCGCCGCCGCTGACGAGGTCGGCGCGCTGGCGCGTCTTGCCGAGCGTCAGGTAGACAATCGCGCCGGTCGCGTCGCGCGGGCTTTTCTTCGAGGGGTCGCCGGAGAGCTTCAGGCGCAGCCAGTGGTTCGGCGTCTCCGTGACGTTACGCAGCACCGACGGGTACGAATCCTGATTGTTGATGACGACATCCACGCGCCCGTCGCCGTCGAGATCGCCGGCGGCGAGGCCGCGACTGACCCATGCTTCCGCGAGTCCCGTGCCCGGTGCCGCGCCGACGCGCTCGAACTTGCCGCTCGCGCCCGTGTTGCGGAAGAGCATGGGCTGCTGCGCGTAGGACGTGCCCCACTGCTGCTTGTCCACCGCCGGGTAGACGTGGCCGTTGACGACGAGCACGTCCTTCCAGCCATCGTTGTCGAAGTCGAGAAAGCTCGTGCCCCAGCCGAGGAAGGGAATGGTCGTCTCGCCGTGGCCGGCCTGAAACGTCACGTCCGTGAAATTGCCGTCGCCGTCGTTGTGGTAGAGCGTGTTGGAGTCGTCGGAAAAATTCGTGATGTAGAAATCAACGCGCCCGTCGTTGTCGTAGTCGCCGACGCCGACGCCCATCCCGGCCTGCTCGCGCCCGTTTTCGTTGAGCGCGATGCCCGAAGGGTAGCCTGACTCCTCGAACTTGCCGTTGCCGAGATTGATGTAAAGCTGCTTCGGCGTCGAGTCGTTGACGACGACGAGGTCGAGTAGGTCGTCGTCGTTGACGTGCACCCACGCGGAAGAGAAACCGTAATAGCCCGGCGCGTCGTTGACGCCTGTTTTGTCGGAAACGTCCTCGAACGTGCCGTCGGCCTTTTGATGGTAGAGCGTGTCGTGCTCGCCCTTGAGTCCGCGCGGGCCGCACATCACTGCGACGCCGCGAAACTGGCAAAAGTTCTGCGCGAGCTGTCCGGCCTTGCCCGCTTCGGATGGATTCGGCGGCAAGCTGTTCAAGTCGAGTGCGACATAGCCGGGGACGAACAGGTCGAGCCGTCCGTCGTTGTCGTAATCGCCGAAGCTCGCGCCGGTTGACCAACCCTTGCGCGCGACGCCGAGCTTTTCCGCCGCGTCCGTAAACGTCCCGTTGCCGTTGTTGTGGTAGAGGCGCGAGACGCCGAAGTTGCCGACGTAGAGATCAGCGTTGCCGTCGTTGTCGTAGTCGCCGACGGCGACGCCCATGCCCCATCGTTCGTTAGAGACGCCCGCCTTCTCCGTCACGTCCTCAAATTTCCAGTTGCCGAGATTGTGATAGAGCGCGGCGCGCGGAGCTTTCTCCTTGCCGGCCTGCGCCAACATCGTCGAGCCATTGACGAGATAGATGTCCGGTCGCCCGTCGTTGTCGTAGTCGAAGATGGCGACGCCGCCTGAGACGGTCTCGACGATGTAGTCCTTCTGCGCGCTGCCCGAACGATTCTTAAAATTGGCGAGCGCGGTGCGCGCCGTCACGTCGTCGAAGATTTTCGGAGCTTTCGGGTCTGTGACGTTAATCGTGCGGCGGACGGCGGAGACGAGCGCCTTGCCGGTCGAGACGCCGCCCATAGGCTGCTGCGGCTGTTGCGTCGCCGCGCCCGGCGGGTCGGCCTTCTGTTGCGCGAGCAGGGTCGCGGGCGACAATGCTTGCAGCAGCGCGAGGCACAGGGCGAACGCAAAAACAAAGCGCGTCGGCGTTTGAAATTTAATGTCCATTATTTCTCGTTAATCGTCAGGTACTTATCAACTGCCGGGTTGTTGACTGTCTGTATCTGCCCGTCCGGCCAGCGAACTTCGACGGAGCGGACGCCCGTCTTCGTCCCAAGCCCGGCGAGCACGCGCCCATCGTTCGACGAGAGATAGCTGCCCGCGCACGTCACGTCGAATATTTGCCTGCCGCCAGCCGCGTCCGTGATCTGGACGCGAGCGCCGAGTCCCTGCCGGTTTTTTTTCACGCCGACGAGCGCGAGGCCGAGCCAGTGGTTCTTCGTGCCGTTGTTTCGCAGGATGACGGGCGGGCCGCCGGTCTGCGCGAGCACGATATCCGTGTCGCCGTCGTTGTCCAAATCTCCGAAAGCTGCGCCGCGCGCGGCGAGCGGCACGTTGAAGCCGGCGGAAGCAGAGACGTTGACGAAATTCCTGCCGGTGTTGCGTGCGAGAAGCGGCTCCTGTCTGTAAGCCAGAAAGCTCGTCGTCTTCTCGACGGTGTCGAGGACGTGTCCCTGCGCCGCGAAGATGTCGCGCAGGCCGTCGTTGTCTGCGTCAATGAAATGCGTGCCCCAGCCGGAATAGAGGAGCGTAATCTGGCCGAGGCCGCTCGTGCCGGTCGTGTAGACGAACGAGAGGTCGCCCGCGTTGCGAAAGAGCGGGTAGGTTTCGTTCGAGAGCGCGGTGATGAGGATGTCGGGCAGCCCGTCGTTGTCGTAGTCGGCAACGTCCACGCCCATCCCCGCGAAGGTCTTGCCGTTCTCGTCGTAGCCGACGCCCGCGAGCAGCGCCACGTCCTCGAACGCGCCCGTGCCCTTGTTGTGATAGAGCGACTGGCGCACGCTGTCGTTGGCGACGAAGATGTCCGTCAGCCCGTCGTCGTCGAAATCCGCGAAGGCAACGCCGAGACCCTTGCCCGCCGGGTCTGCGATGCCCGCGCGTTCGCTCACGTCCTCGAACGTGCCGTCCGGTTTTTGATGGAAGAGAATGTTGGCCGCGCCCTTGAAGTTGTCCGGGTGACAGAAGGCGCGGAAGCGCGGGTCGCCGCAGAAGATCGCGCCGCGCTCGAAATCCCAGTCCATGTAGCGCGCGACGAAGAGGTCGAGCCGCCCGTCTCGGTCATAGTCGAGCCAGCCCGCGCTCGTTGACCAGCCCGAAGCATTCGTGCCCGTCCTGCGCGCCACGTCCTCGAACGCGCCCGTGCCTTTGTTTCGATAAAGCGTGTTGCCGCCGTAGGCCGTGACGTAGAGATCAACCCAGCCGTCGCCGTCGAAATCGCCCGCCGCGACGCCCATCGAGTAGCCCGCGCCCCGGACTCCGGCGCGCACGGTCGCGTCCTCGAACGTGCCGTCCGACTTCTGGTGATAGAGACGATTCCAGAAACGCGGCTCGCTCTTATCGGGCATTGAGCCTTTCGGCATAGCGCCTTCGAGCTTCGCGCCGTTGGTAAAATACAAGTCCATGCGCCCGTCGTTATCGTAGTCGAACATTGCACAGCCGCCGCCCATCGTCTCCAGCAGGTACTTCTGCGAAGTGGACGAGGCGTCGTGCCTGAACGTGACGCCGCTTTGCGAGGTGATGTCGGTGAACGTGACGGGCGACTGAGCCTGCGGCGCGGCGCTGGCGGGCTTTTTAACCGGGGCGCTGCTGTCGTAGGAGCGCCCCGTGCGCGCCGGAGTGGCCTGCGCGGGAGCGGCGACGGTTGGCGACGGCGCGGGCGTCTGCGTTGCAGGGCGCTGCCGCGCGAAGGCAAGTCCGCACACGCACGGCCACAGCGCGGCGATGGCGAGCAGCGCGAACATCGAAGCGGCCTGCACTGCGAAACTTTGCGTTCTCAGGGTCAACTTTTATTATTTCAGGAGAGTTATAGAGTTCGTTTCAAGCGATGGTAGGCACGCTGCGTCCGGCCATTTCAATTCCATCCGACGGAGCCTGCATACTACAGATTCCCGGCCTTCACTTCAAATGGAGAGGCCGTAGCCTAAACCTCCCTCGCGCACCCCGGATCGGCAAAGGGCTGCGGGCGGATGCCTGTGCTATATTGCGGCATCTTTGAGTCCGACATTATCTCCGTGCGCCCGTTTATGAAAATGAGAAGGTCTTCAGCCCTCTTCCTAATCCTCCCGCCTCTCGTCCTCTCCACCATCGCGTCAACTGCCCTGCTGCCGCAGGCGAGCCGTCTAAAAGTTCAGACGGGAAAACAGTCTCGCGTTCAAAAGGCAGCGCCCGTCAGCGCCCCGACGCGCGAGGATGCTTACCGCGCGAACAATCTGGGCGTGGCCCTGCTCGAACAGTTCAGGCACAGGGAGGGGGCCGTGGAGTTTCGTCGCGCACTGAGCCTCGACCCGCGACTCGCGATTGCGCGTATCAATCTAGCCATCGCGCTCTACAACATCCCGGACGTTGCCGAAGCCTCCAACGCCGCGCGAGCCGCCGTCGAACTCGTGCCCGACGCGCCGCAGCCGCATTACATCCTCGGACTCATCGCCCGGCAGCAGAATGAAACTGATCTGGCCGTCGCCGAATTCCAGCGCGTGCTCAAAGTTGACCCGCAGGACGTGGGCGCGAACGTCCAACTCGGCCAACTCTACGCGCAGCAGCGCAAATACAGAGAGGCCGTCGCCGCCTTCCGCGCGGCAATCGAGGCAGAGCCGTACAACGGCACGGCTCTCTACAACCTCGCGACGGCGCTCCTGCGTTCGGGGCAGCGCGACGACGGCCAGCGGCTCATGCAGCGTTTTCAAATGCTGCGCGACAGCGGCGCAGCCACCATCATCGGTCAGAACTATCTCGAACAGGGGCGCTACGCGGAGGCCGTCAGGAGCGCGCTCTATCACAACGACGGCGGCGGAAAGTTTTCCGACCGGACGACTGCTGCGGGCATTCCCGTCTATCCTTATCTCTCCGTCTCCTGCGCCTTCGCCGACGTGGATCACGACGGCGACCTCGACATCTTCATCGCGGGCTTCGCCGACACGAGCAAGTTGACGAACGCGCGGAGCGCGCCTGCGCCCGGCGCGCCCAACGTGCTTTTGCGAAACAACGGCAACGGGACGTTCACAGACATCACGGCGCAGGCGAAAGTCGAAGGCGGACGCGGGCACGCCGTCGCAGTCGTCCCGACCGACTACGACAACCGGCGCGACGTTGACCTGCTCGTCGTCAACTACGGCGTGGCTCCCACGCTCTACAGAAACCTGCGCGACGGGACGTTCCGCAACGTCGCGCCGGAGGTCGGGCTGGACGCGAAAGATAATTTCACGTCCGTCGCGGCGGGCGACTTGAACAAGGACGGCTTCATTGATTTCTATTTCGGCGCGGCGGACACGCCCGGCACGTTCGCCCTGAGCGACGGCAAAGGACACTTCCGTCGCGAACCCGCGCCCGCCGCGCATGGCGACGCGACCGGCGCACAATTCGCCGTGCTCGACGCGGCGCAGTTTCTCGATTACGACAACGACGGCCTGCTCGACCTCGTCACCTTGACGACATCCGCCACGAGCGGCGCGCTCGGCGTCCGGCGCAACACGGGGGCGGGTTGGCCGGACGTGAGCGAGGCCGCCATCAAGCGAAACACCTTCAACGGGACATCTCCTATCAAGGAGCGACTCGCGCCGCGCACGCTCGCGTCGGGCGACGTGGACGGCGACGGCGACACAGACCTGTTCGTCCGCGCCTCTTCGGGCGAGTTGAGATTCCTGCGAAACGTCGGTGGCAATCGCAACCATTCAGTGCGCGTGCGATTGAGCGGGAAGGTCAGCAACCGGAGCGGGGTCGAAGCGAAGATCGAAATGCGCGCGGGAAGTCTCCGGCAGAAGCTTGAGACTTACTCGGCCATGCCTGCGCCCGCGCCCGCCGATGTCATCTTCGGCATCGGGCAGCGCGAAGCGGCGGACGCCGTGCGCGTGCTGTGGCCTTCGGGCGTCGTGCAGGCGGAGACGGAGACGGCGAGCAAAGAGGGCGCGCAAGTCCTGACGCGCATCCGCGCCGGCAGCACGCTCGGCGTGACGGAACTCGACCGCAAGCCTTCTTCATGCCCGTTCCTCTACGCGTGGAACGGCGAGCGCTTCGAGTTCATCACGGACTTCATGGGCGGCGGCGAGATGGGCGACTGGGTCGCGCCCGGCGTCTTCAACACGCCCGACCCGGACGAGTACGTCCGCATCCGCAGAGACCAACTGCGTCCACGCGACGGGCGCTACGAGTTGCGCGTGACCAACGAACTCGAAGAAGCGCTCTTCGTTGATCGCCTCCAACTCGTCGCGGTCGCGCACCCCGAAGGCACAGAGGTCTATCCGAACGAGGGCTTGGGCAATCCCACCGCATCAACATTCAAACTTTACGCGACGCGCGACGCGCATCCTCCGCGCGCGGCGCGGGACGAGCACGGCCACGACGTGCTGCCGCTCATCTCTCGCGTGGATCGCAAGTACCCCGACGACTTCCGCCTCGCGCGCATACGCGGCTATGCCGAAGAGCACACGCTGACGCTCGACCTCGGAAGGGATGAGAGCGGAGGGCGGAGGGATGAAAGAAGAGATGAGCGCGGAAGGGTGAACGATAAAGGAAATGCAGACGGACAGACAGCCGCGCCTTCGTCAACACTCATCCCTCCGCCTTCATCCATCATCCTTCTAATGACGGGCTGGACTGATTACGCCTTTTCGAGCGACAACGTCGCGGCCTCGCAGGGCGGTTTGAGCATGATGCCGCCCTCGCTTCAAGTGAAGGACAAAGAAGGGAAGTGGCGGACGGTGATCGAAAGCATAGGCATTCCCGTCGGGCGACCGCAGACCGTGACGGTTGACCTGACCGGCAAATTCCTCTCCGCGAGCAGGGAAGTGCGCGTCCTGACGAACATGCGCGTCTACTGGGATCAAATCCTCGTTGACACTTCCGGCGGCGGCTTCCCGGCGAGAATTGAAAGGCTCGACCCTCTCGTCGCAGACCTGCACACGCGCGGGTTTTCCGCCGAGTCGTCGCCGGACGGGCGCGAGCCTTCGGGTTATGACTACGCGCGGGTCTCTCTGGCTTCGCCCTGGAAAACTTTCACGGGTCGTTACACGCGCGAGGGCGATGTGCGCGAGCTACTTCAGGAGACAGACGATATGTTCGTCGTCTCGCGCCCCGGCGACGAGCTTGCGCTCTCGTTCGACGCCCGTGCGCTCGCGCCGCTCCCCGGCGGATGGACGCGCACGTTTCTGCTCTACGCCGACGGCTTCAGCAAAGAGATGGACATCAACTCGGCCAGCCCCGACCAACTCGCGCCGCTCCCGTTTCACGGCATGAAGCGTTACCCTTACACCGCGCCCGAACACTACCCGCTGACGCCTGCGCGACAGGCTTACATCGAACGCTATAACACGCGCGTTGTCGTCGCGCCCGTCACAGAACTGGTCGGGAAAAGGTGAAAGGGAAAAGGAGAAAGACGAAGGGAAAAGGGAAACGGGTAAGGGGAAAAGGCGAAAGAGATGAGTGCACACGTTCGACCTGATATATCTTTACCCCTTAACCCTTTTCCCTCTTGAGAATCTTTATGGAACACATACGATACTCCGTCGCCGCCTGCCAGACCGATTTGTCGAACCCCGTCGAGCGTCGCGAGATGCGTCGAAACACGGATCGCATGCTCTCGATGATTGACTCGGCGGTCGCCGGGAGCGCGCCCTTTCTGCCTGTGCGTCTCGTTGTCTTCCCCGAATTCGCGCACGCCGCGCCGGTCTTCGCGACCGTCTCCGAGTTACTTGAAAAACTCGCCGTGCCGATTCCGAACGAACACACGGAGGCTCTGGAACAGAAAGCGCGTGAGCACGGCATCTACATACAGTCTGGCTCGATGCTTGAGTCTGACCGGCGCTGGCCGGGCGTCGTCTTCAACACGACGTGCCTCGTCGGGCCGGAGGGTGTTCTTTATAAATACCGCAAGGTCAATACGTGGATTCCTTACGAGGTACACGCCAGCCCGCACGACCTCGAAGGCTACGACGAACCTCTGTTCCCCGTCGCCGACACGCCCATCGGTCGCATCGGCTGCGCGATCTGCTACGACTGGCTCTTCCCCGAAGCCATCCGCCAACTCGCCGCCAACGGCGCGGAAGTCCTCGTCCGCGTCTCGGCCTACATGGACCCGTGGGGCGCGACCGCGCCGATGGACTGGTGGACAATCGTCAATCGTTGTCGAGCGATTGAGAACACGGCCTACGTCGTCGCCGCCAATCAGGGCGCGAGCCTCAAGCATTACCCGCCCTATTCGTGGCCGGGCGGAAGTCAGGTCGTGGACTTCGACGGACGCCTGCTCGCCGAAGCCTCGCCAGGGCCGGGCGAGAGAATCGTCGTCGCGCCCGTAGACATCTCTGCGCTCCGCCACGAGCGCGCCGCCCGCAGAGGCCATCACATGCTCGCGCACCTGCGGACGGAGGCTTATCCGGTTTACCAGTCGCATCAATACCCGCCGAAACTCACGGACGATTCAGCCGGGATGTCGTATGAGCGAAACAACCTGTTGATTGAAGAGTCAAAGCGCAGTCTGGATTCTCATGAAGAATGAGGCAGAGGCCGCACTGGTTAAAATGTCGAGCGGGCGTTTTCTGAAATAATCATTGACAGGGCTGTGAATCTGTATTAAAAACAACTTCGTTCAGAGAGACAACAAACTCCCGGCGAACGAGTTTTCCAACAAAGCGGTAGCTTGAAGACAATCCGGCTGGTTCATGCCTACCAACCGTTGCTCGCCTGACATCAGTCATGTGAGTCAGCGGCTATCTGTGCAAGGGGTAAAGAGACAAGCGCCCGGCCCATCTACATACGAGGTTTGTGATGACTAGACTCCGAAAAGGTTTTTCTCTCTTCTTCCGTGGCAGTTTTATTGCCTCGATGTTGCTGGCCTGTGCGCTCTCGTCGTCGGCGCAGACGAACAAAGCGGAGGTCACAGGCAATGTGACGGATGCGAACGGGGCGGCCATCTCGGCTGCCACGGTGAAGATCACCAATCCCTCGACCGGCTCCACGCGTGAGGTCAAAACGTCGGACGACGGCGTCTACAGCGCGTCGTCTCTCGACATCGGCCTCTACACGATGGAAGTCTCGGCTCCGAATTTTCAAACGGCCCGGCGAGAGGGCGTTAAGTTGAGCGTCGGCGACAAGCTCGGACTTGATTTCGTCCTCCAGCCGGGACAGGTCAGCGATGTCGTCACGGTGACGACAGAGTCGCCGCTCGTACAGACCGCGACGAGCGAGCGCGGCAGCGTCATCACCGGGCGTGAGGTCACGGAACTCCCACTTTCAGGCCGCAACTTCACGCAACTCGCGACGCTGACGCCGGGTGTGGCTCGTGCCTCCAATGCAGGTGTCGGCGGCGCTGGCCCGGATGCGCGACAGTTCAATAATGGTGATCCCCGCGCCGGCAACGGCGGCCCCGGCGGCACGGACGCGCGCGGCGACACGCCGACTTCGCGCTTCGCTCGTTCGGGCGGCGCGTCGCTGACGGTTAACGGGCAGCGCCCGACGAACAACAATTTCTCTCTCGACGGCGTTGACAACAACGAGCCGCAGTTCGGCTCCATCGGAGTGTTCCCCAACCCGGACGCCATCGCCGAGTTCAAGGTTTCGACCAGCATCCCGCCCGCAGAGGTTGGCCGCGCGGCAGGCGCTGTCATCAACACCACGACGAAGTCGGGCACGAATGACTTTCACGGATCGCTCTATTACTACGGGCAGAACTCCGCGCTCAACGCTTATCACCCTTTGCTCAAGCGCGACCGTGCGATAGCCATTGCACGTCGCGACATCAACGTCCCGGCCAAGGCCGTCCAGCAGATACACGAGTTCGGCGGCACCTTCGGCGGCCCGCTGCCTCTGCCGCGCTTCGGCGAGGGCGGCCCGGCGTATTACAGCGGAAAAAACAGAACCTTCTTCTTCGTTGATTACCTCGGACAGCGGAATAACATCCCGTATCCGATTTCCTCCACAGTGCCGACCGCGAAGTCTCGGACCGGCGACTTTTCGGAGTTTCTCGCTTGCGGGCAGGTTATCAGAGACCCTCTGACCGGCAATCCCTTCCCCGGTAATATCATCCCGGCGAGCAGGATCAGCCCGATTGCCAGAAGAATTCTCAACCTCTACCCGACGCCGACGGCCAACGTCGTCTGCCCCGGTCAGGGAACCAACAACTATTTCACGCAGCGCAACGTTCAGGAGCAGATCAACAACATCGGTGTCAAGATTGACCATCGCTTCGGCAACAAGAATTCTCTCACCGGGCGCTTCAACGAACAGCGACTGTCGAACCTGCGCGACAACTATTTCACGCGTGCGGTCGTCCCCTCGCCCGGTCTTCCCACTGCCGGATTCGGCGCGGGTGAGGAAAACGGCAACACGCGCCAGATCGTCATCACCGACACGCACACGTTCAGCCCAACCGTTTTGAACGAGTTCCGCTTTGGTCTGACGCAGATCAACATCGCCATCTTCAACTGCGGTGTGATGGGAGCGTGCGGAACCAGCGCCACCTTTGGCAATGATGTTGGCATCCCGAACGTCAATCTGGGCGGCCCCGAAACGTCGGGCGGCCCCGGCCTCGGCTTCACCGGCAACGGCTTCGTCGAGTTCCTCGGCGATGGCGGTCTCTTTCAGGCCAAGAGCAAGAATCCGTACTTCGCGGATTCGATGACCGTCGTCAAGGGCAATCACGTCTTCAAGGCGGGCGGCGAGGCTCGCGTCCGTCTGCTTAACACGGTCTGCGGCGGCTGCGCCGGTTTCGAGAAGGGCGCTATCGGCTTCGGCGACGGCAACACCGGCAACTCGCAGGCCGATGCGCTGCTTGACCTGCCCGGCTTCGCGCAAAGGAGCCGCACCATCGGCGGCCCGTTCGACCTGCGTATGCAGGAGTATGGAATCTTCGTACAGGACGACTGGAAGGTCAGCGACCGGCTGACGCTGAACCTCGGCCTGCGCTACGACATTCTTCCGGGGCAGACAGCCCCCACGGAAAAGAACGGGCGCATCAGCTACTACTTACCGGATCAGAAGCAGGTCGTGAGGGCGAGCGGCTCCGGCGACCGGCTCGTCGAACTGGACAAGAACAACTTCGGCCCGCGCCTCGGCTTCGCCTATTCGATCAACCGTGAGAAGACGATGGTGCTGCGCGGCGGTTACGGCATCAACTACACGCTCGACGGCGTTGATTATCCGCCTGCGGTACGCAACCCGCCCTTCACCAACATCAGCTTCAATAATTTCACGCTCGCACAGGGGCCGCCGCTCATCACACAGGGCATTGACCCTGTCAACTTGCCGACCGGCACAAACCTGTTCACGGTTGACCGGAACCAGAAGAACGGCCAGGTGCAGCAGTTCCAGTTGAGCGGCCAGTACCAGTTCGCGAGGGACTGGTCTGTGGATATCGGGTACGTCGGCAACAGGTCGAAGAATCTGCTCGCCACGTTCCAACTAGGTTCGGGCGGTCAGGGCAACGCGCTCAACAAGCAGAACCAGCTTATCGGCAGCGTCCTGCTCTACTCGAACGCTGCCAGGTCGTCATACGACAGTATGCAGGCGCAACTGGTCAAGCGTATGTCGCGCAACATACAGGGACAGATTTCCTATACTTGGAGCCACACCATAGACAACTCGACCGGCGTCTTTAATGGCCTCGGCGACAGTAAGAATCAAGGCCGGCAGGGGCCGGTTAATCCGTTCGATCTCAACTTCGACCGTGGCAACTCCGTGCTCGACATCCGCCACCTGCTTTCGGCGAACGCGATCATTGACCTGCCTTTCGGCAAGGGACAGCGTTACTTGAACGAAGGCGGGTTCGTTGACAAGTTTTTCGGCGGCCTCCAGTTGAACGTCATCCAGTCGGCGCGCTCAGGCTTCCCGTTCAGCGTCGTCTGCCAGTGTGGACTGATTAGACCTTCCCTCATCAGCGACCCGTTCGCCAATGTCCCTGCTGGACGCTTCCTGAACCCCGCTGCCTTCTCGACCACCACCGGCCTGACGACGGTAAAAAATGCTGCGGGACAGTCAATCAGCTTCGGCAACCTCGGACGCAACACCTTCCGCGGGCCGTCCATCTTTAACACGGACGTTTCGCTCTTCAAGAACACGATGATTACAGAGGGGTTGAAGTTCCAGGTCGGCATGGAGTTCTTCAACTTCTTCAACCACACGAACCGGACTGTGCCGAACAACAACGTCGGCGACGTGGGTAGTGATCGTGGAAGGCCGACTGGCTTCGGCGTCTTCGACGGCGCATTTCCGGGGCGCATAGTGCAGTACCGCGCGAAGTTGATCTTCTAACAGAGGGCTTCTCGCGGGCGACGCGGTGCCCGTTTGTTGTATAGGATTGGAGCGGCGGTGCATTTGGCTGCCGCTCCATCTTTTTGCAGGGCGCTCGCGCGTGCCCTCGGCTTTTGCTAAAATCCGCGATGTTTTCCGGCCCGACACTTTCCCGCTCGTTCTTATGTTTTATCGCACACTCGTCCTTGTGGCAGTCGGCCTGTTCAGCGTGGCATCTACCCGCGCGCAATCGCCGTCTCCTTCCCCCGCGCCCGTTCGCTCGCACGTCGAACGATTCAGCACGATTGAGACACGCGCCGAACGAGTCGAGGCAGACGCAGGCGCGAAACTCGCCGCCAACCCGAATGACGCAGTGGCTCTCAACTCGCGCGGTGTCGCGCGCCTCTTTCTGGGGCGCTATCAGGAAGCGCAGGACGATCTGCGCCGCGCGGTCGCGCTCAAGTCCGACAATTCGGCTTATCAGGCCAACTTCGGTTCGGCGTTGTGGAAACTCGGACGTGTCGAGGAAGCGGTCAATGCCGAGCGCGCCGCGCTCAAGCTTGACGACAAAAACTTTACGGCGCATTACCAGCTCGGTCGTTTCCTGATGCGGCTCGGCGGGAAGGAGCGGCAGACGGAGGCGGCGGCGCACCTGCGTCGCGCGCTCGAACTCGATCCGCGACAGTACGACGTGCGCTTTGAACTCGTCGCCGTCTATCGCGAACTGGGCGACAGGGCGCAGGCGTCGAACCAGTTGGATTTTCTCTGGGACGCGCGCCCCTCCGACCCGCGCGTCTTCTACACGAGCGCGCTCCTCGCCACAGACCGCGACGATCTGGACGCAGCAATCAAAGACCTCCAGGAGGCGCTCCGCCGCGACCCGACGTTCTTCAGCGCGTGGCAAGACCTCGGCGTGGCCTACATGAAGCTCAGGCGGTGGAACGAAGCGGTCGTAACTTTCAACGAGTTGAGCCGCCTTCGCCCCGACGCGGTTGACGCTGCGTACCTTCAGGCGCTCTCGCTCTTCAACGCCGGGCGCGTCGAGGAAGCCGAGCGCGAGGCGCGGCGTGCTCTGCGTCTTAACGCGGGCGCGGTCGAAGCGCACACGCTGCTCGGCGTCATCCTCGCCTCGCGCGGCAACGCCAACGCGGAGGCCATCGAGGCTCTCTCGCAGGCCGCCGCGCTCAATCCCAAGCTCGGTCGCGCCTACGCCCTCGCCGGTCGCTACGCGGAGGCAGCCGACGCGCTGAAGACGGCGACGACACTCGCGCCCTCTCGCGCCGACGGCCACTATCAACTCGGCCTCGCGCTCAGGCGACTCGGTCGCGACGCGGAGGCCGCGCGCGAGTTCGCCGTCGTGGACAAACTCAACACGGAGTTCCGCACCGGCGCAGCCGCGAGGCAGTAGTTATCGAAGAGAGAATCAGCGTGAGGAAGAAGACGGAGAGGAAGTCGGAAGTGTTCAGAAGTTCTACACAACACGAGCGGCGGCGTTCATTTCACCTCCGCGCTGTCGGACTCGTCCCTCTTGGGCTGTCCATTTTATCCGTCGCCATCCTTGCCTGCATACCTGCCTTTGCTCAACGCCCGAACCCGCGCAGGCAAGCAAGCGTCACGCATCGAGAGGGTGCGGGGCAGGTCGCGGAGTTGAGCGCGGCGGCGCGCACGTCGCTCGACGCGGCGGTCGGCGCTTTGGAAAGTGGCGCGCTCGCCGACGCCGAGAGCGCAGCCCGCGCAGCCGTCGCCGCGTCTCCACGTTCGCCCGTCCCGCACAATCTCCTCGGCGTCGTGCTCGACCGCATGGGACGCGCCGCAGAAGCTTTCGCTGAACTCAACGCGGCCATTAAACTCGACCCTGATTTCCCCGGCGCGCATAACAATCTGGGGCGCATGCTGGCCGAGCGCGGCAAGGTGGCGGAGGCAATTACGGAGTTCGAGCGTGTCTTAAAAGTTGACCCCGCGAACGTACAGGCGCATTACAACCTCGGCGCGCTCTACGACGGCTCCGGCGATTTCAAGAAGTCCGCCGAACATTTCGCACATGCCCGCGCCGCCGCGCCCGACGACCCGCAACTCGCGCTCGCCTTTCTCAGCGTCGCATACCGCGCGAGCCTTGAGGCAGAGGCCGACTCCGCCGCCGATCTCGTCGAACGTGTCGCCGCACGCGACGCGCGTGCGCTCTTCACGCTCGCGACGGCGCTGGCGCGTAACAACAGGTACGACCGCGCCGCGCGAATCTACGCCCGCGTCAACGAAATGATGCCGCATACATACGAAGTGCTCTACAACCTCGGCATCGCGCTTTATAACCTCGACCGTGGCGAAGACGCCGCCCGGCATCTGGCCGAAGCCGCTGACCTCAACCCTGCCCCCGCCGAAACGCATTTCCGCCTCGGCCTGATCGCCAGCGAGCAAAGCGACCACGCCAACGCCGTCGAGGAGTTCAAACACGCCATCGAGCGCGACCCGCGTCACGCCGGCTATCATCACTTGCTCGGTCGCGAGTATTTCCGCGCGGGCTTCTGGGAGGGCGCGATAGGCGAGTTCAGCCGCGCGATTGAGGCCGAGCCGAACCACGCCGCCTATTATCTCGCGCGAGCCGACGCGAACTACCGCAAGGGCGAGGCGGCAGCCGCCGCCTCCGACTTCGACCACGCCGCGCAGCTCGACCCGAAGATCGAGAACGTAGAGTACTGGCAGGGCTACACGCAGCGCGTTGCGGGCAACTTCGATGTCGCGCGCCAGCACCTTGAGCACTTCATCTCGACGCATCCCGACCACGTTGACGCGCTCGCCAGCCTCGGCTTCATCGCCATCGAGCAGGGCCGCATAGACGACGCCGAAGCCCCGCTCAAGCGCGCTCTCAATCTCGACCCGAAGAACGTGCTCGTACTTTTCGATTATGCGCGCGTGGCTATCAAGCGGCGCGACTACGCGGAGGCCGTCACGCGCCTTGAGCGCGTCATCGCCACCTACCCGGCTCACACGCAGGCGTACTATCATTTGTTTCTCGCTTACTCGCGCCTCAAGCAGACGGAACAGGCGCAAACCGCGCTCGCCGAGTTCAAGCGTCTCGAAGGTCTCGAAAAGCAGGTCAAACAGGAACGCATCCTTGACGATAAACTGCGGACGCAGCAAATGCTCGGCCAGCCGCCCCGTTGAAGCTGAGCGAAGTTCACCGGCGAGAGTTGTGCCGCATTGCAAGAATAAGATAGAAAGACTGAGGCATGTTGACGTCAGCATCAATAGCGTGGAAGGCAGCCATAGGCATAGCGGTCGCGGGCCGTGGGACGGCGGCGCGGCTCGCCGTTTCAGTTCTTGTCGCGTTGTGCGCCTTCTGTCTCAGCCATGTTGTGTCGGCGAACGTTGACGACAAGAGTGCGTTGAAGACGGACTACAGCGCGCTCGTCGCTAAATCTTACGACTACCGCTTCGGCTCGAACCCGTTTGCGCCGAGCAATGCCACGTCGTCAACAGGCACGTTCATCCCCGGCGACAAGTTCGTCTCCGCCGCGCGCTGTGCCGTCTGCCACACGGACGCGCACGCGC
The DNA here is from genome assembly GCA_020200155.1 of Acidobacteriota bacterium. Classification (GTDB taxonomy): domain Bacteria; phylum Acidobacteriota; class Blastocatellia; order Pyrinomonadales; family Pyrinomonadaceae; genus JAIVJG01. The sequence goes on along the minus strand of JAIVJG010000045.1, from coordinate 9,467 downwards.
AGTGGCGTCAGTCGGCGCACGGCAACGCCTTCCGAGAGCCTTTCTACCAGAAGAACGTCAAGGACATCATCTCTCAGAAGGACATCGCATTCACGCGCCACTGCGAGTCGTGCCACAACCCCGCCGCGCTCTTCACGGGTGCGCTGACGGGCAAGCCCGCGTTCAAGAATCGTCCATTCGATGAAGAGGGCGTCTCGTGCATCGCCTGCCACTCGATCCAGTCCGTCAACCGTCGCGGCATCGGCGGCTACGTGATGGGCGAACCCGCTCTGCTCGTCAGGGAAGACGGCACGCGCCTGAACGAAGGCGTGACGGATCAGCAGATACTCGACGACGTGCCCGACCACCGCCGCGCGATGATGAGGGCGGTGCTGAAACAGCCGGAGTTCTGCGGCGCGTGCCACAAATCGCAGGTGCCGAAGGAACTGAACGACTACAAATTCCTGCGCGCCTTCGCCGTCGCCGACGAGTTGCAGATGTCCTCGTTCTCGAAAGAGTCGCCGCACCCCTTCTACGTGCGCGACAGAGAGACCTGCAACTCCTGCCACATGAAGCCGGAGGCCGCGCCGAAGTTCGATGTGTCGGCCAAAGACGGCGTGATTAAATCTCATCGCTGGGCGGCGGCGAATACCGCGATACCTTTCTTCTACAAGTACGACGAGCAACTCGACGCCGTGCGGAAATTTCTCGAAGCCGACGCGCTCGGCGTTGACATCTTCGCCGTTCGCCGTCAGGCACGCGATGACGACCGGGAAGAGTTGATCGCGCCGCTCAACCGCAGCGGCTTCAAGATCAACAAGGGCGACGAGATTACCGCCGACGTGGTCATCACCAACAAGAACATGGGCCACTCGTTCCCGCCGGAGTTACGCGACTTCTACGAAGCTTACGTCGAGTTCACGGTCGCCGACGCAGCGACCGGCAAGTCCATCTTTAGCTCCGGCTTCATCAAGCCCGACGGCTTCCTCGACGAGTCGGCGCACACCTACAAGACCTATCTCGTGATGGGCGACGGCTCTTTCAACGACCGGCATCACATCTGGAAGACGCGCGTCATCGCGCAGAACAACCAGATACAGTCGGGCCGCTCCGACATGGCGCGCTATCACTTCCGCATCCCCGAATCGGCGGGCGACTCCGTCAAGCTGACGGCGAGAGTGCGCTATCGTCGCTTCACGCGCGTCTTTCAGGACTATGCGCTCGGCAAACGCTACGACTACCCCATCGTGACGATGGCGACGAACGAGTACACGATGCGCGTCGGCGAGAATGCCGTCATCGCACCGCCGCCCGCAGGCACGAAGGGCGTCGTGCCCGACTGGCGGCGCTGGAATAACTACGGCATCGCGCTTTTTGATAATCGCCAGTACGCGCTCGCGGTCGAAGCCTTCGCGCGCGTCGCCGGGTTGGACGAGACTTACAAACCGATGGCGCTCGTCAATCGCGCGCTCGCGCTCATCGAACTCGACCGCTGGGACGAAGCCTCACGGCTCGTGGACGCGGCGCTTGAGATCAACCCGAACCTGCATCGCGCACTCTTCCAACGTGCGCGCATACGCATTCGTCGCGGGCAGCTTCAGGAGGCCGAAGCAGACATCCGCCGCGTGCTCGAAGCGTTCCCGCGCGACCGCCTGTCGCTTCAGCAGTTGGGTGAGTTGTCGAAGATCAAGCGCGACTTCGCGACGGCGCGCGACGCATACGAACGCATCCTGCAAATTGACCCCGAAGACGCAGGCTCGCACTACAACCTGATGCTCGTCTATCGCAAACTTGGGATGCCGCAGGAGGCGCGGGCCGAGGCGAAAATCTTCGCCGACCTGAAGGACGACCCCGGCGCGCTGCCCATCGCCAGCGAGTTCCTTCGCCGCCACCCGGAGATGAAGGGCGAGAGCGTGCCGTGGCACGTCCACGAGATGGCGAGGGCACGCGAAGAGGCCGGATATTCTGATAAGTGAGAGGACTGATTTCGTCGGATGGATAAGCTCAGGGGTTTCGTCTTCCGGGTTGGGGTGGCATTGTGTTTGGGGTATATGGCCGGCACGTTGAGCGGAGTCGTCTCGCGGGCTGCGGGCGGGGGCGGCGTTGAACGTAAAAATTCGCAGCAGTTAGTCGAGAAGGGAAGGGCCGTTTACGTCGCGAACTGCGCGCGTTGCCACGGCGGCGACGGACTCGGCCAAACCAGGGTCGGCGAGATGGTGGAAGCGCCCAACCTGACGAACGCGAGGTGGCAGGCCCGGCGGAGCGACAGCCGCATCAAAGGCTCGATTGCGCGCGGGCGCGGCCAGATGCCGGCCTTCAGTAAAAAGCTTTCCAGAGACGAGGTCGCCGCCGTCATCGCCTACGTGCGGACGCTGAAGAATTGAGCGCGCATCTCCCGGAAATTTTGCTTTCCCTGCTTTTCTCGCAGTGGCTGTAGCCGCCTGATGTGCGGAAAGGCTGTGCCTTTCACACATTAGTTGATAGAGCGGCGCATCTACTTTGTCTAAATTTTCCACAACTGACGCAGGCGCATGAAACTTCGATTGCCGCAACATGTCTTCAAGACGCTCGCGACCCTGCTCGTGCTGCTCGCGTGCTCTGCGACGCATGCGGGCGCGCAACCTTCGACGCCGGAAGTCTTCAAGGTGGAGCCGCCCTCTTGGTGGGCCGGGCACAGCATCAACCCTGTGCGCCTGCTTGTGCGTGGGCGTAATCTGCACGGGGCGCGTGTAATGGCGACGCGCGCTGAGACGGAAGCCTTCGGCGCAACGGTCAACGCGGCGGGCACGTACCTCTTCGTCAACGTCCGTATCAATCCGGCGGCGCACCCCGGCGCTTATCCTCTGACCGTCGAGACGCCCGCCGGCAAGGCCGTTCTTCCTTTCAGCCTCAATGCGCCGCTCGACCTGCGGAAAAATTTTCAGGGCATCACGACGGACGACGTGATTTATCTCATCATGCCCGACCGCTTCTCAGACGGCGACCCGAAAAACAACGCGCCCGCCGGCAGTCCCGCAGGGGCTAACGACCGCCGCAACACGCGCGCCTATCACGGCGGCGACCTGCGCGGCGTCATCAATCATCTGCCGTACATGAAAGACCTCGGCGTCACGGCCATCTGGCTGACGCCGTGGTACGACAACTGGAACGGCATCTCTCAGTGCGACAAGCCGTGGTGCCCGAACACTTCTTATCACGGCTACGGGGCGATTGATTATTACGGCGTCGAGGATCACTTCGGCGACCTTGCGACCCTGCGCGAACTCGTCGAGCGGGCGCACGCCGCCGGCATCAAGATCATTCAGGATCAGGTGGCGAACCACGTCAACTCTCATCATCCATGGCTCGCAGACCCGCCGCTCGACAGTTGGTTTCACGGCACGCGCGCGCGCCACGTTCAGAACCAGTTTCGCGCAGACCTGCTGCTGTCGCCGCACGCCTCGCCGCTCGCACGCGCCCCTACGCTCGACGGCTGGTTCGCCGACGACCTGCCCGACATGAATCAGGACGAGCCGGAAGTGGCGCGCTACGAAATCCAGAATTCTCTCTGGTGGGTCGGCGTGACGGGGCTTGACGGCATCCGCCAGGACACCATCCAGTACATGCCGCGCCCATTCATACGCGACTTGAGCGACGCGCTCCGGCGAGAATACCCACGCATCTGGATGGTCGGCGAAGTGTTCGACCGCGACCCCGTGCACACGAGCTACTTTATCGGTGGTCACGCGGGCTGGGACGGCGTTGACACGCATCTCCCTTCCGTCTTCGACTTCCCCTCGTGGCAAGTCTCGCTCGACGTATTCACCAACAAGAGGCCGGTCAAAGATTTGCGCTACATCCTTCGCTCGGATGCGCTCTACCCAGACCCCTCGCGCCTCGTGATGATGGCGAACAACCACGACACGCGCCGCTTCATGTCGCTCGAAGGCGCGACAGTTGAAGGCGCGATGCTCCACCTCGCATACGTCCTGACCACGCGCGGCACGCCGCAACTCTACTACGGCGAAGAACTCGCGATGGAAGGCGGCGAAGACCCCGACAACCGGCGCGACTTCCCCGGCGGCTTCCCCAAAGATGCGCGCGACGCCTTCAACACACGCGGGCGCGAGCCGCGCGAGCAGCGGATGTATGAATGGACGCGCGATCTCATCCGCCTGCGCCGCGAACACTCCGCGATTCGTGGAGGCGAGTTGATTGACCTCGCGTTCGACGACGACTCATACGCTTACGCGCGGCTGGACGAACGCGAAACCGTCGTCATCGCCATTAACCGCGCCGCCGTGCAGAAAGAAATAAAAATAGACGCCTCCATGCTGAACGCGCGCGACGGCGTGAGCCTCGCGCCGTTATTGACGGCTACAGATCGTCCCGCAGCCGTGTCGGGCACGATTACGCTCCGCGTGCCCGCGAGGTCGGCAGCAGCATACAAAATGGGTGATAGGTGACGGGTGACAGGATAAAACCTGTTCTTTCCCGTCACCCGTCACCTGTCACGGCTTTCAAGGAGTTGACGTGAGTTTTCCGAGAGCGAGCGGCATCCTTTTGCACCCGACATCTTTGCCGGGGCGCTTCGGCGTGGGCGATCTGGGCGACGAGGCTTACGCCTTCGTTGATTTTCTCGCCGGAGCGGGGCAGAGCTTGTGGCAGGTTCTTCCGCTGGGGCCGACTGGCTACGGCGATTCACCCTACCAGTGCTTCTCCGCGTTCGGGGGCAACACCTTGCTTGTCAGCCTCGAACGGCTCGTCACCGACAACTTGCTCGCCGATGAAGACCTCGCTGATGTTCCGTCGTTCTCCGGCGAGCGAGTCGAGTTCGGGCGCGTGATCGAGTACAAGAGCAAGCTGCTGAGAAAGGCTTTTGAGAATTTCAAACGCGCGGGCGTAGCGAAGTTGCGCGACGAGTTCGTGGTTTTTACGGCAGAGGCCGCCGCGTGGCTTGAGGACTACGCGCTCTACCGTGCGATGAAGGACGAGCGCGACGGCGTGGCGTGGAACAATTGGGAAACTCCGATGCTCAGGCGCGAGCCGGATGCGCTCGCACTCGCTCGCCGGACGTTTCGTGAACAAATCGAGGCGCAGAAGTTTTACCAGTTCCTCTTCTTCCGCCAGTGGTCTGCGCTGCGCGCTTACTGCCACGAAAAAAGGATTCGTGTGATCGGCGACATCCCAATCTTCGTCGCGCACGATTCGGCGGACGTGTGGACGCAGCCCAGACAGTTCAAGCTCGACGAGTTGGGGAACCCGCGCGTCGTCGCCGGTGTGCCGCCCGACTATTTCAGCGCGACCGGCCAGCTCTGGGGCAATCCCATCTACGACTGGGAGCGTCAGCGCGCCGAAAAGTTTCGCTGGTGGATCGAACGCATGAGCGGGACGCTGGCGCTCGTGGACATCGTGCGCGTTGACCACTTTCGAGGGTTTGCCGCCAGTTGGGAGATTCCGGGCGGCGACAAAACGGCGGAGCGCGGCAGTTGGGTCGCCGCGCCCGGCAGGGAACTCTTTCACGCCATCAGGGATGCGCTCGGCGAGTTGCCGATCATCGCCGAAGACCTCGGCGTCATTACGCCCGACGTGGTGGCTCTGCGCGACGAATTCGGCTTCCCCGGTATGCGTATTCTCCAGTTCGGCTTCAGCAACGACGCGCGCAACAACGACTTGCCGCACAACTACGCGAGCAACTCCGTCGTCTATACGGGGACGCACGACAACGACACCGCCGTCGGCTGGTTCAACTCGAAGGCGGAAGGCGGCGGCTCAACGCGCGACGCCGCGCAGATCGAGCGCGAGCGGCAGTTCTGTCTCGACTACCTCCATACGGACGGCACGGAGATTCACTGGGATTTCATCCGCGCCGTGATGGCGTCCGTCTCAGACATGGCGCTTGTCCCGCTGCAAGACGTGCTCGGCCTCGGCACGGAGGCGCGCATGAACCTCCCGGCCACCACGTCCGGCAATTGGGCATGGCGCTGCAAGCCGGACGCGCTGACGCCTGAGATTGGCGAGCGTCTACACAAGCTGGCTGAAATTTACGGGCGGACGCCGGCACAGCAATTGGAAGGTAACGCCTGAAGCCTTCAGTTATTTGCTTTGCTCCAATGCCTGTGCAACGTGATATGAACAACATCAAATTAACACGGCTCACGCTGCTCGTCGTTTTCCTGCTCTCCGCAGTTTCTTTGTGCGCGGCGCAGGGCGTGCCCGAAGTGTTCAAGGTTGAGCCGCCGAACTGGTGGCCCGGTCATTCGATCAATCCGGTGCGTGTGATGATTCGAGGCAGGAATCTGAGCGGCGCGCGTGTCGAGGCGCACGGTGCGGGCATCAAGGCGGGACTCACGCGCGTCAATGCGACGGGCACGTACCTCTTCGTTGACGTGTTGATTGACAGGAACGCCGCGCCGGGCGCGCGTCGCCTTCACATCACGAGCGCGGGCGGCGCGACGGATGCGCCGTTTGAAGTCAGCGCGCCGCTCTCACGCGCCGGACGCTTTCAAGGATTCTCGCCCGACGATGTGATCTACCTCATCATGCCCGACCGCTTCTCAGACGGCGACCCCGCCAACAACGACCCGCCGCAGTCGCGCGGACTCTACAACCGCGCCAACAAATTTTATTATCACGGCGGAGATTTTCAGGGCGTCATCAATCACCTGCCTTATCTCAAAGACCTCGGCGTGACGGCCATCTGGCTGACGCCGTGGTACGACAACGTCAACCACCCGGACGAGATCGAGAAGAAAGAGGGCGGCACGACGACGGGCTTCCACGGCTACGGCGCGGTTGATTTCTACGGCGTCGAGGAACACTTCGGGACGCTCGCTACTTTGCGCGAACTCGTGGATGCGGCGCACCGTCTCGGCATCAAGGTCATACAGGACGAAGTGCGTAACCACACAGGCCCTTATCATCCGTGGGTTGACGACTCGCCGACGCCGACGTGGTACAACGGCACGCGCGCACGACATCTCAAAAACGTTTTCCAGACGTGGATGCTGCACGACCCTTACGCCGAAGACCGTAGCCGCCGCGAGACGATGGAAGGATGGTTCCTCGATTTTCTCCCAGACCTCAACCAGCACGACGAAGAGGCTTCGCGCTATCTCAGACAGAACACGCTCTGGTGGATTGGCGCGATCGGCATTGACGGCATACGCGAAGACACTTGGCAGTACGTCCCGAACGATTTCTGGCGCGACTGGACGGCGGCGATCAAACGTGAGTATCCGAACTTCCGCGTCTTCGGCGAAGTAAAGGACGGCGACCCTGTCCACGTCTCTTTCTTTCAGGGCGGCGCGAAGCGTTTCGACGGCGTGGACAGCGGACTCGATTCGCTGCTCGACTTCCCGCTCTTTTATCCAGTGCGCCGCGCATTCGGCGAAGGCGGGAACGTCAAAGAAGTGGTGCAGGCGCTCGCCAAAGATTACCTCTACGCGAACCCCGGCTTGCTCGTCACGCTCGTCGGCGGGCACGACGACGGGCGCTTTATGAGCGAGCGCGGCGCGACCATTGCCGGGTCGAAGCTCGCGCACATCTTCATCCTGACGACGCGCGGCGTCCCGCAGCTTTACTACGGCGACGAGATCGCGATGACCGGGCCGGACGAGCCGACAACGCGACAGGATTTTCCCGGCGGCTTCCCCGTTGATGCGCGCAACGCTTTCACCAAAGCGGGGCGCACGCCCGAAGAGCAGGAACTCTTCGAGCACATACGCCGGATGACGCGACTGCGCGCCGAACTCGAACCGCTGCGACGCGGCAGCGCCTCCGTCGTCGTCATCATCAACAACGACGCGAAGCCCGCCGCCTTCGAGTTCAGCATCGCGGGGACGAATCTCAAAGACGGCGCGCGGCTCGGCGACCGGCTCGACACGATCAAGACGGACACGCGCGTCGAGCACGGGCTAATCAAAGTGAGCATGCCCGCGCGCTCGGCGGCTGTGCTCGTTGCTCAAGAGCGTTAACAAGCGGCGAGCGACAGCAACGTGGTGCCGGAAGACATAAGTTTGTATTCAAGATAAATGTTGAACGATGCGCTTAGGTAGAGGTTTTGTAGTTCAGCGTTCATCCTTCCGCATTTTCGAGAGGAGCACAACAGTCATGCGAGAGAAACCACGTTTGAGCTTCTGGCAAATCTGGAATATGAGTTTCGGGTTTTTCGGAATCCAGTTCGCCTTCGGCTTACAGCAGGCGAACATGAGCGGTATTTTCACGACCCTCAATGCCAAGCAAGACCAACTCCCTTTCCTCTGGTTGGCTGCTCCACTGACCGGACTAATCGTGCAGCCAATCATCGGTTCAATGAGCGATAGGACGTGGAATCGCTTCGGTCGTCGCCGCCCATACTTCTTCGGAGGCGCAATCTTCTCGGCCATCGCGCTGTTCCTCATGCCTTATTCCCCCGCGGTCGGGATGGCGGTCTTCTTCCTTGCGATGCTTGACGCCAGCATTAACGTCAGTATGGAACCGTTCCGCGCCTTCGTCGCCGACAAGCTGAATGTCGAGCAGCGGACTGCCGGCTTCGTCATGCAGTCTTTTTTCATCGGCGTGGGCGCGGCGATTTCGAGTGCTTTGCCTTACATATTGACGATGCTCGGCGTCAACGACAACCCCCGCCCCGGTTATGTAGCAGCGACGATCAGATACTCGTTCCAGATTGGTGCCATTGTCCTGCTGCTCTCCATCTTGTGGACGGTCTTCACCACGACAGAGTATCCGCCAGAAGATGTGGCAGAGTTTGAGCGCAAGCGGCGAGAAGAGCGCGGCTTCGGAAAATGGTTGCAAGGAATTCTTTCGGCGTTGCGCGAGATGCCACAGACAATGAAACATCTTGCCATCGTCCAAGTTTTCACTTGGCTTGGTCTGTTTTGCATGTGGATTTTCTTCAACTCTAATATTCAGTTCAGGCTGCTTGGTGCGGTTGACGCAGATGTGCTGAAAGCTCAATTGCAGATGGCTGGGCAGGTGCTGGAGAACAATCCAGTCTTAAACGCCAATCAGGCGCTGCTCGATCAAGGGACGAAGTGGAATGGCATCTGTTTCGCCATGTACTCGGTGGTCTGCTTCGTCGTCGCGTTCGCGCTTCCGAAACTCGCGAAAATGAGCAGTCGCAAGCTAGTGCATACAGGCGCACTCGTCTGCGGCGGTGTCGCTCTTCTCGCGACCTATTTCATACAAGATTACAGAATATTATTGCTCACGATGATCGGCGTCGGCATTGCATGGGCTTCGATCCTTTCAATGCCTTACGCTATTCTGTCGGGGGCGCTGCCGCCGGCTCGAATGGGCGTGTATATGGGCGTCTTTAACTTCTTCATTGTGCTGCCGGAAATCACCGCTGCGCTGACATTCCAGCCGATTGTCAAATATATCTTCCGCAACAATCCGCTTTACATGATTATGTTCGGCGGGGCGTGCATGCTGGTGGCCGCCGCCGCGTGCATGTTACTCGTGCGCGACGTGAACATCCCTGTGTCTGAGGCCGCAGTCATCAAGGG
>JAIVJG010000287.1 GCA_020200155.1 Acidobacteriota bacterium | reverse complement strand
GGGAAGGCGATCTCGATGGCGGAGAAATACGCGCCGAGGCTGACGGACAAAGTCATGGAGTGGACGATGCCGGGCATGCAGCGGAGCGACGAGCCTGCGCGCGACCGCGACGACAACGGACTCTTCAACGCGTCGGGCGGACTCAGGGAGCGCGGCGGGTATCCGGGACACGTCGCCGAGTCGAGCATCTACACGAAGGCATCGCTTCATCCGCTCGTTACGGGCGTGCTTTTGCTGGGCGTCGGCGCGGTCGCCGCCGCACTGTGGCGCGGCACACAGTCCGACGCGGCTCGCTTAAGTAACGGCGGGAAGATGTCTCGTTAGACGATGTCCGTTTGCCTGCGATCAGAACATCTAATTCAAGGGGAGAATAAATGAAAGCTCTGTGCTGGTTCGGCAAAAATGACGTGCGGGTCGAGACCGTGCCTGACCCGAAGATTCTCAATCCGCGCGACGCCATTCTCAAGATTACGCGGACGGCCATCTGCGGCTCTGACCTGCACTTGCTCGACGGCTATATCCCGACGATGCAGAAGGGCGACATTCTCGGCCACGAGTTTATGGGCGAAGTCGTCGAAGTCGGGAGCGCGGTCAAGAATCTGAAAATAGGTGATCGCGTGGTCGTGCCTTTCACCATCGCGTGCGGCAGTTGCTTTTACTGCCAGCAACAACTCTGGTCGCTCTGCGATAACTCGAACCCGAACGCGTGGATGGCGGAAAAGCTGTACGGCTATTCCGGCTCCGGCCTCTTCGGTTACTCGCACATGCTTGGCGGCTACGCGGGCGGGCAGGCGGAGTACGCGCGCGTGCCGTTCGCCGACGTTGGCCCCGTGAAGATTCCTGAAGGGATAGACGACGAGAAGGTCTTGTTCCTCTCGGACATTTTCCCGACCGGCTACATGGCGGCGGAGAATTGCGACATCAAGTCGGGCGACACGGTGGCTGTGTGGGGCTGCGGCCCCGTCGGGCAGTTCGCTATCAGGAGCGCGTACCTGCTTGGCGCGGAGCGCGTCATCGCGATTGATAATGTCGCGGAACGAATGCGGATGGCGGAAGACGGCAAGGCGGAGACGCTCAATTTCGACGACGAGGACATCTTCGAGCGTCTGAAAGAGATGACGGGCGGGCGCGGCCCCGACTCGTGCATTGACGCGGTCGGGATGGAGGCGACGGGCAAGGGCGTGGGCGGCGTCTACGACAAGATGAAGGCGGCGATGTATCTCGCGACGGATCGCCCGAACGCGCTGCGCCAGGCGATTCAAGCCTGCCGCAAAGGCGGCAACGTTTCCGTACCAGGCGTCTACGGCGGCTTCCTCGACAAGATTCCGTTCGGCTCGGCCTTCTCCAAAGGGCTGACGCTCAAGATGGGGCAGACGCACGTCCATCGCTACCTGCGCCCTCTGCTCGAACGAATCCAGAATGGAGACATTGACCCGTCGTTCGTCATCACACATCGCCTGAATCTTGCAGACGCCGCCGCCGGCTATTTCACTTTCAGAGACAAGCAGGACGGTTGCATCAAGATCGTCCTCAAGCCGTAAGTTCAAACAAAGAAGGAGTTGAGGCGCATGACAGACGAAGAGAGAGATGACGAGCTGACCATCGGCCACAGCAGCACCACCATCCCCGGCGGCGAGAAGGACTTGACCGGCGACCCCGGCAGGACACCCGGCAAGGCTGAGGGCGACGAGCAGACGGCGGACGAAGACCTGCGCCGGCAGGAAGCGAAGTAACAGAGACAAGCTTTCCAATTAATCCCTGAGAGGAAAGCGACGGCAGAGGCGCGACTCTTAACGGTCGCGCCTCTGCCATTGAGCGCATTTGTGAGACTACTATAAAATTTTCAGCCAAATCACGTCCCCGGCTCGTCTAAGTCTGACAGGCCGGAGTCGCCCGCTTTTCGACGAACTTTCCAGCCATCACGAACTGTTGTTGGCTGTTTGTCTTTAAGGCGCGTCATGCTATATTCGTTTGCGCCCCGACAAACGCGCGGGCGTCCTCTCGTTCGATTTGCCCTAACATTTTGACCTTCCTCATAGTTGAATAACTGATTCGCGGAGACATATGAAAGTGCATCTCTTCTCCCGTTTATCCGCGCGCTTCGCACAGTCTCTGTGCGTCTGCGCTCTGGTCGTCGCCTGTTGCTCAAGCGCACTGGCACAGTCTGTCTCTCCCGTCCTGCTCAGCGAGGGCACGGGAACGACGACGCGCGCCGTCGCCTTCGAGTCGGTGACGCACACCTCAGAGCCTTTCGCCGTCAACTCCGTCATCCCCTGGAACGCGGACAGGCGGACGCGCGTGATGCTGTTCGCGATGAACCTCGGCCTGCTCGCGGGCGAGGGCGCAAACGCCGTGACCGCCGACGCGGAGGACGCCGCGCACCGCATCTACCCGCTCAAGGTCGAGTTCGTCGCGCAGGTTCCGGAACAGCCGTGGTTGTACTCGGTCGCCGTCAGGCTCGGCGACGACATGACGGATTCTCTGGGCGATGTCCTCGTCCGCATCAGTATTCACGGAATGGCATCGAATCGCGTGCGCGTCGCCATCGGTCAGGCGGGCGGAGGGCCTGCGGACGACGCCGGAGCCGTCCCGACGGCTGCGCCTCCCACGCCCCCGGCCCCGACACCGACGCCGACGCCCAAAGCTTTCGGCCCCGGCGAGGCTTCCGCCGCCGACACCGTGCGCTTTCTCGAACAGGCTTCGTGGGGGCCGACCAACTCGGAAGTCGCGCGCGTGCAGGGCATGGGACTGCGCGCTTACTTGAACGAGCAGTTCAACGCTCCCGCGTCGGGCTATCCGAACCTGACCTTCCCGTTTGACGATCAGGCCACACAATGCCCTGCGGGCAGCCCGCAGGAATGCGGCAGGGATAACTTCACGATGTACCCGGTTCAGAAGACCTTCTTCACCAACTCTCTGACAGGCCAGGATCAATTACGCCAACGCGTGGCCTGGGCGCTGCACCAGATTCTCGTCGTCTCCGGTCGTGAGATTAATCGTCCGGCCTGGATGACGCCGTACCTGCAAGCCCTCGACCGCAACGCCTTCGGCAACTATCGCACGCTGCTCAACGACATCACGCTCAACCCCGGCATGGGCGAGTATCTCGACATGCGCCGGAGCACGGC
>JAIVJG010000120.1 GCA_020200155.1 Acidobacteriota bacterium | reverse complement strand
TAACGATGCACCATCACGGGTTTGTCAAAGTGGCTCGAAATGAAAGTCTCATCCGGCGAGCCGAAGTCGCCGCCCCACTCGAAACGCGTCTCGATCTCACCGCGCTCGTGCCCCTCATGCAGCATCCGCACGGCCTCGTCATAGTGCAGGCGCGGGAAAGGCGGCACGATGGCTTCGAGCTTCGCGGGGTCGCGCTCCAACACCTTCAACTCCTCCCGTCGCTCTTCGAGCACGCGCGCGGCGATGTAAGAGAGGAAACGCTCGCACAAGTTCAACACGTCTTCGAGCGTCGCATAGGCCATCTCCGGCTCGACCATCCAGAATTCCGTCAGGTGTCGCCGCGTTTTCGAGCGTTCGGCGCGAAACGTCGGGCCGAAGCAGTATGCCTTGCCGAAGGCCGCCGCCGTCGCCTCGTTGTAGAGTTGGCCGGACTGCGTTAAGTACGCCTTCTCATCCTCGAAATAATCCAACTCGAAAAGCGTCGTCGTGCCTTCACACGCAGCAGGTGTGAGGATCGGCGCGTCGGCGAGTGTAAAACCGTCGTTGTCGAGGAAATCGCGCACGGCGCGGACGACCGTGTGGCGCACCTTGAGAATCGCGTGCTGCCTGCGCGAGCGCAGCCAGAGGTGACGGTGATCCATCAGGAACTCCGTGCCGTGCTCTTTCAGCGTGATCGGATAACCCTCAACCGCCTGCACCACGCGCGCGTCCGTCACGTCCAGCTCGTAACCACCGGGGGCGCGTTCGTCTGCGCGCACGCCGCCGCGCACGATGAGCGAGGACTCCTGGCCCAGATTCTTCAGCGCGTCCCAGATTTCCGGCGACACGCTTTTCTTCAGCACAACGCATTGCACGACGCCGGTTCCGTCGCGGAGTTGCGGAAACATCAGCTTGCCGCTCGAACGCATGTTGTAGAGCCATCCGCGCAATTCGACCTCTTCGCCTACGTGCTTCGAGAGTTGGTTAATGTAGACTTGCTGCATGATAGTTTGAATTCGACGGCGTGTCAGGCTGAGGTCTTAATAATCCGATTTGCCTGACGTTGCGCCGATGCCTTTCGCGATCACTCCCTTGCCGGTAACTTCGGGTTTGAAATTTCAGATTGCACATTCCTCGTCAATGGCTTGCTCAAGAAGCCTCTTGAGCGCGAGCACCGACGATGGACTGCAAAGTGGGGAAACGGTTAAGCCACTCGGCGGCCTGCACGACGATTCGCAGCATTGGATTGATGAACTGCGCGTAAACTTCGCCGCGTCCCGCCACGCCTGTCTGGTACGAGAAAGTGCCGACTGCCTTCAGGCAACGCTGCACGGCCATCAGACGAAATTCGCGTGCGAAGTCGTCGGGGTCTAAAGCCTCCAGCCCGCGCGCGCGCCGCTCTTCGAGGAAAAACAGGCGACGTTCGCGTATCTCTGCCATCGAAGGGAGAGAGGTCTGACGGTCAAGCAGCAGCGAGACGAGATCGTAGCTGGCCGGCCCCATACGCGCATCCTGATAATCAACCATCCGCAGCTTCCCTTTGCCGTCAACCATCAAGTTCGACGAGTGATAGTCGCGATGACAGAGCACGCGCGGGCGCGATGCGAGTTCCGCTGCGATGTCGTTCAACTCCGCCCGCAGTTCATGCTCCTCGCCGTTTTTCAACTGCTCGCCGCGCAGGCTCTTGAAATAGTGCTCAAGGAAATAATCCAACTCCCAGGAGAGTTTGGCTTCGTCGAAAGCGAGGCGGCTGGCAATGGAGTTGCGTTCGGTGGCGAGACCCGTGGCGGACTGGATGTCCGCGATGAGGCTGATGGCCTGTTCCGTATACGCCTCCTGCTCATCTTCTGAGACGGATTCAAAAACGCGTCGCAACTGCTGGTCGCCCAAATCCTCCTGCACGATGATGCCGTTCGACGCGTCTACATCAAGAATCGAAGGCACAGGCAGCTTCGCCTCCGTGAACAGCCGCGTCACGTCGAGGAAGGGATGAATTTCCGGGTCGAACGGCTCAGGATAGACGGCTGCGATGGCCGTGGAGCGCTTCCAGGGGATGCGGAAATACTCGCGCGTGGAAGCGTCCGGCGTGAGCGCCCGCACCCGCGCGGCTTTCTGGCCCGCACGCTTGACGTAGGCCGCAACTCTCTCCTGCGCGGGACTCTGAAAAGCGTTTGAAGTGATTTGCGAAGGATGACGCATTCGGCGAAATGTCGAAAAATCCGGCGCTCTGAATCCAGAGCACAGAGGCCGACTAAGGCTTTGATTCTGGCTGTCGAAGTATAATTTGGAGCGCGGGTCGGATTGTATCACTGCGGCAGCGGCGCGACAAAATTTGCGCCGCGCACCTCTCCCTTTAGGCCCTTCGGCGGGCGCTCCGCACCCGTCAACAACTCCGCGCGGACGACCGCCGCGCTCTCTATGATCTCGCCGGATGGCACGACTACGCCTGCGCCTAAAATTGCGTGACGGACACGCGCGCCTGTCTCAACCCTGACGTCCTCCCAGAGCACTGAATCGTGGACGTCCGCGCACGCGTCAATGACTGTGCCTGCGCCCATCTCCACGCCTCGCCCTTCCCTCTTCAACAGCGCCAGGCTGGTGTCGAGGTAGCGGCGCACGGTTGACAGCTCGTACCAAGCGCCCTTAGCAACGTGCGCCGCGATGCGCTCGCCACGTGAGATGGCATGCGGGTACACGTCCGCCGTCGTATGTGAAAAGACGCCGTGAGGAATGTAAGAAAAAATCTCCGGTTCGACGATCTGGATGCCCGTGAACATCAGTGGAATGTCACTGTCATCCTCCAACGTGCCTCCGTCACCGCCCCGCATCACCCCGCTGACCGAATCCTTCTTCACACTCTCCGCGTGCGCTCCGCCAGCCTCGCTTTCTACAGCCTCTTTCTCATCAAGTGCGGCACGTCTCGCGCCGCAGGCGTTATCGGACGCGGGCGACGCGGGGCCGAAGCCGAGCACTAAGCCGTCGCGTGTCAGCACACCGCTGTACTTCTCGCGCTCCACATTCCGGCGCAGGACGAGCGTGACCAAGGCGTCTGTCCGGCGGTGCGTCTCGAAGGCTTCTTTGAGATTGATGTCGGTGGCGAGTTTGCCGTTGATGACTACGAAAGTTCCGCCTTCGAGCAGGGTGCGCGCGTTGTCGAGTGCGCCGCTC
>JAIVJG010000119.1 GCA_020200155.1 Acidobacteriota bacterium | reverse complement strand
TCGCCGTAGCCGAAGAGATTGCACGTCGAGATCAATTCGTCTGCGAGTCGCACAGCATCCTCGTTGTCGGAGTAGTAATTGTCGCCGTCCGAGAAGTGAAAGGGGTAGATGTTCCAGTCCTGCGGACGGAAGCGCTCGCGGATGATGTCGAGCGCAAGTTGATAAGCCGAAGAGACGACGGTGCCGCCCGACTCGCCCTGTGTGAAGAACTGTTCCTCCGTCACCTCCTTCGCCTCGGTGTGGTGCGAAATGAAGACTATCCCGACGTTGTCATACTTTGTGCGCAGAAATCGAACCATCCAAAAGAAAAAGGAGCGCGCGATGTACTTTTTGAACTCGCCCATACTCCCCGACACGTCCATCAGCGCGAGCACGACGGCGTTTGACTCGTAGCGCTTATCTTCCTCCCATGACTTAAACCGCAGGTCTTCTTTTTTAACGTCGCCGAAGCGCGCGCCTTTCGACTCGCGTGCGTTGCGCTTGATGTTCTCCAGAATCATGCGGCGCTTGTCGAGGTTCGCCATCACGCCGGTGCGTCGGATTTCGTTGAAGCGCGTCGTCTTCGACTCGACGGCCTGCTTCGCTTTCTCTTCGAGGAACGGCAGTTGGAGGTCTTCAAAGATGAGCGCGGCCAGTTCGTCTATATTGACCTCGGCCTCGTAGTAGTCCGCGCCCGCCTCCTGCCCGGCAGGCCCCTGCCCGCGCCCCGCGCCCTGCCCCTGCCCCTCGCGCGCGATCACGTCGCCGACGCGCGTTTTGCCGTCGCCCTGCCCGACGTGCTTGCGCTTGCGATGGTCGAAGCGAAACTTGTACTCATCAAGCGCACGCATCGGCACTTTCACCGTGCGCTTGCCGTCCGACAGGATGATCGCCTCGTTCGAGACGATGGAGCCGAGATTCTTCCTGATCGCCTCTTTGACGCGCTCCTTGTGGCGATCCTGGTCAATAATGCCTTTGCGCTGCAAAGACCAGTCGTTGCGCTGAATGGACATCTCAACCTCTCGTGAATAGTGAATGGTAAATGGTGAATGGATAAAAGCTGTTTCTCTATTTACCATTTACCATTTACCACTTACCGTCTGACAAAAGCTGACGACGAGTTCAATGAACTCCGACGGTCGTTCCTCCTGCGGCATGTGGCCGCAGTCGCGGAAGACGATCAGGCGCGAGTGCGGGATGAGCGCGTGCAGGCGTTCTTGCGACCCCAGAATGAGCGGCGAGGCCACGTCTCCCAACAGTGGGGTCGCGCCCAGCCGCAACAGACTCTGTCTCTTCACGTCGTCGTTCGAAACCGCGTCAACCAGCACCAGACGCTCGACGCGCTCAGGATAGTCGAGCGCGCACGTGGCCGCCACCGCGCCGCCGTAGGAACTCCCGACAACTGCCGCGCGCTCGATGCCGAGTTCGTCCATCAAGCGCACGACCCCGCGCGCCTGCGCTTCAATCGTGTATTCCCACTCGCGCGGCTTGTCCGAGAAACCGAAGCCGACGAGGTCTGGCACGACGACGTGAAAGCCCGCATCGGCAATCTGCGTCATCACGTCGCGCCACACCAGAGAGGACGCGCAGAAGCCGTGGAGCAGAAGAATCGCCGGGTCGCGACTGTCGCCGGCCTCCTGATAATGCACGCGCACGCCGTCAACCTCGGCGAAGCGCGAACGTCCCGCCGCGCGCAGGTGCGCGCCATGCTTCTCCCACTCAAGGTCGCGCGGGCGGCTCAAAAGTTTCGCCGCGATTGCCGCGCCGGCCAGACCCGAAGCGCCCGCGATGACGTAACGCTTTCTCATTAACCTACTTCCCGTTGCGCCTTTCGCTGATGTACTGCTCGAACATGATAATCAGTGCGTTGAGACGCTCGTCCGTGGCGCGCGTGCTTTCGCCAAGCGCGAGCGTGCTTTCACCAAGAGAGCGCGTGGTTTCACTCAAAGCAGTAATTTCTCGCTCGTGAATCTCCGCGATTGAGAGCAGCGAGCGGATGCCCTCTTCGGTGCGCGCCCAACGCTCTTCAGACCGTGTCCAACGCTCTTCCGCGTGCGCCTGCGTCTCCCTCAAACTTTGAATGTCGGCGGCGAACTGCGCCTGTTGCTGAATAATAAAGTCAATGTTGCGCTGAGTCTCTTCTGTTTTATGTCGCGACTCTTCAGCGTTGGTATCCACCCGCGCACTCAACTTTTGAACAAGTTCGAACATGCGGTATTCGGGTGACATTGCACGCCACAACTCTTGTTTCTTATCGTCATCCTCTTCGCTCATCTTTAATCGCCTCCCCGCTATTAGGTTACGACCATGCCGACGATTAATTCCCTCAATGAAACGCCCGCGCCTCACAATGCGAAAGCGCGGGCGCCGTTTAATAGTTAATCTGCCCGGAGCGCCGCCCGCTCCCTAACGCGAGAGCAGCGTGCCGACGTAGGTCAGAAGCTCGTTGGCGCAGACGGGGCAGTAGTCGCCGTCTTTGACGAGACGGTCAACCACCTCGTTGATGCGGCGCAGTTGATCCGGGTCGGGCGTCTTCGCAGAGGTCGTGATCTTCACCACGTCCTTGAGGTCTGCGAAAATCTTCTTCTCGATGGCTTCCTTCAGGCGCTCGTGCGAATTGTACTCGAAGGGCCTGCCCTTGCGCGCATAAGACGAGATGCGTATGAGTATCTCCTGCCGGAAAGTGTTCTTCGCGTTGTCGCTGACTCCGATCTGTTCTTCGATAGAACGCATCAGCCCTTCGTCCGGCTCCATCTCTTCTTCCGTGATCGGGTCTTTGATGCGCTCCTTGTTGCAGTAGGCCTCGACGTTGTCGAGATAGTTGTTGCACATCGTGCGCGCCATTTCCTCGAACGAGTAGACGAAGGCGCGCTGCACCTCTGTCTTCGCGATGTCGTCGTACTCCTTGCGCGCCGACGAGATGAGGTTCAGGTAACGCTCGCGCTGTTCCGGGTTGATGCCCGTGTGCTGCTCGAAGCCGCTCTTGATGGTGCGAAGGGCGTCAATCGGGTTGATGCAGGTGACGCCGTCGCGCACCAGTGCGGACGACAGGCGGTTGATGATGTAGCGTGGGCTGATGCCGTCCATTCCTTCGCGGACGGTCTCTTCCTTCAGCTCGCGCACATCCTTCGACTTGTAGCCCTCAACGTCCTCGCCGTCGTAGAGCTTCATCTTCTTGACGACATCCACGTTGGCGCGGCGCGGCTCTTCGAGCCTCGTCATCACGGCGAACATCGCCGCGACTTTGAGGGTGTTCGGCGCGATGTGGACGTTGCGAAGGACTTCGGACTGCTTGAGGAGCTTGTCGTAGATACGCTCCTCCTGCGAGACGCGCAGGTTGTAGGGCACGCGCACGAGGATGATGCGATCCTGCAATGCCTCGCTCTTGCGGTTGCCGGCGAATGAGACGTACTCGTTCTCGTTCGTGTGCGAGAGGATCACCTCGTCTGCGTAGAGCATCGCGAAGCGCCCGGTCTTGATGTTCTGTTCCTGCGAAAGCGTCAGGAGCGAGTAGAGAAACTTCTCGTCCACCTTGAGCATCTCGATGAACTCCATCACGCCGCGGTTAGCGATGTTGAGTTCGCCGTCAAAACGATACGCGCGCGGGTCGCTCTCGACGCCGACCTCGCCGATGGTCGAGAGGTCAATCGAGCCGGTCAATTCCGTAATGTCCTGAGATTTTGGGTCGCTCGGCGCGAAGGTGCCGATGCCGACGCGGTTCTTTTCGGAGAAGAGGATGCGCTGGATTCTCACGTCCTCGTGCCGCCCGCCGTATGTGTGTTCGAGCGCGTAGCGGCACTGCGGGCAGAGGTCGCCCTCGATGTAGATGCCGTAATGCTTCTCGATTTCGGCGCGCAGTTCCTGCGGGATGAGGTGCAGCGGCTCTTCGTGCATCGGGCAATCCTTGATCGAGTAGACGGCCCCCTCTTCGGTGCGCGTCCACTCTTCGAGGCCGCGCTTGAGCATCGTGACGATGGTTGATTTGCCGCCGCCGACCGGCCCCATCAAAAGCAGTATGCGCTTGCGGACTTCGAGGCGTTGCGCCGCGGATTTGAAATACTCGACGAAGCGCGCGATAGGCTCTTCGATGCCGAAGAGTTCGGAGGCGAAGAAGTTGTAGCGTGCGACCTCGTCGCGCGTCCCCTCGTTGAGCTTCTCGACGCCCGCCGCGTGGATCATGTCGTTGATGCGCGCGTGCGAGAGTTGCGCGAGGCGTGGTTGTTGCGTGACCAGCTCGAAGTAGTCGCGGAAACTGCCTTCCCACAGCAAAGCCTCGTGTTCGCGGCGCAGTTGTTCGAGCCGCTCGCCGATGTTGAATTTGTTGCCATCCTGCTCTTGCATAGCCTTGTCTTAAACCTCTCTAGGCT
>JAIVJG010000118.1 GCA_020200155.1 Acidobacteriota bacterium | reverse complement strand
CTGTTCGTTTGAGCAGAACCTTTATCTTACGCAAGCTCCACCAGTTGTCCGGCATCGTCCCGCTGGGGGCATTTCTATTGGAGCACTTCTACACCAACTCGAAGGCGCTCGATGCTCATAAGGGCATGGAGAATTTTAATGCGGCAGTTGGCGACCTTCAATCAATTCCCTACATCCTGTTCGTCGAGATTGGGACTATCTTTCTTCCGCTCATCTATCACGCCGTCTATGGAATGTTTATTACGTGGGAGGCACGCCCGAACAACCTCGCTTACCCGTACCCGCGCAACTGGTTCTACACGATCCAGCGCTTGACGGGCATTATCCTTTTCTTCTTCATCCTGTTTCACGTCCTCAACTTCCGCTTCGGGCTGATACCGGGGCTGAACACGATGTCTGTCGCGACCCATCCCAACGATGCGTTTGGGATCGTCAGCCGCGAGTTCAATATCCCGTGGGTGATGGCGATTTACGTGGTCGGCATCACGGCGACGATCTGGCACTTCGCCAACGGCATCTGGCTCTTCACGGTGGACTGGGGCATCGTCATCGGCGAACGCGCGCAACGTCTGACGGGATATGCCTGCATCGCCTTCGGACTTTTCCTGCTGGCCGTGGGACTCAACGCGATGGTGGCATTCATCCGCCCCGGCGGATTGTTGGGAGGGATACTTTACTGACATGGCTGCACAAAACGGTATCCGGATAGCGATTGTCGGCGGCGGGCTGGCGGGACTCGCGGCGGCGATGAAGATTGCGGAGGCGGGGCACGCGGTTGACCTCTTCTCGGTCGTGCCCGTCAAACGCTCGCACTCTGTCTGCGCGCAGGGCGGCATCAACGGCGCGGTCAACACCAAGGGCGAAGGCGATTCGACGGGGGAGCACTTCGACGACACAGTCTACGGCGGCGACTTTCTCGCCAACCAGCCTCCCGCCAAAGCGATGTGCGAGATGGCTCCCTCGATCATCTACCTCTTCGACCGCATGGGCGTTCCCTTCTCGCGCACGAAAGAGGGGCTGCTCGACTTCCGTCGCTTCGGCGGCACAAAGCACCACCGCACGGCCTTCGCGGGCGCTTCGACGGGGCAACAACTCCTTTACGCGCTCGACGAACAGGTGCGCCGCCGAGAGGTCGAAGGACAGGTCAGGAAGTACGAGCACTGGGAGATGCTCTCGCTCGTGCTCGACGATCAAGGCGTCTGCCGTGGCCTCGTCGCGATGGAGCGCTCGACGCTTGAGTTGAAAGCCTTCCCAGCCGACGCGGTGATTATGGCGACGGGCGGCCCCGGCCTCATCTTCGGCAAGTCAACGAATTCTATGGTCTGCACGGGCAGCGCCGTCTCAGCCTGCTACCAGCAGGGCGCGAAATACGCCAACGGCGAGTTCATACAAGTGCATCCGACTTCTATCCCCGGCGAGGACAAGCTGCGTCTGATGTCGGAATCCGCGCGTGGCGAGGGCGGGCGCGTGTGGGTTCCGAAGGCGAAAGGTGATAAGCGTTCTGCCTCGTCAATTCCCGAAAAAGAACGCTGGTATTTTCTCGAAGAGAAGTATCCGGCTTACGGCAACCTCGTCCCGCGCGACATCGCGACGCGCGAAATCTTCCAGGTCTGTCTCGACGGTATGGGCATCGGCGGCGACAATCAGGTCTTCCTCGACCTGACGCATATCCCCGCCGAGACGCTCGACCGCAAGCTCGGCGCTATCTTGGAAATCTACGAGATGTTCGTCGGCGACGACCCGCGCCACGTCCCGATGCGGATTTTTCCCGGCGTCCACTATTCGATGGGCGGCTTGTGGGTGGACAACAACCAGCGCACGAACATACCGGGCCTGCTCGCGGCGGGCGAGTGCGACTATTCGATACACGGCGCGAACCGTCTCGGCGCGAACTCGCTCGTCAGTTGCGTCTACGGCGGCTTCATCGCCGCGCCCGCCGCCATCGAGTATGCGAAGAATTTACAACGCAACGGCCACGAAGGCTCGAAGATTTACGAAGACGAGTTGAAGCGCCAGCAGGAAATCAACGACCGCTTCATCAAGCAGGAAGGCAAGGAGAATCAGTACGTCATCCACGAAGAGATGGGTAAGTGGATGACGGACAACGTGACCGTCGTGCGCTACAACGACCGCCTCAAGGGCACGGACGAGAAACTTCAGGAGCTGGCGGATCGTTACCGGCGCATCTCTATCAACGACTCAAATATGTGGGCGACGCACGCGCTGCCGCACGCGCGCCAGTTGAAGAACATGCTCGAACTGGCGCGCGTCATCACGCTCGGCGCTTTGAACCGCAACGAGTCGCGCGGCGCGCACTACAAGCCGGACTTCCCCCTACGCGACGACGAGAACTTTCTCAAGACGACCATCGCAGAGTATTCCGGCGAAGGCCCTGTGCTCTCTTACGAGGCGGTGGACGTGTCGCTCATCAAGCCGCGCGTGCGTGATTACAGCCACAACAAGCAGGAGACGGCGACGGTCGTGTCGAGCGCGACTGCTTCCGGCCTGCCGCCCAAAGACGGCGCGCAGCAAGTCCCTTCAGACGGGTCGGAACTGAAGCCGAAAGATTTGAGCGGCGCGGCTGTCTGGGGGCAAAACAAGGAACAGGTCAGGGATGTGAATCACGGCGAGGCCGAGACGCGCCGCGAGCAGGACAAGACGATTGATGACGCCGGCGGGAAAAAAGTTTAGAGGCGGGCGCTCTCTAACGAGGTGAGGGCATGTCAACTGCCAATCAGCAAACTACATTCATCACGCCGGAAGAGTATCTCGCCGCCGAGCGCGAAGCCGATACGAAGAGCGAGTACATGGACGGCGTCGTGATCGCCATGACCGGCGCGCACATCAACCACATCAGGATTGTTACCAATATGGCTATCGAGGTGGGCAATCAATTGCGTGGTCGCAAATACGATATTTTGACGAATGAGATGAAGGTGCGGCTACAAGTGTCCCGCAAGTTCTTCTATCCTGACATCGCCGTCCTGTGCGAAGAGCCACAGTTTCACGATGATCGCCGGGACATCATTGCTAACCCCTTGCTCATCATCGAAGTTCTCTCAAAAAGCACGGAGGCTTTCGACAGGGGCGCGAAGTTTCAGGCGTATCAGTCGCTCGACTCTTTACAAGAATATCTACTCGTCGCACAGGATAAG
>JAIVJG010000159.1 GCA_020200155.1 Acidobacteriota bacterium | reverse complement strand
GGTTGATGTTGAGAGCGAACCCGCCCTGATTGGCGAACTGGCCGGAGTTGCACCCCGGGAAAAAGAGCACCGTGCCTCCCGTCAGGCCGAAGCGCGCCTCGTTGACGAGGTGCGAGCCGAGGGTCGAGCGCAGAGCCGCCACGTAGGAGAAACGGTTCGAGTCCTGGCTGCCGAAGTTCGGGAAACCGGGGAAGGCCGGGTCGGCGTTGTTCAGGAAGTCAACCTTCGACTTGAACTGCTGGTAATTGTAAATCATCTCGACGTGGTTGTTCTTCGTCGCGTTCCAGTCGAGGCGACCGGTCGGGAAGTATCTCCGCTGCCCGCCCTGATTCTGAAAGGTAAGCTGCTGCACGTTCGGGTCGCTGGTGTTGGCGACGAAGCCGCCCGACGCGGAGGAACGGATGGACGACAGCAGCGTCCCGATAGTCGGGTCGGGCGTCGGATTGGTGATGCCACGCCCGGCGGCGAACTGAAAGACATTGACCGTGCGGGTCACGCCGCCGGCGGTGTAAGTGAAGATGCCGTTCTGCGCGTCTGGGGCCAGAATGTTGCGCGTGCGTAGCTGCGACTCCGGCAAGGCATACTCTTCAAAGTCAACGAAGAAGAAGAGCTTGTCGCGGTGGCGGTTATAGCCAATGCCCGGAATCTGGATCGGGCCGCCGAGTTTGCCGCCGAACTGGTTCAGCATCTGGCGCGTGCGCGGGGCCTTGCCCGTCTGCGGGTTGGCCGGCAGGTCACGGTTGTTGTAGAAGAAGTTGGCGTTGAAGTTGGGGTCGCGGCGATACCAGAAGACGCCGCCGTGGTATTCGTTCGTGCCGCCCTTGGTCACGAATTTGATCTGGACGGCTCCCTCGCCAGCGCTCTCCGCGCCCGGCGTGGAGGTCGAGATCGTCACCTCCTCAACCGAGTCAACGCGCGGTTGCACGAACGTGAAGAACCCGTCCGAGCCTTTGAGCACATTGTCCTGAACGTTGACGCCGTCCATCGTGATGTTCAGTGCGCCCTTGGGCAGTCCGTTGATGGTGGACTGGCGCGGGCGTCCCGGCGTCTGCGAGCCTGGGAGCAACAGTATCAGGTCGAGGGCGTTGCGCGACGCCTGCGGCAGGTCGAGAATCTGTCGTCCCGTGATGGTCTGGCCGACCGTGGCGGACTGCGTCTGCAACAACTCGCCGCCCGTGCCGATAATCGTCACGGTTTCGTTGGCGACGCCGATTTCGAGTTGCCCCTTGATATTCGACGGCGTGCCGACGTTAACCATCACGTCCTTGAGGATGAGCGTCTTGAAGCCCTGGCTCGTGACCGTCACCGTGTAGGTGCCGGCGGGGACGGTCGGGATGGTGAAAGTGCCGTCGTCAGAGGCGGTCGTGGTCAGTTCCTGACCGGTTCCGTTGTTCCTGGCGACGATGGTCGCGCCGGCGACGACAGCGCCCTGCGGATCAGTCACCGCGCCGGTGATTGATCCGGAGGTCGTGACCTGCCCGTGGGCGATGACGCCGAAGGCGAAAGTCAGTAACAGCAAGGCGGTCAGCCTTGAAGAAAGAAATTTCATGGTAGGCTCCCTCCAAAGATTGTGCGCGTGACGCACTAATGACTGAACGTTAACGGGGCAGGCTTTCTAATCTCAAAGCCCAGTGTGATAGGAAAACTTTTGGTATTGAATGGAATGAAAGGCTGCTTGTCCGACGCTCAGCCGTCAGAAATAAGATACGAGCGAAAACCACCGCAACTCGCATACCGTTTGCCGCCCCTTACACATTTCAGCAGGAAAACAAAGGAAATACGCGAGCCGTCGCCTTGATCTGCGAGGAGTATACCTTAAATTTTGAATTTCCGTCCAAATTTTTAGATTAGTAAAAGCAGGCTCACATGCGGCGCGGGTCGAGCGTCGAGGTTGAAGAGGCGCGCGAGCCATCTCGCTTCAGCTCAGGCGTGTGGTCGCCTGTTTTTTTAGATAGACGGGGGGCGGATGGTTGGTTTATCCTGCCGCGCCGTCCATATCTTCTATCAGATCGCTAAAAATCAGGGAGTCGAACAATGTCAAAGCGCAGACGCAACTTCGCATTCGGTCTCGTCCTCTTCCTCGTCGCGTGCTTCGTCGCGCGGTCGGTCGCGGCGCAACCGCCGCAATCTTCTCCGACCCCGACGCCTTCGCCGGAGCCGTCCACGTCGCCGACGCCCGCGCCGCCCGAAGATGCCGCCATCGAGATGAAGGCTTTCGAGCGTCTGGAATGGCGCAACCTCGGCCCCGGCAACATGAGCGGGCGCGTCGCCGACATTGAGAGCGTCGCCGGCAACCCGAATGTCGTCTACGTCGCCTCGGCCTCTGGCGGACTGTGGAAGACGACGAACGCGGGCGTCACATGGCGGCCCCTCTTCGAGCGGCAGGGCACGATCTCCATCGGCGACATCGCGCTCGAACCCGGCAACCCCGACGTGGTCTGGCTCGGCACGGGCGAGTCGGCTGTCCGCAACTCGGTGTCGTTCGGCGACGGTGTCTACAAGTCAACCGACGGCGGGAAGACGTGGCAGCACATGGGACTGCGCGACACGGAACACGTCTCCAAAATCCTCGTCAACCCGC
Source organism: Acidobacteriota bacterium (assembly GCA_020200155.1). GTDB lineage: Bacteria > Acidobacteriota > Blastocatellia > Pyrinomonadales > Pyrinomonadaceae > JAIVJG01. The sequence continues at coordinate 33,427 of JAIVJG010000159.1, read as the reverse complement.
GCAACCCCGAAGTGGCTTACGTCGGCGCGCTCGGCCACGCTTTCGGCGCAAACGACGAGCGCGGCGTCTACATGACGACCGACGGCGGGCGGACGTGGGCGCGCACGCTCTACGTGGACAACGAGCACGGCGTCGCCGACATGGACATTGATCCGTCGAACCCCAACATACTTTACGCGGTGATGTGGAAGTTTCGTCGCACGCCTTGGACGCACACGTCGGGCAGCGAGCGCGGCGGCCTCTTCAAATCAATTGACGGCGGGCGCACCTGGAAGAAACTTGAGGGCGGTTTGCCGAAACTCGTCGGGCGCATGGGCGTCGCGGTAGCGCCGTCGAACCCGAACATCGTCTACGCCATCACGGAGGCGAAGGAGGGAACGTTCTGGCGCTCCGACGACCGTGGCGAGACGTGGCGCAACGTCTCGAAGCAGACATCAATCGTCTCGCGCGGCTTCTACTACACGCACGTCCGCGTTGACCCGACGAACGAGAACCGCGTCTATGCCGCCGCTTCGACGCTCTTTACGTCCGTTGACGGCGGGCGCACCTTCCGCCCCATCAGCGGGCGCACGCACGTAGACTTTCACGCCTTCTGGATTGACCCGCTCAACCCGAAGCGTCTCTGGCAGGGGCAGGACGGCGGAGCCGCCGTCTCCTACGATCAGGGCGAGACGTGGGAGTCCATACAGAATCTTCCCGTTGGGCAGTTCTATCAGGTCTTCGCAGACAATCGCCAGCCGTTTTACTACGTGATGGGCGGCTTGCAGGACAACGGCACGTGGACGGGGCCGAGCCGCACGCGCGAGCCTGCCGGAATTTTGAATGACGACTGGCGGATGCTCAGTTTCGGCGACGGCTTTTACGCCCTCAACCACCCGGACGACCCGGAGCTTTATCTTACCGAGTCGCAGGGCGGCAACATCGTCCGCACGGACTTTCGCACGCGCGAGCAGCAACTCGTCGCGCCCTATCTTGGCGACGACGGCGGCCCTGCGTTGGACGCGAAGTATCGCTTCAACTGGAACTCGCCGATCATCCCCTCGCCCCACGACAAGAATACCGTCTACCTGACGGGCAACGTCGTCTTCAAGTCCAGGGACTTCGGCAAGACGTGGACGACCATCAGCCCCGACCTCACTAACAACGACAAATCCAAACAGCAATCGGCGGGTGGCCCCGTCGCTTTCGAGAACACGGGCGCGGAGTATTACGAGACGATCATCAGCTTCGCCGAATCGCCCCTGCGCGCGGGCGTGCTTTGGGCGGGCACGGACGACGGCAACCTGCAACTCTCGACCGACGGCGGAAAGAACTGGACGAACCTCGTCAGGAACGTCAACGGCCTCGCGGCCAACTCGCCCGTCTCGCACGTCGAGCCTTCGCGCGCAGACGCCAAACTTACCTACGTCGCCTTTGACCGTCACCTACTCGACGACAGACGCCCTTACGTCTTCAAGACTACGGACGAAGGGCGCACATGGCAGAACATCAGCGGCAACCTGCCCGCCAGCGCCTACGTCTGGGTCGTGCGCGAAGACCCGAAATACCCGCGCCTGCTCTACGCTGGCACGGAACTCGGCCTCTTCATCTCCTACACGGGCGGGACGAACTGGCAGCGGCTCGAACTGAAAAACCTGCCGCATGTCGCCGTCCACGACATCGTCATCCACCCGCGCGAAAACGATTTGATACTCGCCACACATGGGCGCGGGCTATGGATTCTCGACGACGCGACGCCCATCCAGCAGTCAACGCCCGAAGTGCTGCGCGAGGACGTGCACCTGTTCGACGTGCGCCCCGCGCTTCGCTACACGACGAGATTTACGCGCTACGGCATCGGCGACAAGCCGCTCGTCGCGCCCAACCCGCCCTACGGCGCGCTCATCAGTTATTACCTGAAGACGAAGCCCGAAGATAAGTCGAAGCCTGATGATAGAGCGAAGGCTGATGACAAGACGAAGGTAGATGACAAGACGAAGCCCGACGATAAGTCGAAGCCGAAGATTCAGATACTCGACTCGAAGGGGAAGGTGATTGTTGACCTCGAAAACGTGGCGAAGGAGCAGGGCTTGAACCGCGTCTCGTGGAACCTGCGCTACGGCGGCCCGCAGGTGCGCCGGCCTCCGACGGACGAAGAAGTGCAGTTCACGGGCGGCCCGCGCGGCCCGCAGGTCTTGCCCGGCATTTACACAGTTCGCCTGACCGTCGGCGGGAAGACCGTGGAGAAGCCCATCGAGGTGCGTCTCGACCCGACGATCTCCGTGCCCATGTCCGACCTGCAAACGCAGTTCGACATGCAGATGAAATTGCGCGACATGCAGACGGCGACGAATCAGGCGCTGCGAACGCTCGACAGTCTCAAATCGCAACTGGAGTTCGTCGAGAAGACGGCCAAGGATCGCCTGACCGACGTGCCGAAGGAATTGTCTGACAAACTCACCGAGCAGAAGAAGGCGGTCGAGAAGTTGCAGAACACACTCGCGCAGCCGGAGGGCGGCCTAGGCATTGACGGCAAAGCGCAACTCGTTGACAAGATCGGCGGCCTCTTCTTCTCGATTGACTCTTCAAACGCCGCGCCGACACCCGCGATGCATGAGAACTTCGCCATGATTCAAAAGGAGTTCGACGAGAAATTCGCCGCCGTCAACAAGTTTCTCAGGGAGACCGTCCCGCAGTTGAACGAAACGCTTCGACGCTTCGACGCGCCGACCCTGATGACAGGCAAGCCGATTGAAATGCCGAAGCCGTAAAAAAAGCAAAAAGGAAAAGAGTAAAGGCAGAGGTGAAGATGAGGGACATGCTCCCATTGTCTTCACTTCTGCCTCTTACTTTTTTCCTTTCGCCTTTACTTCTATCAGCGGGGTCGGCGTCCTTTCGCTGGTGGCGAGGAGCGAAGCGCCGTCGAGGCTGTAGCAGACGGACTCGCCCGTCACGCGCTCGCCGAGCGCGACGGTGACGGGCGGCTGCTTCCAGATGTCGTCGAAGTTGCCGGCGTTGGCATCGCCGGGGCGCAGTTCGTAGGCGCTGACGTAATCGCACAGCACGACGCGGCGACCATCCGGCGAGATGTCGCCGCCGGTAATCAGTCCGGCGAAGACGGAGGGCACGCGCAAGTCCATGACGAATTCGAGCGCGTTCGTCGTCGAAGTCGAGAGCGGCGCTCTGGCGCGGTAAACTTTCGAGGTCTGCTGCGTGGTTTTGATGACGATGTAGAGGTCGCCGGTCTGCGGATGAATCAACAGCGTTTCGGCGTCGTGGCTGCCGTCCGGGTATTTCAGGCGGAGGGCGTCTGCGGTTTCCGTGGCGCGCGGATTGGTCTTCGAAGTGAGCGCGTCCTCCGGCGCGATCAGAGGCTCCGCGACGCGATAGACGACGACCTCTGCGCGCTTCCTGCCGTTGTCGCCGATGTCGCCGACGTAGAGATACGGCGTGCCGGGTTGCGGCCCCGGCCCCGTCGCGATGTCTTCCCAGTCGCGCGCCGACGCGCCGCCCACGCGCCAGACGCCGCCACCGCGACCCTGCCGGTCGAAGGCGTAGAGGAACGGGCCGTCGCCGGAGTCGTTGTGTGTCCAGAAGAGGCCGGGATTGCGGCGCGAAGCGACGATCCCGCTGCTCTCGTCAATCGCACGGTCTTCGAGCGAGGCGAGGACGACGGGCGGCTCGTAGCCGTTCTCTCCGTTAGGCGGCTCCGGCGACGGCCCGCTCCGCCGGACTTCCTCGACCGTCGGCCCGCCCCCGGTCGCGAAGCCGGAATGGCAGCCGGCGAATGACAGCGCGCAGAGGCAACATAGTCCGACGAAAACTGTTTTGATAAACACCTCATCTCTCCCGGCTGCCCGCGACCGCGACGCTCGACGTACAAAAGTTGAAACCGGCACGCAGGAGAATATAACGCACAGGCGGCGACTTGTAACTTTTGACTGTCATGTGGCGCGGCGATAAAATATGCGCGCTCGACTCTTCTTGCCGCGCCGCAAGTCAAACATACATTCGTTCATGCAGGAGCAGCCCCGTCTCTGGAAAGGACGCGCGCGTGAATCTCGTCGAATATCTTTTCAAAGCAGCCGTGGAAGGCGGACGCTTGCTGCAACCGGCCATCGTGTTTGAAGGCCGCCGCGTGAGCTACGGCGAACTGGCGCGACAGGTCGGGCAATTCGGCCACCTCATCACGGCGGAACTGGGCGTGAAGGCGGGCGAGCGTGTCGCGATTGCGTCGCGCGACTGCCCGGAGTTCGTCATCGCTTTCATGGGCAGCGCGGCGGTCGGCGCGTTGGCCGTGCCCGTCAGCACAATGCTCACGGCGGCGGAGCTGGCTTACGTCCTCGACCATTGCGGCGCGAGAGTTCTCGTCGCGTCGTCGGATCAACTTGAGAAACTCCAAAGCATCAGAAGCGGGCTGGCTCAACTCTCGAACGTCCTGCTCGTTGACGGCGAAGCCGACGGTGCGTCGAATCTTCAAACGGCTCTTGCCGGAGCGGGCGAGGCGGAAATTCTGGATGTCGCCGCGGACGCGCCGGCTTTTATTCTCTATACCTCCGGCAGCACCGGGCCGCCGAAAGGAGCCGTGCACGTCCACGGCAATCTGCCTTACACCGTCGAGCATTGCTGCAAGCACGTCCTGCGCGTGCGGACTGAGGACAGGCTTTTTTCCTCGTCGAAACTTTTCTTCGCATACGGGCTGGGCAACAGTCTCTCGTTCCCGCTCGGTTCGGGCGCGACAGCCATCCTCTGCAAAGATCGCCCGACTCCGCCCGTCGTCGCAGGAGTGTTCGAGCGACACCGCCCGACTGTTTTCTTCGGCGTGCCCGCCGTCTATCGCTCGCTCATCGAACACCGCGCGCAGGGCGGCGCGCTCGACACTTCGTCCGTCAAGCTCTGCGTCTCTGCGGGCGAGCGCCTGCCCGAAAGCATTTTCCGAGAGTGGAAGGAACTGACCGGACTCGACATTCTCGACGGCATCGGCTCGACCGAGATGCTACAGATGTTCATCACGAACACGCGCGAGAGAATCAAACCGGGCAGCAGCGGCCAGCCCGTGCCCGGCTACGAGGCGAAGCTGTTGGACGCGCAGGGGCGCGACATCGAAGGTGCGGGGACGGGCAGCTTACTCGTCAAAGGCGGCAGCGCCAGCCCCGGCTACTGGCGCGACCCTGAGAAGACCGCCGCCACGATGCTCGGCGACTGGATGCTCACAGGCGACATCTACCGTCGCGACGATGAAGGCTTCTACTGGTTCGAGGGACGCGGCGACGACCTCTTCAAAGTCAAAGGTCTCTGGGTCTCGCCTGTGGAAGTTGAAGACGCGTTGCTTTCCTGTCCCGGCGTGCTCGAAGCGGCGGTCGTGCCGCGCGCATCCGAAGACGGGATGAACCGTGTCGCGGCTTTCGTCGTGCTCAAGTCGGGCGAGACAGCCGGCGCGAGCATGGAAGACGAGTTGAAGGCGCGCGTCAGAGCCTTGCTTCCGTCCCACAAGCGCCCGTCGCAGATTTACTTTCTCGACGAGTTGCCGCGCACCGCGACGGGAAAGCTACAGCGTTTCAAGCTGAGAGACCAGCCGTCAACATAACTCCCGACCGGATGTGAGGCGAACTGACGGCGGCTCTCAGGCTCGAACCGTTTCTCTCAGTGATGGCCTCTGTGTTTATGCCAGCCCCTTCGGACTCTGCGCCTGCGCGGCGTGCCCGGTCGCGGGTTTCGATTGTCGGCGTGGACGCGGCGATTGACCGCGCGGGGCGGCGCGGCCTTCGGCTGATTGCGGCGACGGCTGGCGGGGCCGCTGAGAATCCCCGCATCCGGGTTGAAGGGAGGCGTGGGTAAAACAATTCTGCCTTCCCTACGCCCCTGCCCCCTGCCGCCAATCCGTCCCATCACCTGACTATGGGCAGGAATGTCCAGCGCCATAGCCAGAACGAGTAAGAAGACGATTCTTTTAGCCGTCAAGGTAAACCTGGAAGTCATCGCGAGATTCTCCTCTCGTCCTGTCGCGAGAGGCAGGACATGCAATGTTGGCGATACGGCGGGAGAGTTTTGAAACTAAACAGGAGTATCAGAGACGCGCAGCCGAAAGTCAAAGGCGCGACGGCGGCGCGCATAGTTTGACTCAAGGCGTCGTCGTTGCTTCATGCCCCGCCGCCCACTTCTCAAGCACAGGCTTCAACTGCGGGAAATTAATTCGCTCGCCCTGCCAGGCGTAGTCGCTCAGTCCGTCAATCGCCGTCTCGGTCGGGTGGTAGCGGTCGTAAAAATCATCTTCGTCCACGTCGCCCCAACTGCCGTCAAGGTTCTGTCGCGCGAGCAGAAACTCCGTGCCCGCGCGAACCTCCGCATCCGCATCGGTCAGGCCGAAAGACTTGAGCGAGTCGAGCAATTCGCCCAGCATGTCCGTGTCGCCAATCGCCACGGCCTCCTTCACGCTCGACCTCAAAAATTCGTACTCCTGCGGCAGCCAGCGCGGCGAGAGCCTGTAGCGGCTGTAATCGTTCAAGGTGTAGACGACGTGCGTGGCGGCATAGACAGAGTCAATGAAATCCGTGTTGGCGTCTTGCTCGCGGCCTCTGTAGGGACGCAGCGAAGGCAGCCACTTGAGCACGTCCGCGTAGCTCGCGCCGAGCTTGATGCGAGCGCGCTCGCCGATGTATGCCGTAATCAGCGCGTCGTACCACACGTCGTAGCGCGACTTCATCGCGAGCGGCCTGTGGCACACGGCGCAGACAGTCGCCCCGCGCGGATTCTCTGTCTGGTCGTACTCGCACTCTTCGGGCACATCGTTGGGCGGCGGCTCTGTGAGTGGGTCGAACTTGAGATACTCGCGGGCTGAGAAACGAGAGGCGGCGAAGCGCAGTTGTTCCTTGAGCCTCGCGGCGCGGACGCCGAGGGATGACGCCGCGTTGTCGCCGGAGACCAGTTCGGCGATGGTGTCGGCATCCGCGCCACGCGGGACTGTACGATGCTCGCGCCGCCAGCGCAGCGCCAGTTCGACGCCCATCCGCCGTGCCATCCTCCGCAGCGCCGGGTCGCGCATGACGCCGGAGGTCACGCCGAACCACCACACCAAATCCTCTCCGTACTCCTTAAAATTCTCCGGCTCGCGCGCCCCTCGATAGATGAAACGCATCCCGCGATAAATCGCGCGTCGCCGGTCGTCGCCGTTGAAGCGCGCACCGGGCCAGAGCGGTCGTGCGTCTCGCCTACTGGCTTGCAGGGAGACGCTGGCCTTGTGTTGCGCCGCCCGCGCGTCGCCGTGTTGAGACGAGCTGTGAGGCCGGGCGAGAGAGGCGCAGAGGAAAATCAGGAGCAGGCAGGCTATTTTTTTGAGCACGAGAAACTCCAAACTTAGAGCAGTCGGGAATGCTTGTCCTACTTTGATCCCCGCATGATTCGCCGGAGCAGCCCTGAGAGCCATCTCAGGGCGGTGCGAAAAAATCCATGTTGGGGAGGCGGCTCGCCCGCCTGCGTCTGTGCCTCGGCTTCGAGCGCGGTGAAGAATTGCGAGGCCATCATCTTCGCCGCGCCCTGAATCATACGCTGGCCGACAGAGGCAATCGTGCCGCCGACCTGCACGTCGCCCGCGTACTTGATGACGGTCAAGCCCTCGCCCATCTCTTCGAGTTCGAGTTCGCCTGCGCCCTTCAAAAATCCCGGCTGCCCCTTGCCGTCAACGACGAGCCGGTAGTGCGCGGGCGGTCGCAAATCTTCGAGCCGCACGTTGCCCTGAAAAACGCCCTTGATGCTGCCGACTCCCGCGCGCAGGATGGTCGAATAACTATTCTCGCCCGTCTGCTCCAGCCGCTCGCAGCCCGGTATGCAGCGTTGCAACACCGACGGATCAACCAGCGATTGCCAGACGCGCTCGCGCGCGGCGCGCAGTTCATGTGTCCCTTCGATTTTCATAAGAAAGCGGACGGCAATGGTGAACAGGCTCGCGGCTGGCCCTTGACTGCCGTGTGCTGAGTTTTACGAAACTCTCGACGCGGCCCGTTCGATGGCGCGGCGCGCGTAAACTTCGGCGAGGTGGCGTCTGTAGTCGGCGGAGGCCGCGAGGTCTTCGTTTAAGTCAACGCCGTCGGCGGCGTGTGTCGCCGCGCCTGCGATCTCCTGTTGGCCGAGCGCGCCGCCCTTGAGCGCGAGTTCGACGCCGCGTGCGCGGTAAGCCTTAACCGAAACGCCTGTGACGCCGACGCTCGCCGACTCGCAAGTGCCGTCCGCGCCGCGCGTGACGCTGGCCGCCACGCCGACGACGGCGAAGCCGGACGCGGGGTGCGGAAGCTTCGCGTAAGCGTGGCCGGTGCGCGGGGGTGGGAGGGGCACGCGAATCTCGCGCAGGATTTCGTTCGGCGCGAGCGCGGTGGTGAGCATGTCCACGAAAAAGTCGGAGGCCGGGATGGCGCGCTCGCCCACGGCACTGACGACGATCATCTCTGCGTCGAGCGCGAGGATCGCGGCGGGCCAGTCCGCCGCAGGGTCTGAGTGCGCGAGACTCCCGCCGATGGTTCCCTTGTTGCGTACCTGCACGTCGCCGATAGCGGCGGCGCATTCGGGCAGCAGAGGGCAAATCTCCCGCAGCCGCGCCGAAGATTCGAGCTGGTAATGCGTCGTCATCGCGCCGACGCGAACCTGCCCGCCTTCCTCACGAATGTAGGCGAGGTCTTTAAGTCGCCCGATGTCCACGAGCAGCGCGGGCTGCGCGAATCTCAACTTCATCGCCGGGATGAGACTGTGGCCGCCAGCCAGAATCTTCGCTTCGTCCTGATGCTCTGCGAGCAGCGACAACGCTTCGTCGAGCGTTACGGGTGCGACGTAATCAAACTGTGCTGGGATCATCTTCCGCCTCCTGAAGTCTGCTGGCTGACGATGCGCCAGACGGTCTCCGGCTTAATCGGCATGTCGAGATGTCGCACGCCGAAGGGCGCGAGCGCGTCCACGACCGCCGCGACGATGGCGGGGGTCGCGCCGATAGTGCCGGCCTCGCCGACGCCTTTGACGCCGAGCGGGTTGACGGGCGTGGGCGTCTCCGTGCGGTCGAGTTCGAGCCACGGAATCATCTTCGCGCGCGGCACGGCGTAGTCCATCAGCGTGCCCGTCACGAGTTGCCCCTGCTCGTCGTAGACCACCTCTTCGTAGAGCGCCTGGCCGAGCGCCTGCACGATGCCGCCGTGTATCTGCCCGTCAACGAGCATCGGGTTGATGACGCGCCCGCAATCGTCCACTGCGACGTAGCGTTGAAATTTAATCTCGCCCGTGTCGCGCTCGATCTCGACGACGGCGATGTGCGTGCCGAAGGGGAAAGTGAAATTCTTCGGCTCGAAGAAGTAGGTCGCGGAGAGTCCCGGCTCCATGTCGGGCGGAAGCTCTTTGGCGAGGTGCGCGGCGAGCGCGATGTCTTGCAGCGTGAGACTCCGCTTGCCTTCGGTCTGCGGTTCGGGCAGGGCGGCGGCGGGCGCTTGCGCGACGGGCACGACGGGTTCAGGGACTTCAGCTCCCGCCGCCACCTGCGCCCCGGTCAGCGAGTAGCGCCCTTCGCTGAAGGCGAGGCTTGAGGCGTCCGCGCCGAGTATATGCGCGGCAATCTTGTGCGCCTTTTCCTTGAGACGCTCGATGGCGATGTAGACCGCCGTGCCTCCGACCGCCGTGGCGCGGCTGCCGAAAGTCCCTATGCCGTACTGCACGATTGCCGTGTCGCCGTGGATGACGGTCACGTCGCCAATACGGACGCCGAGTTCGTCCGCCGCGATCTGCGCGAAGCTCGTCTCCTGTCCCTGCCCGTGCGGCGACGCGCCGGTCAGAATCGTGACCTTGCCGGTCGGCTCGATTCTCACCGTCGCGCTCTCCCAGCCGCCTGCGGGCATCGCCTGCGACGGGCCGAGCGCGCAGATTTCCACGTAGGTCGAGACGCCGATGCCGACGAGTCGCCCCTCTTCGCGCGCACGTTTCTGCTCCTCACGCAGTTTCGTGTAATCGGAGTTCGCCAGCGCCTTGTCGAGCGCGGCCTCGTAGTCGCCCGTGTCGTAGAAGAGGCCGGTCGCGGTCTTGAAAGGAAACTCGTCCGGCTTCGGGAAATTCCTGCGCCGCACTTCCACCACGTCGAGGCCGAGTTCGGCGGCGACTAAATCCAGCGCACGCTCGACGACGTAAGTGGCTTCGGGCCGTCCCGCGCCGCGATAGGCGTCCGTCGCCACCTTGTTTGTGAAGACGCCGGTGACGTTGATCTGGATCGCGGGAATTTTGTAGCAGCCGGAGAGCATCAATCCCGTCAGCGTCGGGATCGCGGGCGTGAGCAGTTGATGATACGCGCCGAGGTCTGCGACGACGTTGTAGCGCAGCCCTGTCAACGTGCCGTCTTCACGGCAGCCGATCTTGATCTCGCCGACCTGCCCGCGCCCGTGAATGGTCGCCTGCATATTCTCGCGCCTCGTCTCGATCCATTTGACGGGACGGCCCAACTGCATCGCGATCCAGCCGAGCAGTGCTTCCTCCGCGTAGACGTTTAACTTCGAGCCGAAGCCGCCGCCGACCTCCGGCGTGATGACGCGCAACTTGTTTTCCGGCATGCCGATCATCAACGCGAGCTGCGTCCGCAGGAGGTGCGGTATCTGCGTCGAAGACCAGACGGTCAGTTCCTCTTCGCCGGGAAGATAACGCGCGAGCACGCCGCGCGGCTCCATCGCCACGGGCGCGAGCCTCTGGTTGATGATGCGCTGTTTGAGGCGGCGGTCAGCCGAGGCGAGCGCCGCCTCGATGTCGCCCTCGCCAGCCGTCAGCCTGTATGCGATGTTGTCGCCGAAGTGTTCGTGGATGACGGGGCTGCCCTCCAGCGCCGCCGCTTCCGCGTCAACGACGACCGGCAGTTCTTCGTAGTCAACCGTGATGAGGTCAACGGCGTCGCGCGCGGCGTAGCGGTCTGTGGCGACGACGGCGGCAATGGGGTGGCCGACGAAATAAACCCTGTCCGTGGCGAGCACGCGATGATCCGGCACTTTCAAATCCGGCAGCGCGGCGGCGCACGGCACCGGGCCGATCTTTTCAGCCGCGTCGCGGCCCGTATAAACCGCGACCACGCCCGGCGCTTTCAACGCCTCGCTCACGTCCACGCCGCTGATGCGCGCGTGCGCGTACATCGAGCGCAGGAACGAGACGTGGAGCGTGTCCGGCAGGCGGATGTCGTCCACGTAATGCCCCAACCCCTTAATCAAGCGCGGGTCTTCCGTCCGCTTGACGCGCTGGCCTACATATTTTTGAGCCATATTTTCTCCAAAAGCAGAGGCTTCTTTAAGGTGTCCTATCGGCCAACCGATGCTACTATTGCTCTGTGCCTGCCAATCCGGCAGATGGACGGTCTACACTTTGCGAGGGTCGAGATGCCACGGATCAAGATTGACCAATCAAAGATTGCGGACTTTTGCCGCAAGCATCACATCCGCAGGCTCTCTCTTTTCGGCTCTGTGCTGCGTGACGACTTTCGCCCGGAGAGCGACGTTGATGTGCTCGTCGAGTTTGAGCCGGAGCACGTTCCCGGTCTGGCCTTCTTTGCCATAGAGGCAGAACTCTCAGACATACTCGGTCGCAAAGTTGACCTCAACACTTCGCACTTCCTTAGTCCACATTTCCGCAGCCGGGTGGAGGCTGAATCCGAGCCACAATATGAGCAAGCGTGATCGCACGTTGGCCCTGCGTCATATGCTGGATCACGCGAAGGAGGCCATCTCCTTCGCACAGGGTAGAACCCGCGCCGACCTCGACTCGAATCGCCTCTTGAACCTCGCGCTGGTACGCCTGTTGGAGATCGTCGGCGAGGCGGCTGGGCGCGTCCCGCAAGACGTGTGCGTCAATCATCCCGAAATTCCCTGGCCGCAAATCGTCAGCCTCCGCAACCGCCTTATCCATGGCTACGACTCCGTTGACCTCGACATCCTCTGGCAGATTATTACAGTTGACCTCCCACCCTTGATTGCCTATCTGGAAAACGCCATCACAAACGAAGAATCACGCCAGCTTGACGCTCCCGGATAATCATCGCCGCGCACGCGGCTCACCGGTAGAAGCAACGAGCGCGCTGAATCGTTCTTGCGTCGCGCCTACACCTTACGCGCCGCATACTCGACGGCCTCGACGATGTGTTGATAGCCGGTGCAGCGGCACAGATTGCCTTCGAGTCCGTGGCGAATCTCTTCGCGCGAGGGTGCAGGGTTGCGTTCGAGGAGTTGCGACGCGGCGACGATCATGCCCGGCGTGCAGTAGCCGCACTGCAAGCCGTGGCGCTCCCAGAAGCCTTCCTGTACGGGGTGCAGTTGGCCGTCGGCGGCAAAGCCTTCAATCGTCTTAACGTGCGCGCCGTCGGCCTGCACGGCGAACATCGTGCACGACTTGACGGCCTGCCCGTCCACGAGCACCGTGCACGCGCCGCACAGGGAAGTCTCGCAGCCGACGTGCGTGCCCGTCAGCCCCAGCACGTCTCTCAGGTAGTGGACGAGCAGGAGCCTCGGCTCTACTTCGTGCGAGCGATCAGCGCCGTTGACGTTGATGTGGACGAAATGCTTCATGCGAGACACCTCACTGTCGAAGAGTTTTCAAGACAAATCAAATCTCGTGTGCGCGAAGACGCGACGGGTGGAAGGCGCGGGCTTCTCTTTGGCAGATGCTTCTATTTCAAATCAGTTGGAAAGTCAACATTGACGCGGTCAATCCCGCGCCGCGCGACCGTGGCGAGGGCTTGAGCCGCCGTTGACAGCCGTGTTAGCTTTAGCGTGCATACTGCTGGCAGCACGTTTTTCCTCGCGCGCAAGAGAACAGGGGCGGGCGTGCCCGTCGGACTCGGCGGACGCACGCGAATTTCAACAGGGACACGAAGAGTCGCCGCGCCGTAAGCGCGGGCGATAAATTTGATCGCGTCAGGTCATCTCGCGGATGCGCCTTTCTGCACAACATCGAATCAAAGTTTGCCTGCTGCTCGTCGCCCTCGCCTCGACCGCCGCCGCCTGCCGCCGCGACTCGCCGCGCGTGGCGCACGCCGAAAGCAGGACGCCGCCTGCACAGACGCGCTGGGACGACTCGGACGGCGACGGCGTTCCAGACCGCGCAGAGCTTCGCACGTTCACTGATCGCGAAAACTTCCGCCGCTGGTTCACGGTCATCGCCGAGTTGCAGTTCTATCACGCCAGCGACGCTTGGAGCGCGGAGCAGAGAGACTGTGCCGGCCTCGTGCGCTTCGCATGGCGTGAGGCGCTCCGCGCGCATGACCGCGCGTGGCTCAAAAAGATGGGCGCTGAATACGAACCGCTCGCGCCCGACGTGCGAGCCTACAGTCTGGAGAGCAGCCCGCTCGGCGAGAAACTTTTCCGCACCGGCTCCGGCGATTTTCACGAGTCCGATTTAGGCGACGGCGGCTTTTCCGAGTTTGCGGACGCGCGCACGCTCAAGGATTTCAACTGCGAATTCGCCAGCCGCGACCGTCGGCAGGCACGTCCCGGCGATCTGCTTTTCTTTCATCAACCGTGGGTGCAGAAGTATCCCTATCACGTGATGATCTTCCTCGGCGAAGCGCGCGAGGATTCCGAAGGCGCGAGCGACTGGGTGGCCTATCACACGGGCGCGTCGCCGGCAGACGCCGGCACGATCAAGAAGGTGCGCCTCGCCGTGCTCGACCAACACCCGGACGCGCGCTGGCATCCGGTCGCGTCCAATCGCAACTTCTCAGGCTTTTACCGACTCAAGATTCTGCAATAACGAGGGCCTATGACCCGTCGAACATTTTTCACGTCCATTCTCGTCTATGCGTCGCTCGTCGCGCTGCTTTTCGCCTTCACGGTGCTGCGCGCACGCACGCTCAATCGCTTCGCGGCGCAGGCCGCGCCGGAGTCTCTGCCGGAGTACGTCGGGCGCGAGGTAGCCGTGCCGGACGAACACGCCAAACCCTTCTTCTCGCTGATGACGAACCATACTTACGGTTCGGGCGACCGCACGCGCGTGTGGATCAACTATCGCGGCGTGGACAATCTCGACTTCCGCGTCTATCGCGTCAAAGACCCCGTCAAATTTTTTCGCCAGCTCGACGACCCGCATCAGGCCGGAGAGGACGAAGAGGGGCAACTCGGCGCGAACGCCAAACGCAGGCCGACGTTTCTGGAAAAATTGCGCGCCTTCAAGAGTTGGTTCTACGGCGGCATCAAAACATACGTCCGCACGCAATTGCAGAATCAATCGCGCAAGTCTTTCAACCAGAAATTTCGCGGCGACGAAGACGAGGACGAGGTGAGCAACCGCACGCCCTTAAACGTCGCCGACTACGCACGCGTGCCGCTTCTCAATCCAGACCAGATGGTCAGCAGTTGGCGCGAGAAGTTGCCGCCGCTCGAAGACGTTTATGACCGCCGCATGATTTCTCTGGGCAAGCGCGAGCCGGGCGTCTATCTCGTCGAGGCGGTCAACGGAGACCTGCGCGCCTTCGGCGTCGCCATCGTCACAGACCTGACGCTCGTCGAGAAGAGTTCGAGCGACGGGCAGATGCTCGTCTACGCGGTTGACCGTAAGACGGGCGTGCCGCGCGAGGGCGTCAACGTCCAGATCGTCCGCAAGGAAGAGAACGTCAAGGGCGGCACGACCGACCGGCAGGGCCTGCTCAAGCTCAAGATGGATAAAAAGAAGCCGGTCGCGAACGCAGAGGAGACGGGCAACGGCGAAGACGCGGAGGGCGGCGACGAAGAGGCCAACAAATCTTACCTGTTGATGGCGACGGCGGGCGAGAACTTCGCCATCTCCGACCTCGACTCGTTCTACTTCGGCGGTGGCGGCGAGGGTGATGAAGAGGGCGGCGGCGGCGATCAAAACCTGAAGAGTTATATCTACACCGACCGCCCTGTCTACAGGCCGGAGCAGAAGGTCTACTTCAAAGGCATCCTGCGAAACCTGACCGAGAAGGGCTACAAGCTTCTGCCGGGGAAGACCGTCAGCGTCACGGTCGAAGACACGAGCGGCGGGCAGATTTATCAGAAAGATGTGCCGCTTTCCACGCGCGGGACTTTCAGCGGCGAACTGGACTTGCCGGAAGAAGCCCCGCTCGGCAACTACAACATCAACGCGCAGGTGGGCGACGGGGAGTCTGCGAGCGGCTATTTCGAGGTGCAGGAGTACAAGAAGCCTGAATTCAAAGTGGCTGTCAGCGCGCCGCAGAAGTACGCCAACGTCGGCGAGAAGGCGAAGTTCTCCGTCTCCGCGCGCTACTTCTTCGGCGCGCCCGTCACGCGCGCCGACGTGAAGTATTACGTCTACCGCTCGCGCTATTACCCTTGGTGGCAAAACTCCGGCGACGAAGAGGCGGACGAGTTCGGCGCTGATCCTTCGGCGGAAAACGAGGGCGACAGCTACGGCGGCTACGACGACCAGATGGTCAAGGAGGGCGAAGGAAAACTAGACGCTGCGGGGCGTCTCGATGTCGAGTTCGCCGTGCCGCAGCCGGGCGAGAAAGAGAATTGGGATTACACCTACCGCCTCGAAGCGCAGGTGACGGATGCCTCGCGCCGTACGATGGACGGCAGCGGCTCGCTCGTCGGCGTGCGCGGCAACGTCGTCGCCAACGCCGAGCCGGAACGCTACGTCTACTATCAGGGCGACACTGCGAAAATCGTCGTCACGGCCAACGACCGCGAAGGCCGCCCGCAAGCCACGCGCGTCCACCTGACGTTTTTCGAGCGGCGCTGGGAAAAGGCGATTAAGAAGACGGAAGAGGGCGACGAGTATCCCGATTACGAACTGCACGAAAAGGAACTCTCGTCCGCCGATGTCGAGACGAACGGTGAAGGGAAGGCCGCTTACGACTATGCGGTCACGACCAACGGCAACATTCACATCAAGACGAGCGTTGAAGAGAGCGGGAAAAAGATTATCTCCGAGGCCGGCTCCATCTGGGTAGCCGACCGCGCCAACCAGTGGACGGACTTATCGTATCAGGGCGAAGACGCGATCAAGCTCGTGCCCGACAAGAAAACCTACCGCGTCGGCGAGACGGCGCACGTGCTCGCGCTCCTGCCGACGGATCAGGCGCACCTGCTCGTCACGACCGAGTTGAAGACCGTGTTGAGCGTGCAGGAACTTGACTCGACGGGCCGCGCACGGCTCATTGACGTGAAGATCGAACCTAACTTCGCGCCGAACGTCTTCCTGAACGTCACCTACGTCCGAAACGGCGAGATGTACACGCAGGAGCAGATGCTCGTCGTGCCCGCGCGCGACAAGCTTTTGAATTTGCAGATCGTCCCGAACAAGAAGGAGTACAAGCCGCGCGAGACGGCCTCTTACACGGTGCTGGCGCGCAACGCGGACGGCTCTCCGGCGGCGGGCGCGGAGGTCTCTCTGGGGGTGGTTGACGAGTCAATCTACAGCATCTCGCCTGAGAGCGTCGGCGACATCCGGCGCGATTTCTACGGGCGGCGCTACAACGAAGTGCAGACCACCTTCTCCATTAATTACCATTTCACGGGCTACGCAGGGAAGAAGGTCGTCCAGTTGGCGAAGAACAGAAAAACTTATCAACTCGCCGACTTCAAAAACGACGCGGACACGGTCAACCCGCTCGTCAGAAAGATTTTCAAGGACACGGCTTTCTGGCAACCTGCGGTCGTGACGGGCGCGGACGGCAAGGCGTCTGTGAAATTCGACCTGCCCGACAACCTGACGACGTGGCGCGCGACGGCACGCGCCGTCACGGCAGACACGCGCGTCGGCACGGCGGTCGAGAAGGTCGTCGAGCGCAAGGATGTCATCATCCGCGTGGCGATGCCGCGCTTCCTCACGGCGGGCGACACGGTGACGCTCTCCGGCATCGTGCATAACTATCTCAAGGCCGACAAGACGACGCAGATTTCCATAGACGTTGGCGGCGCGCGTCTGCTCGATTCGGCGACGCAGACCGTCACGATTCCGAGCCAGGGCGAATATCGCATCAACTGGCGCGTCAACGCGCCTGCGACGGGCGAGTTGAAAGTGCTCGCCAAGGCGCTGACGGATACTGAATCCGACGCGTTGGAGTTGGGCATCCCAATCGTCCCGCGCGGACTGAAAAATACGCGCGCTGAGTCTGTCGCCATCGCGGACGACGACGCGGAGAAGACTTTTACTTACAACCTGAGCGCGAACGCCGACCCGAACGCACGCAGTTTCCGCGTCGAGGTCGCGCCCTCCATCGCCGGCACGCTCTTCGGCGCGCTCGACTACCTGACCAGTTTCCCATACGGCTGCACGGAGCAGACGATGTCGAGCTTCCTGCCGAACGTCATCGTCTCGCAGGCGCTCCGCAGCGTGCAGACGGCGACGATTAAGGACACGAACAACATCACGCGCAAGGTCAACAAGGGCTTGCGCCGTCTCTACAATTACCAGCACGAAGACGGCGGCTGGGGTTGGTGGAAAGACGACGAGACCGACGCGTTCATGTCGGCCTACGTCGTGGACGGCCTCGCGCAGGCCAAACGCGCCGGGTACGAAGTTGACGAGACGCGGCTCGAACGCGCTCGCGAAAAACTCAAGGGGATGATCGAGCAGGGCAAGACCGAGAAGGGCGACGCGATTGACGCAGAGTCGCGCGCCTACATGATTTACGCGTTCGTCGAAAGCGGCACGGGCGGCGAGCGCTACCTCGACGGCCTGTTCAATAACCGTGGGCAGTTGCAGCCTTACGGTCGTGCGCTGCTGGCGCTGGCGCTCAAGGAGCGCGGCGACGTGAAACGCGCCGCAGCGGTGGCGGGCGAGATCGAGCGCACCGCCAGCGTGAATGATCGCGACGCGCACTGGTCTTCAAAGCGCAGGGCGATGCACGACATCGAAGAGACGGACGACGTGGAGGCGACGGCTCTTTCGGTCAAGGCGCTGGCGCGCATCTCTCCGCAGAGTGAAACGTTGCCGAAGGCCGCGCGCTGGCTGGTGACGAGCAGGAAACACGGCTACTACTGGCTCTCGACGAAAGATACGGCCTTCGCCATCTTCGGCCTCACGGACTACTTGAAAGTGAGCAAAGAGTTGGAGCCGGACTACAACGTCGAGGTTTACCTGAACGGCGAGCAGGTGCTCGCGCACCAGATGTCTGCGGCGGACGCCACCTCCGCGCAAACCTTCGTTATCTCTCGCAAGAACTCGGAGGTCGGCGGCGCAAGCGAGTTGCGCGTCGTCAAACACGGGCACGGCATGCTCTACCTCTCGACGACGCTCGTGCACTACACGAACGACGAAGAGACAGCCGCGCAAGCCACGCCGCAGTTGAAGCTGACGCGCGAATACTCGCGCCTGCGCGTCGTCGAGGGCGACGAGCAGGGCACGCTCAAGTGGCAACTCGAACCGCTCGCGGGCGACGTGCGCTCCGGCGACATCATCGTCTCGCGCCTGAGAGTCGAGGGGCAGAAGGCCAGCTACCTGTTGATCGAAGACCCGATCCCGGCGGGCTGCGAGCAGGTCGAACAGGTGAGCGGCATAGACCTCAACTACAACGAGAAGGATTGGAGCGACTGGTACAGCACGCGCGAGTTCCGCGACAACCGCGCCGTTCTCTTCGTCAACTACTTCGACGGCGACGCCACCTTCCGCTACGCGATGCGCGTGCAGGTTCCCGGACAATTTCGCGTCGCACCGGCGCGGGTCGAACAGATGTACCAGCCCGAAGCCCGCGCCAACTCGGCGAGCGGAGCGTTGACGATTCTCGACAGCAAGTGAAGCTTAAGCGCGACGGAAGGGAAGTGAGACATGATTAAAGACGCATTGGTTGCGATTGGCACGGCGGCGCGCATGCTCGTGCGAAGTTGGGGCGCGCTCGGCATCCTGAGCTTGCTCTACCTCGCGCTGCTCGCGAGCCTCTACCTGTTCTTCGCGACGAGGGAGGCAACCGCCTGGCAACTCGCGCAGACGGCGCTCTGGGCCGTCGCCGCCCCGCTCCTGTTCTTCATCCTGCAAGCGGCGGTTGCCAACTTCGCGCAGGACACATCTCGTCCCGGCGCTCTCCTGAAACGCTCGCTCGCGGATTTCATCAAGATACTTCTCGTCAGCCTGCCGCTCATCGCGCTGGCCGTGCTCGTCGTCTACCTCCTGAACAAACTGCAAGCGCGCTTCCCCGCCAGCGAGGCGGCGGCAGGCGCGCACGCCGCGCCCGTCGTGTATCCGCAGAAGCCGCCGCCAACGCCTATGCACTGGCAGGATGTCGTCTTTCCTTCGCTCCGGCTGCTGCTCGTCGGCGTCCTGCTCCCGCTCGCGGGCGTACACCTGTGGCTCTCCGTCGCGGGCGTCGGCCTCGTCGCGACGCTCAGGAAAATCCACCGCGTCCTCGCACGCGCTTTCAACGCGCAATCAGTCTTCATCTACGCCGTCGGCCTTCTCGTCTTCGGCGTCATTCCCTACGTCCTCATTTTCACGCGCACGCCCGTCAAAACTTCCGGCGTCGAGTTGATGCTGTTCGGGATCCGCCTCGGCCTCGCCTTCGTCTTCACGCTCTGGGGCTGGATCATCACGTTCGGCGCGCTGGCAAAGCTTGAGGGTGGCGGCACGGAGTCGCACGCCGTCGTGCCGCAGGGCGGAGACGCGCCGTTGCCGGAGGCCGCGCCGTCACAGGCTTGACGGACAGTGCAGGCTCGCACCCGTCCAGAGGCGCGCGTCAAAGATGGCGGAAAGTTTTTCAAAGAGTAGAGAGACGACGACGGCGCGGCGGCTGGATGCCGTGCGACGTGCATGGTCGAGCGCGCTGCTGTCCGGCCTTCGCGGAGTGCGAACGCGGCACGCTTCACACCGCATGGCGCACGCGTGCGTGTGCGTGGCGATGCTCTGCGTATGGAGTCTGCCGCATGGCGACCGCACGACCTTACGGCGAGCGCCGGTTATTAACGCGACGAGCGAGGATGAGATTGACGCTGCTTTGCAGCGCGCGGCGGCGTCGGCGCTGGGCGGGCGCGAGGGAACGATAATGTTGATGGACGCGCGGACGGGTCGTCTGCGTGCCGTCGCCAATTCGCGCGTCGCTTTCGAGGAGGCGACCGCGCCGGGTTCCACCATCAAGGCTTTCACGATGCTCGCCGCCTTGCGCTCAGGCGTGCTGAATGAAGAGACGCGCGTGCAATGTCGTGAGCATTACGAGCGCGGCGATTTAAAAATGACGTGTTCACACACGCGCTTCAAGCCCGCGTTCGACCCCGCGCAGGCGCTGGCCTATTCGTGTAACTATTTCTTCGCCAAAGTCGGCGAGCGGCTGGACGGGGAGACTTTCGACGAGACGCTCGCTTCCTTCGGCTTCGGCGCGCGGACGGGCGGCGACGAAGGCGAGGCGGCGGGCGAGTTGCCGCGCGGGCGCTGGCAGGTGCGCCACGCACTCGGCGAGAGCCGGCAGTTGAGTGTTACGCCCGCGCAACTCATCACGGCCTACGCGGCGCTCGTGAACGGCGGGCAACTGTTCATCCCCCGGCGCGCACCGGCTGAAGGCTTCGTCCCGCGCGTTCGCGCTCAACTCGACATCGCGCCCGCGCACCGCACGCTGGTCTTGGAGGGGATGCGCGGCGCGGTGACATACGGCACGGCCATGCATGCGGGCCTCGACTCGCCCGCGCGCTACATCTTCGGCAAGACAGGCACCTCTACGCCGGGCGACGACTTTCATTCGCAGGGGTGGTTCGTCGGTTTCGCGGCGGAGAAAAATCCGGGCGATGACGCGCCGCCGCCGGCAGAAGCCGTCAAACTCGCCGTTCTCGTCCATCTCAAACACGCGCACGGCTCGGAGTGCGCCGAAATCTCGCAGCCCCTCTTCGACGAGTACGAACGCCTGCAAACGCAGCGCGTCGCGGAGCAGGCCGCCGCGTTTGACGGCGAGCGCGAGCACGACGACGGGCGCGCGAGTGTGGATGACGAGCACGCTGAAGAGATGCAAGTCTCTCCGGTCGAGGCTTCTTCGGGCGGGGAGATCAGAGTCCGCCTGTCGCGCGAAGAGAGGACGATCCGCCTGTCGCTCGACGATTACGTCTTCGGCGTGCTGGCGGCGGAGGGGAGTGTCGAGGAAGAATTGGAGGCGCTCAAGGCGCAGGCCGTCATCAGCCGCACCTACGCGCTCAAAAATCTGCGGCGGCACGCGCGCGAAGGCTACGACATGTGCACCAGCACGCATTGCCAGCGCTTCATGCTCGTGCGCGACGAGAGCGTGCGTCCGGGCTTTTACGATTTGCTGCGCCGCGCCGTCGCAGAGACGAGGGGCGAAGTTTTGCGCGACGCGCAGGGACGCGTCGCCGAAGGCTACTTCAGCGCGTCGTGCGGCGGGGCGACCGCAGACATCTCCACGCTCTGGGGCGTCGGCAGCGCGCCGCCGCAACTGCGCGGGGTGCGAGACGACTTCTGCGCGGGCGACCGCTATCGAAGCTGGACGGACGTGATTCCCGCAGCGCAACTCCTCAAGGCTCTACGCAGCGACCCGCGCAGCGACGTGGGCGCGCATCTCGATGCGGTGCGCGTCGTCCGCCGCGACCGAACGGGGCGCGCGGAAATCGTCGCGCTCGACGGCGAGCGGCGGCGGACGCTCGGCGGTTGGGATTTCAAGATCATCGTGGGCCGCACGCTCGGCTGGAGCGTGCTGAAGAGTTCACGCTTCGAGGTCTCGCGCGCGGGCGCGAACTTCGTCTTCCACGGCAGCGGCTTCGGGCACGGTCTCGGCCTCTGCCAGTCCGGCGCGCACGTGATGGCGCAGCGTGGCGCGTCTTACAGGCAGATACTCAGCCAGTACCTGCCGGGCACGATTCTCGGCGGCGCTTGAAGGCAAGGTGGAAGGAGGCGGGCAGCAAGGATGAAAGCGTGGCTGGCAAAACTCTGCTTTGCTCTCATCTTCTCCTTCGTCCTTCAACCTTCAACCTTCAACCTTCAACTTTCGTCCATCCGTCCCGCTCTCCCGCGCCTCAGTTTGTCGAGCGAGAATTTTCGCGTGAGCTACCCGTCGCGCGTTGAACGGCGCGACGTTGAGGCAGCGTTGCGGGCACTCGAAGCGGCGCGGGGCGACGTTATGCGGCGTCTGTCGTCTGCGTCCGTGAGCGCGGGCGGGTTGGGTTCGACGGAGCTTTACGTCCACGACACGGCGGGGGATTTCGCCGGCGCGACGGGACAGCCTGCGTGGGTCGGCGCGGTCGCGCGGGGTCGCCGCATCGAATCGCAGCCGCTCGATGCGCTCAGGCGTCGCGGCGTCCTCGCAGGCACGTTGCGGCACGAGTACGTGCACGTCGCGGTCGAGGCGCTCGGCCACGGTCGCGCGCCGCGCTGGCTCGCCGAAGGCGTAGCCGTCTACGTCTCCGGCGAGGGCGCTGCTCTCGCGCGTCGCGCGCGGAAGACCCGGATGTCGCTCGACGAGTTGGAGCAAAGACTCTCGCGGCCCAACTCGCCGGAAGAGATGCGCTTGCTCTACGCCGCCGCCTATCGCGAGGTGAGCGCGCTCGCCAGCCGCGAGGGCGAGGCGGGCGTCTGGCGGCTCGTGGCGAGACAGTGAAGGGATGAGAGACGAGTGCGGAGGAATGAAAGACGGGAAGAAAGAATGAGCGCACAGGTCGAAAGCGAAAAGCTCAGGAGCCACGTTTTCATCCCTCATCCCTCCGCCCTCATCCCTTTGTTCATCGTTCGCGTTCGCGAAAAAATTGCTATATCCTCAATTCAGTGGAAGCCCGAAGAATCAAGCTGAACCGCTTTGCCGTTTACGCGTGGACGGTGCTGGCGTGCAACCTGGCCGTGATTGTCTGGGGCGCTTACGTGCGCGCGTCGAGTTCGGGCGACGGTTGCGGGAGCCACTGGCCTCTGTGCAACGGCGAGATGATTCCGCAGTCGCCGGGCACGAAGACTCTCGTGGAATTGACGCACCGCCTGACGAGCGGGCTGGCGCTCCTGCTGGTCGTGGGCCTCGTCTTCTGGGCGTTCCGTGCGTTTCGCAAGGGGCATCCCGCGCGAACGGGCGC
This sequence comes from Acidobacteriota bacterium, assembly GCA_020200155.1. Taxonomy (GTDB): domain Bacteria; phylum Acidobacteriota; class Blastocatellia; order Pyrinomonadales; family Pyrinomonadaceae; genus JAIVJG01. Next base: position 10,493 of record JAIVJG010000159.1, on the reverse strand, counting down.
GGCGCTCTCCGGCGTCTTTATCGTGTCAGAAGCATTGATCGGGGCGGGGCTGGTGCTGCTCAAACTGGTGGGCGGCGACGCTTCGATTGCGCGTGCGACGTATCTCTCGCTGCATCTCGTCAACACCTTCGTACTGCTGGCGGCGCTGGCGCTGACGGCGTGGTGGGCTTCGGGCGGGCGGGCGTTGCGCCGGCGTGCGCAAGGCTCTATGCGTTGGGAATTGCTGGCCGCCCTGCTCTGTGTGCTGGCAGTTGGCGTGAGCGGAGCGGTGGCGGCGCTCGGCTCGACGCTGTTCGCGGAAAGCCCTCTGACTGAAATCGCGCGGAGGGATTTGTCGCCGGCGTCGCAACTCTTGTTCAGCCTGCGTCATTACAAGCTGCACCCTCTGCTGGCGGGCGCGTTCGGCGTCTATCTGATATGGGTCGCGGCGGCGGCGAAGAACGCGTGCCGCGACGTGTGGGTGAAGCGTTGGGCGTGGGCGCTCGTAGCGTTGGTGCTTGTGCAGTTCGGCGCGGGGTTGCTGAACGCCGCGCTGCTCGCGCCCGTCTGGCTCCAACTCGTACACCTCCTGCTGGCCGACATGCTGTGGCTCGCGCTCGTACTCCTCGCCGCCTCCGCGCTGGCGCAGGCGGAAGCGACGGAGGAAACTTTTGAGCGAGTGAGAGTCCGGCAGACGGTCGAAGCGTAGGGGATATATTTAGACCTCTTGCGAACAGCCCTTCCGGGACAAACCTACACCAGCGATTTTTGCAAGAGGCCTGTTGACTTTATGAAAAGAAAAATCGCGTTAACGCTGGCGCTGATGCTGATCGTCACGGCGTCTTCCGGGCAGTCGCCGTCTCGGCAGATGAGCAAGGACGTGGCGATTCGTGCTCCATCCCGGATTAACGCCGCCCAGTTGCTCGAAGACGTGAAGGTGCTGGCGGATGATTCGATGGAGGGACGGAAGGCGGGCACGCCGGGCGGCGCGAGGGCACGCGCTTATGTCGTCCGCAGGTTCAGGGAGGCGGGCATCAAGTCGTTCGGTTCTTCGTATGAACAGCCCGTCAAGTTATCTCCTGAGCGTGGCGACGGCGCGCAGCAGGGCGCGAACGTCGTCGGGTACGTCGGCGGCAAAGAGAAATCAAATCTTTATCTCGTCATCACCGCGCACTACGATCATCTGGGCGTGAAGGGTGGGAAAATCTACAACGGGGCGGACGACAACGCGTCGGGCGTGGCGGCATTGCTGGCGATGGCGACGTACTTCAACCGCAACCGCCCGGCGCACTCCATCATCTTCGCCGCGCTCGACGCGGAAGAGGGTAGCGGCGCGGGCGGGCGGGCGTTCGTCAGTTCGCCGCCGGTGGACGTGCGGCACATCGTCATGGATGTCAATCTCGACATGGTCAGTCACAGTGACCGCAACGAACTCTACGCCTCCGGGACGTACCATTACCCTTTCCTCAAGCCGTACCTCGACGCGGTCGCGGCGCACGCGCCCGTCAAGCTCCTGCTCGGACACGACGATCCGGCGGGGTCGAAGCGCGACGATTGGACGACGCAGTCGGATCATCAAGCGTTTCATCGCGAGAAGATTCCCTTCGTCTACTTCGGCGTCGAGGATCACAAGGACTACCATCAGCCGACGGACGACTTCCAGACCATCACGCCGGACTTCTTCACCCGCGCCGTCGAAACGATTCTGGACGCGGTGAAATTGCTGGACGAAGATTTACAGGCTGTCGAAAGCAAGCGAACGCGGTAGAGGAAAAGGCAAAATCATGGCGATCTCTTTTGTCAAAACCGCCTGCTTAAGTCATGTGGATCTGCTCACCACGCACGACCCGCCCGCTACCGTAGGCGGTACTGACTTCTCTCTCACTCGCCAGCCCGTGTGAAATTCTTGAGGCTGCCGCGACTGAGGAACATCTTGTCGAAGACGTGCAGGTGGAGGCGCGCGAGCAGAAAGCCGAGCGCGGCCATGCCGATGCCGATGCAGATGCGGAACACCGTACTGCGAAACTGCACGGCGCGCATGAAGTTCTTTCCGAACAGCATCGTGGCGAGGTGTGTCAGGATGAACGTCAGGAGCGCGATGCCGATGGCTCCGAGCGTGACGGTCTGAAGGACGGGTTCGTGGCGGTAGTAGAAGAAGGCGATGGCGATGAAGATGGTCAGCGTGATCCCGATGATGGCAGCGAGGATTTTCAGAGGGGTGGAGAGCAGCCATATCTTGAAAGCTAACTTGTCGCTGACGCTCAGAAGTTTCTGCACATGCCTGAACTGCTTGCCCGGCGTTCTCATGCCGTTTTCAACGTCGAGGAATTTCCACTTTTCATCCTTCCGGGGCTGGTCGAAGCCTTCGACGCATTTCTTGTCGAAGGCGTGCTCGGTCATCCGGTAGCCGCTCGTCATCAGCGCGTAAGCCTCCACATCTGTGAAGGAATCGAGGTCGGTGCGGATGGCAGCTAACTGTCCCTGGATGGCCTTTGAGATGCCGTAGTTCGTGAGCAGCCCGCGCCGGTAAATAGGACGCGCGTCGTCGGAAGCCTCAAAGGGGTCTTCGCAATCCACCCAGTTGATCGGGTCTACGTCGAGATCGGACTTGAGATGCACGAACATGAAGCCGCGCAGCAAGGCCGAACGTTTGCGTGCGTTCAACTCGTCATACTGTGCCGAGCGGACGCGCGACTGCACGATGTCAAGCGAGCGCAAGGGCACGCCCAGCAGCCCCTTGCTCGGATTGTTCTGCGACCCGCTCTGGCCGCTCGCGTCGCTGATGAGGATCACGTTGCAGTCCTGTTCAAGAAGGCCGCCGACGCCCTGATTGTCGCATGTGCCGCCATCCACGAGCCGGACGGTGCGCTCGGGAAAGAGACGTTCGAGCGCAAGCGGCTCGAAGAGTCCGGGCACGCACGACGAGGCGGCGACCGCGTAGCCGAGTCGCACTTGCTTGTGTTCGTCGGGCGCTTCCGAGTAGTACATACGACGGTAGCGGTCGTTGCCGTCAATGGCGCTGTCAATGCCGGCGGGCGGCTCGCCCATCCACGCGGCGGTGAACTGCCACGTGTGTCCTGTGTTGAGCGTCGCCGCGTTGAGAATCAAAATCGGCGCTTTCGCGGTGCGCTCCCAGTTCCCATTCTTGGGCGAGAAGCCTTCCGGCTCGCCCAGAGGGTTGATGAACAGCTTGTTCAGCCAACGCTCCTTGTGGCCTTCGCCGTCCTTGACGCGCGAGAAAATGTCGCGCTCGTAGAGTTCGCCCGCACGCATCGTGCGCGAGTAACCGGGCAGGAAAATCATTTTCAGATTGGTGATGAATTCGGCGGCGACGCGCACGCGAACGTTGGTCTGCACACCGGCGAGGAAGTCGTCCTGAATGCGTTTGACAATCTTGATGTAATCCTCGCGCGTGATGTCGGCGTCGGCTTTTGTTTCGAGCAGGCGGCGCACTTCGAGATAATAATGCGCGCCGATGATCGAGCCGCCGGAGACGCACGAGAGCACCTCGACGCGGCGCAGCACGTCGAGTTCGGCCAGCTTCGCGAGCACGCCGATGTGATAGAGCGAGGCGCGGAAGCCACCGCCCGACAAGCCCAGCCCGATCTTGCCGACGAGGGTGCTGCTGATGGCCGCCGTGTGGCCGCCGAGGAAATTTTTCAAAGCTTGCCATGCGGGCGCGGACTCAAGCCTCTCTTCGGTGATGTCCGGCGGGCTTTGCAGGCGCGCCAGCGTGGCGAGTTGCCGCATGGTTGATTCGTATTCCCACGTCGGAGGACTTGCTTCCGCCTGCCCCCTTCGCAGCCAGTGGACGGCCTGTTCGTAGTAGCCTTTGTAGTCTTTGTGATTCTTGTCCGTCTCGTCGCAAGGCCCCAGCCCGAAGTAGGCTTCCGCGACAGTGCTGTAGAACCACCATTGACCGGCGAGCCAGTCGGGAGGGTTCTGCTGATCTATAAGGGGCGCAACTTTTTCGATGATGTCTTCGCGAATCCGCTTGGCACGCACGCGGCGTCTGTTGGCGCTCATGGAGCGCATGTTAGCTTTTCCCGCCTCCTGCTCTTCCTGATGCGCCAGCAGGTCAAGGACGAAGGCGGCGTTGATGCCCGTGTAGCCCTGATCTTTCTCCGCGCCTTCGGCGTACCCGCGCAGGTAATAGAAGAGCGAGCGTTCGAGTTGTTGACGCTGGCTGTCAACTTCCCACTTACGTTTGTAGATCGCGCCGGTGATGCCGAGCGTCTCCTGATTTTTGGTCGTCGTGAGGTCTTCGCAGGAGCGTAGAATGTCGAGCGCGCGGTCAAGGCGCAGATCGGCGGGCAAGTCCATGTCCTTGTAAGTGCAGACCGCAGCCTTCTGGTGGATTTTGAGTCGGAGCGGATAGTCGTCGTTGATGCTCGGCTCGATAATAGCGCGGCCCAGAATGCGACGCGCTAAGGTGAAAGACTTTTCCTTCATCAATTCTTTGGCGAGTTCCAGCATGTCAGAGGGTTCGAGCGCGCTCATGCCTCGCAGAATGAGTTGCGCTTGCGTAACGGATTCGCTTTGAGTCATCTTCGTGGAGTGCCTTTCAAGTTTCTGCTCCGGTGATAAATGGAGCGTGGGTTTTTGAGTCTGTGGCCGGGACTATACTTCGCGCTGCGTGCTGTTTAGGCCAGCGCCGGCGCGTCAGGTGGATGTTTCCATGGTGAGAAATCTCACAAGCAAGCTGTCAAGTATGCTCAACTTCGCGCCGGCGTTTTGGACTTGGAATCAACGTGAATAATGGCGCGAGGTCGCTTCCGGCATGGGGACGTATCGTGAGAACAACGACGGCAAAGTTGCGACGCCGTGGCTTATACACTTGACCGTCCTATAGTGTCAATGAAATTCTGTTGACGAACGAAATGCCGGCGTGAGTTGCGACCGTAGGTGAATTCGGTTGAAGGGAACGGAGACTGTGGACGCCTTGTTGAATGAGACGGAAGTGCGCGTCGTCGGCTCGCTGGTCGAGAAGCAGGTGACGACGCCGGAGTATTATCCGCTGACGCTGAACGCGCTGATGCACGCCTGCAACCAGACATCGAACCGCGACCCCGTCGTCTCGTTCGACGAAAAGACCGTGGCGCACGCGCTTGAAACGTTGCGCGAGAAGAATCTCGTCTACATCTTCTACGGCAGCGACAGCCGCGTGCCGAAGTACAAGCACGTGATGGTGGAGATTTTCCGGCTGACGCCGCAGGAACTGGCCGTCATGTGCGTGCTGATGCTGCGCGGGGCGCAAACCGTCGGCGAGGTACGCGGGCGCACGACGCGTCTCTACAACTTCAAAGACCTGCCGGAAGTCGAGGCCACGCTCGAAGGTCTGGCGAACAGGAAGGACGATGAGCAGTCGCTTGTCGCCCGGCTGCCGCGCCAGCCCGGTCGCAAGGAGGCACGCTACGCGCACCTTCTGTCCGGCGAGGTCGCGCCGGAGCCGGAGCCGCGTGAGCCGCGCCCGCCGCGCGCCGAAGCCGCGACGCTCGAAGCACGCGCGGAGAACGAAAGATTGGCCGCGCTGGAATCGGAGGTCGAGACGCTGCGCCGGGAGTTGGCGGAGATGCAACGGCAATTCGATGAGTTCAGGAAACAGTTTGAGTAAACGGAAGGCCCGCGCGAGGGCGGCCAAACTTCCGCGCAGGTTTTATACGCGCGAAGACACACTGCTCGTCGCGCGCGAGTTGTTGGGGAAACGTCTGGTCATCCCCGCGCCGGACGGCACGCGCGTCTCTGGCCGCATCGTCGAGACGGAAGCCTACCTCGGCGCGGAGGACAAGGCGGCGCACTCCTACGGCCACCGCCGCACCGCGCGCACAGAGACGATGTACGCCGTCGGCGGCACCGTCTACGTCTTTTTCGTCTACGGCATGCACCACCAGTTCAACGTCGTGGCGGGCGCGGCGGGCACGCCGCACGCCGTGCTCATACGTGCGCTCGAACCTGAGGAGGGCATCGAGTGGATGCGTCGCCGCCGCCCGGACAGGCCGGACAGGGAGTTGACGAGCGGGCCGGGCAAGCTGTGCCGCGCTCTCGGCATTGACCGCAGCTACGACCGTGCAGACTTGCTCGGCGAGCGCGTGTGGCTTGAAGATGCAGGCGAAGAAATAATCCCTGTTGACATCACCGCCGGCCCGCGCATAGGCATCGCCTACGCCGAAGAGTTTGCCGCGAAGCCCTGGCGCTTCTGGCTCAAAGGAAACGCCTACGTCAGCCGCAAGGCTTAGAACGAAAGCTGATTAAACTTTGCAGATAACTTTTCTCGGAACCAGCGCCGGTGTGCCGACGCGCTCGCGCAACGTGTCGTGCGTCGCACTGCGTCTGCCGCAACGCGGAGAGGTCTGGCTCTTTGACTGCGGCGAGGGCACGCAGCACCAACTCCTCCGCAGCCAGCTCAACATCAGCCAGATCACGCGCATCTTCATCACGCACCTGCACGGCGATCACCTCTTCGGCCTGTTGGGACTGCTCGCGACGTGCGGGATGTCGGGCCACTCGCAGGGCATTGAGGTGTATGGCCCGCGCGGGCTGGAACAGTACGTGCGCGAGTGCGGCGAACTCACACAGACGCGCTACTCGTACCCCGTCCCGGTACGCACGGTAGAAGCAGGCGAGATTTTCGAGGATGGGGAGTTCAGCGTCAGTTGCGCTCCCTTGAAACATCGCCTGCCCTCGTTCGCCTACCGTGTGACGGAGAAGGATCGCCCCGGCAGTTTCGACTTGGAGAAGGCGCGAGCCGCAGGCATTCCCGCCGGGCCGCTCTACGGCAGGCTCAAGCGCGGCGAGCGCGTCACGCTTCCGGACGGGCGCAAGTTCGACGGCGCGGACTTCAGCGGCCCGACGGAGACTGGCCGGAGCGTCGTCTATTGTACGGACACGATCTACTGCCAAAGCGCCGTCGAACTAGCGCGCGGGGCCGACGTGCTGATTCACGAAGCCACATTCACGCGGGACGATGAGCATCTCGCGCAACGCAGCCTGCATTCGACGGCGGCGATGGCCGCGCGGGTCGCTGTGGAAGCGGGAGCCGGGCAGTTAATCATCACGCACTTCAGCCCGCGCTACGCCGAAGGCAACGCGATTGAGCCGGGCGAGTTGCTACGCGAGGCGCGCTCCGTTTTCCCACGGACGGAGATGGCGCGCGACTTCATGTCCATTGAAGTGCCGAGGCATCAGCCGCCGGAATCCTGAATTGCCGCGCGCAGGTTTGAAGGCGATACGTAGGCCGCTTGCCTTTCGGACTTCACGCCCGTAAGGTCTTCCGCGTCTTTTCCGTTTGAGTGCCGTTGTGTACTAACGGCTGTCGTGTGTGGTACGATGTGCCGCGCTTGCAACGAATGCTTGCTGATGGAGCGTTGCGGGCGGGCGAAAGCTAACTGTCAGCAGAGATGAGGAGCGAGAGATATGTCCTTCAACAAAATCATTATCGTCGGAAACCTTGGCCGCGACCCGGAACTGCGCTACACGCCGCAGGGCACTGCGGTCAGCACGTTCACGATGGCGACGAACGAGCGCCGCAAGGATAAGTCGGGCGAGCAAATAGACATCACGACGTGGTTCAGGGTCAACGTCTGGGGCAGGCAGGCCGAGACCGTCTCGAAATACCTGACGAAGGGCCGGAGCGTCTACGTCGAGGGTCGCCTGCACGTTGAGGAGTGGACGGACAAGGAAGGCAAGCCGCGCCACACACTCGAAGTCAACGCCAGCGATGTGCACTTCATAGACAGCGCGGGCGGCGGCGGCGGCGGTGATCGCGAAGGCGTTCCCGTGCGGCAGTCCGCGCAGGGCGCAGGCCAGGGCGCGGCTCGCACTTCAGACGCCCAGACACCCTCGGCGGACTTGGACGACGACGAAATTCCTTTCTAAGCAGCGTGCCGGGCTTTTACGCGCGATGAATGGGACGCCGCTTGTACTGCGATTTGACGCCGGGACGCTCGTGCTCGACGGCGCGTGCGCGCCGGCGCGCGTGCCCTCGGCGTTTCGTTGGGACGAGCGTGTGCTGCGCTGGCGCGCTCCTGCCTGGGAGTATCGCCACGTCGTCAAAGATTTAATTCGCGGCGGGACTCCTTACGAAGACCGGGCACGCGCTTACCACGAATGGCCCCATCGTCTTCCGCCGCGAGACGCACGAACTGGCGGGCGAGTATCTCGCCGACTACAGCGTCGTGCGCTTAAACGTCCAACTGAGCGCGGAGGAGCGCGCGGCTTATGAACGCGAGCGGGAAATTTTCCGGCGCTTCCTGAACGAGAAGGGCATCGGCCTGAGTTCTCTGCACGGCTGGCAGATGTTCATCGCCGCGAGCGCGCGGAGCCAGGAGGGCCGCCGCGCGATGATGGCCTACCGCGAGTCGAAGCGCATCGCGCTCGGCACGGACTCGAAGCTCCGCGTGCTGGCCGAACTGCTCCGCCGTCACCGTCGCGACCGCGTGCTCATCTTCACCGCCGAGAACGAGATGGTCTATCGCATCTCGCGCCAATTTCTGATCCCCGCGATTACGCACGAGACCGGCATCAAGGAGCGCCGCGCATGGCTCGAAGCCTTCAACAAGGGCGAGGTGCTGGCGCTCGCGACTTCAAAAGTTCTGAACGAGGGCGTCAACATTCCGGAAGCAGCGGTCGCCATTGTTCTCTCCGGCTCCGGCTCGACGCGCGAGCACATCCAGCGTCTCGGTCGCATCCTGCGTAAGACGCCCGACAAGGAAGCCACTCTGTACGAAGTCGTGACGCGCGACACTACCGAAGAGGGCATCAGTAAACGGCGCGGCAGCGGCGAGCAGTTTCGCGAGAGTACGTCTCAGGGTTCGCTTACTTTGTAGGGGCAGGCGCTTCCGTCCCTGCTTCTTTATTGACGAACTATGTTAACCGCCGACCTCGCATTAAGCTGGCAACGCGGCGACCAGATCAGGCCGCGCTACGTGAAGACTGAAGACGCGAAGCATCTACGGGAAGCCGAAGATTTAATCAACGTCTTCAGCCGCCACGAAGGGAACACGCGCGCAGAGCTTGAGCAGGAGTTGCAGGAATATGTCGGCACGGGGACGGACTACAAAATCCTGCGCGGCCTTATCAAGCTGCTCACGGATCGCTGCGAGTTTGAGACGGGCGTGAGCGTTGACCCGGTCGAGATTCGCCGTGCGCTTTTTCTCAAGGCGAGGGCGCAGCATCCGATCGTCGGCGAAGATGCACGCGCGGAACTCGTCGGACAGGTCGCCGTCGAACTCGCGTGCGGGCCGGACGTGTTGCTCGAAGGCTTGTACGCGGACTTGCCGGAGAATCAAAGGATCACGACGTTCGAGCCGCTCGCCGCGCGCGAGTTGCTCGACCTCTACAATCTCGCGCAGGCGCAGGCGCTGCTCTATCGCTGCGTGGAGATGCGCCTGTGGGTCGCGCCGCAGAGCGCCGAAGGTTATCGAGAGTTGTTCGGCGCGATCAAAGCCTATCGTTTGATTCACAGCGTCAAGGGAAACTCGCGCGACGGCTACGAAATCCGCCTCGACGGGCCGGTCTCCATCTTTCAACGCTCGCAGAAATACGGCATACAGATGGCGGTCTTTCTGCCCGCGCTCCTGCTCTGCGCGAACTGGCGGATGCGCGCCGAAGTCTCGACGAAGCCGGGCAGCGTCGTCTTCTTCGAGTTGAGCAGCGAGCAGACGCAACTGCGCTCTCACTACATGAACGTCGCGAGCTACCAGAATCCGGTCGTCGAGAAACTGGCGGAGAGTTGGGCGCGTGCGGAGAGCGCGTGGACGCTGGAGGCGAGCAGCGAGGTGATAGACCTCGGCGACAGCGCGTTCATCCCCGACTACGTGATACGCCACCCGTCGGGCCGGGACGTTTATCTTGAGATACTCGGCTTCTGGACGCCGGATTATCTCCGCCAACGCTTGAGAGAATTCGAGCACGCGCGACTGAAGCATTTCATCATCGCCGCCTGGGAAGACCTACGCGGCAGCCGCGACCCTTTGACCACTATCCCGCCGCACACCATCGTTTTCAAGAGGAAGCTCGACCCGGCCCTCGTCGAGTTGATGGCCGACAAGATCATTTCCGAAGAGGCTTGAACGTGTCGCATGCTTCCCGTCCGCTTTCTGCCTTCCGCGCTCCGGCTGTTATAATGCACCGGCTTGAAAAAACATGAACAACTCGGTCGAGCGGCATTCATTGTCTGACAAAACTCTCAACAGCAAACTGCGCGGGATACTAATTCCTTTCCCCACTCCCTTCGACGCGGGCGGTGAAGTGGACGCACGCGCCATTCGCGAAAACATCGCGCGCTGGAACGAGACAGGCATCAGCGGCCACGTCGCGCTCGGCTCGACGGGCGAGCGCGTGCACCTCGACGAGCACGAGCGTTTGAAGGTCGTCGAAGCGGCGCGCGAGAGTGTTCCTGAAAGCATGGCTTTCATCGTCGGCGTCGGCGCGCAGAGCACGCGCGGCACTGTCCGCGAAGCGGCGAGCGCGTCACGCGCCGGGGCCGACGCCGTGCTCGTCATCACGCCGCATTT
>JAIVJG010000117.1 GCA_020200155.1 Acidobacteriota bacterium | reverse complement strand
CAACTGGGGCTTCATAGATGAGGGCGCGGGAACCGTGAGCATGCCCATCGAGCAGGCCAAGCAGATGTACCTGCAAAGTCAGCAGCAGAAGGCGCAGCCGTCCCAAGCCCCCGCGCAGCCTGCCTCCGCCGGGCGGGAAGCGACGCCGGGCGAACAAATCCCAGCCGCTTCGAGTTCGGGGCGCACGCCGGAGAAGAAGAACCAGTGAAAGTTAGAAGGCAGAAGTCGGAAAGCAACAGGCAGTTGAAAGCGCGGCGCGAGAAGGCGAACGGGCGGCGCGTCGGCGCAGCCCTTGACCGCCTGCTGCCCACTGCTTTCCGTCTGCTGCTTTCCGCCCTCTGCCTTCTGTCAATTCCTTTTGCCGCGTCGGCGCAGTACGGTCGTCCGCCGGAGAGCACGATGCCGCAGGGCGGGACGCCGGACGTGCTCAAGACTGTGACGATTGAACAGCGTTTGAATGAGCAGATTCCGCTCGACCTGACGTTCCGCGACGAAGCGGGGCACGACGTGTGGCTCGGCGAGTACTTCAAGACGGACAAGCCCGTCGTGCTGGCGCTCGTCTATTACCAGTGCCCGATGCTGTGCAACGAGGTTCTGAACTCGCTGACGGGCACGCTTCAGGCGATGAGCTTCACGCCGGGCAGGGAGTACGAGGTCTTGACCGTCAGCTTCGATTCGCGCGAGACGCCGCAGATGGCTGCGACGAAGCGAAGCGAGTATCTCAAGCGGCTGGGACGGCCCGGCGCGGAGGCGGGCTGGCACTTTCTGACGGGCGACAGGGCGGCGATTGATCGCCTGACGGAAGCGGTCGGCTTCCACTACGTCTGGGACGAGCGCTCGAAACAGTTCGCGCACGCTTCGGCCATCATGGTCGCGACGCCGCGCGGGAAACTCTCGCACTACTTCTACGGCATCGAGTATGCGCCGAAGGATTTGCGTCTGGCGCTCGTCGAGGCGTCGTCGGGCCGCATCGGCTCGCCCGTGGATCAACTGATTCTGTACTGCTATCACTACGACCCGACGACGGGCAAGTACGGCCTCGTCGTGATGAACGTCATGCGCGCGGCGGGCGTCCTGACGGTGTTCGGGCTGGTGGCGCTCATCCTCGCGCTGCGGCGGCGGAGCGCGGGCGACGGGTGGGACTAGAGCATTAACGTGGGAGGAGCCGCTTGAACGTTATGCAGTTACCGCAAGTGAGTGTGCCGTTCGCGCCCGAACAGGCCTCGACGTTCGCGCCGGAGGTGGACGCGCTGTACCTCTACCTGATTCTGATTACGCTGTTCTTCTCGGTGCTCATCACGTCGCTCATCATCTACTTCGCGATCAAGTATCGCCGACGCGACCCCGACGAACTGCCGCGCCCGCGCGCCGGCTCGCTCGTGCTTGAGTCGCTCTGGTCTGTCATCCCGCTGCTCATCTCGATGACCATCTTCGCATGGGGCGCGAGCACCTACTTCAAGCTCTACCGCCCGCCGCAGGAGGCGATGCAGGTTTACGTCGTCGGCAAACAATGGATGTGGAAGTTTCAGCACCAGACGGGACAGCGCGAGATTAACGAGCTGCACGTCCCCGTCGGCGCGCGTGTGCGCCTGACGATGACGACCGAGGACGTGATCCACTCGCTCTTCATCCCGGCCTTCCGGCTCAAGATGGATGTGGTTCCCGGCAAGTACACCAACGCATGGTTCGAGGCGACGAAGACCGGCACGTTCTACCTCTTCTGCGCGGAGTATTGCGGCACGAATCATTCGGGGATGGGCGGACACATCGTCGTGATGGAGCCGACCGCGTACCAGCAGTGGCTCTCAGGCGGCACGAGCGAGTCCGCCGCCGGGCAGGGCGGGAAGATTTTTCAGGAGCGCGGCTGCAATCGTTCTGGGATTCCCACGCCCGTCCATCATGCCGACTTATCAGGGGCAGTTGAGCGAGGAGCAAATCCTGCAACTGATCGCCTATCTCCGCTCGCTCGGCGCGCCCGCGCAGGACGGCGCGACGGGGTCGGCGACGGGCAACAGCGGCGCGACGACCACGACGAACGGCGTCGCGCCCGACACACAACGCTCGAACCCGCTCGCGCCGACGCAACCCGCGCCCGCACAGGGCGGAGGCGGCGCGCCGGTCTCGACTTCGCCGGGCGCGATGCGCTCGCAACCCACGGGCACGCCAGCCCCGCGCCCGTAGTCGCACGGGCATTCGCGCGGGCCGCAGTTATTCGTTGAGGGTTTACGAAAGTTTTTTTCAGGACAGAGCAATTATGAGTACAGCACTCGAAACACCCGACAGGCGGACGGCTGAGTTTCGGACTCGACACCCGCACGTCAACTATCTCAACGCCAACTACGGTATCAAGTCGTGGCTGTTGACGGTTGATCACAAGCGCATAGGGCTTCTCTATCTCTTCGGCGTGACGTTCTTCTTCCTGCTCGGCGGCGTCTACGCGGGGGCGATCAGGCTGGAATTGATGACACCGGCGGGCGACCTCGTACAGTCTGCGACCTACAACAAGCTGTTCACGCAGCACGGCATTTTGATGATCTTCTTCTTCCTCATCCCGTCCATCCCTGCGACGCTCGGAAATTTCCTGATTCCTCTGATGATCGGCGCGAAAGACCTCGCGTTCCCGAAAATCAACCTGCTCAGTTGGTACATCTACATGCTCGGCGCGGGGATCACGTTCTACGCGCTGCTGACCGGCGGCATAGACACTGGCTGGACGTTTTACGTGCCCTATTCGACGGCCTTCTCGAACACCTACGTCGTCGCTGCGGGCCTCGGCATTTTCATCGCGGGCTTCTCGTCCATCCTGACGGGCCTGAATTTCATCGTCACGATTCACACCATGCGTGCGCCCGGCATGACGTGGTTCCGCCTGCCGCTCTTCGTCTGGGCACACTACGCGACGAGCCTGATTATGATCCTCGGCACGCCCGTCATCGCCATCACGATTCTGCTGGTGGCCCTCGAACGGCTCGCGCACATAGGTCTCTTCGACCCCCGGCTCGGCGGCGACCCCGTGCTCTTCCAGCACCTCTTCTGGTTCTACTCGCACCCGGCGGTCTACATTATGATCCTGCCCTCGATGGGCGTCATCAGCGAGATCGTCGCGACGTTCTCGCGCAAAAACATCTTCGGCTACACGTTCGTCGCCTTCTCTTCAATCGCCATCGCGGTCTTCGGCTTCCTCGTCTGGGGCCACCACATGTTCACGTCGAGCCAGTCGGTCTACGCAGGGATGATCTTCTCGATCATCTCTTACGCGGTGGCGATCCCCTCCGCCGTCAAGGTCTTCAACTGGACGGCGACGATGTACAAGGGTTCGATCTCTTACGACACGCCGATGCTCTACGCCTTCGCCTTCATCGGCCTGTTCGTCATCGGCGGCATGACTGGACTGTTCCTCGCCGCGCTCGGCCTCGACGTGCACGTTCACGACACATATTTCGTCGTCGCGCACTTCCACTACGTGATGGTCGGCGGGGCTTTGATGGGCTACCTCGGCGGGATGCACTACTGGTGGCCGAAAATTTCGGGGCGCATGTACCCGGAAGGGTGGGCGCGCTTCGCCTCGCTCGTCATCTTCGTCGGCTTCAACCTGACGTTCTTCCCGCAGTTCCTGCTCGGCTATATGGGAATGCCGCGCCGGTATCACGCTTACCCCGTGGACGCTCCCGTCTGGCAGGTCTTGCACGTGATGAGTACGGCGGGCGCGTCTGTGCTCGGCATCGGTCTGCTGATACCGGGAATCTACTTCATCTGGTCTATGCGCTACGGTCGCTTCGCCCCGTCGAACCCGTGGCCGAGCACGGGCCTTGAGTGGCGCACGGCCAGCCCGCCGCCGACAGAGAATTTCCTCGTCACGCCCGTCGTGACGTGGGAGGCATACGAGTTTCGGCCCATCGAGGAGATGAGAGTGGTCGGCCCCGGCGACGCCCCCGCGCAGCCTGTGGACGGCGTTCAACCGAAGGCGATTACGGAGACGTGAAAGAGAAGTGAAGAGTGAAGATTGAAGAGTAAAAACAAATTGCTTTTCACCGGCCACTCTTCACCGTTTTTCAGGAGGCAAGCTTGTCAAGCCACACGATCACAGCGGAGCACGGCGAGCACGCGGAACACGCGGCGGCGCACAACGCGCTACAGCACCACTTCGACAACCTCGAACAGCAGCGCGAGGCGACGACGCTCGGCATGTGGGTCTTCATCGCGCAGGAAGTGATGTTCTTCGGCGGGCTGTTTCTGGCCTACCTCGTCTACCGCACGCGCGACCCCGTCGCGTTCGCCGCCGCCAGCAACCACCTCAACTGGAAGATCGGCGCTTTCAATACCGCCGTGCTGATCGGGAGTTCGCTGACGATGGCGCTCGCTGTCTGGGCCACGCAGGTCGGGCGCTCGCCGAAAGTGCAGGTCTTCTTTCTCGGCCTGACCGTGCTGCTCGGCGCGACGTTCCTCGGCGTTAAGGCTTATGAATATCACGACAAGTACGTGGACGGGCTGATCCCCGTCGCAAGCTTGTACCACCCGGACGCGCACCTCATCGGGCAGTGGGCCGCGTCAGGCGTTAGCCCGCAGCACGCACAGATGTTCTTCTGGCTCTACTTCGCCATGACGGGCCTGCACGCGCTGCACATGATTATCGGCGTCGGCATCATCACCCCCATCATCATCGCCGCCTGGCGCGGTCGCTACGGGCCGGAGTATCACTCGCCGGTCGAGTTGTTCGGCCTCTACTGGCACTTCGTTGACATCATCTGGATTTTCCTGTTCCCGCTGCTGTACCTGCTCGGCGCGCACTTCGCGGGCGGCCACTAAAAGGGAGAGGGCGTTATGTCCGTTCACATCGTACCGAGAACAACTTACTTCGCGGTCTTCGGCGCGCTGATGATCCTGACCGTGCTGACGGTCGTCGCCGCCAACTTCAACTTCGGCGCGATGAACGACGTGATCGCCATCACCATCGCCGTCACCAAGATGATGCTCGTGCTCCTGTTCTTCATGCACGTGCGCTACAGCTCGCGCCTGATCTGGGTCATCGTGGCGAGCATGTTCTTCTGGCTCATCATCATGCTCTCGCTCAC
>JAIVJG010000044.1 GCA_020200155.1 Acidobacteriota bacterium | reverse complement strand
ATTTCCCCACGGTGCTGCGCCTGCGCCCCATCGCCGGCAGCACTCCGCCGCAATTCGAGGCTGCGGAATTCCTCAACCTGCAAGCGGTGCGCGACGCAGCGAGGGGGGAGCGATAGGTTGGCCGCCGCTCGGTGGGGACAGGAGATGTGAAAGGCATGAATAACTTGCGACAGTTCTTCGCCGACAAGGCGCTGGAGTTGCTGGTCGCCGGAGTCTGTTTGCAACTGGCACTGGCCGCCGTGGCCGTGTGGCTGGCAAACAGTCCCGCCATCATGCTTCTGCTGGCGCTGTCCGTCCTGTTGCTACTGTTCGTCTTCACCGGCGTCAAAGAGTTGCGGGCACGAAGGAAGCGCCCGCAGATCGGCGGCGAAGAGGCTTTGCAAGTGCCGCGCAAGGGCGTCATCTTCACGCTCGGACTCCACAGCGCCAAACCCGGCAGCGTCGTTTATCTTGTTGTTGATAAGTTGAAGCCAGAATTTATCGGATTCCTCGGCACGCCTGAGACAGAAAAGGCCGAGGTGGTGAAAACTCTTTGCCGGGCGCTCGAGTTGCCTGAAGGAAAATGTAAAAGTGAATCGTGGAAGCCGACCGCCATTCGTGAAGGTAAGATTAAGACCGGCCTCGTACTCGACTGGATGTTGGAGCAGTATGTGAGCGAAAGCAATGTCGTCCTCGACTTGACCGGAGGAACAGCAACCATGTCAGTCGCAGCTTTCATGGCGGCGGAAGAGAGACGCATTGACTGCCAATACATCTACTCCAAGTTTGACGTGAGCAAGAACCAGATTGTTCCCGGCTCTCAGGAAGCTATACTGATTACGCATTACGCTCGCCCAGAAGACTCGCCTGGCAGCGATTGACGGTCGCCCCGTCGGTTTTTATTGATCAGTCCGCACAGAGCATGTCTCATTCCACTTCGACCTATCTTCAGACTGTCGCCGGAAGGCACTTATTCGCCTTGAGCGTTGACCACGTAGCGACGCTGACAACGTTGGTATGACTGGGCGTGTTGTCTGACGCGGAGGTGCTACCGAGTGTTTGATGAGCGCGCGGAGCGGGAGTTGAGCACTGCGTTCATGCATGACGATGTGACTAAAGAGAATCAGCGCAGGCAGGTTCTTCTCTGTCTCGCCGGAACGACGCCGCAGATCATTACCGAGACGCTCTACCATCTCACGCAGAAGCAGCGTGAGCGGGTTGACGAGGTGCGCGTGATTACGACGCTCGAAGGTAAGAAGAGGATCATGCTCGATCTACTCGACCCCGAACGCGGGCAGTTCGTCGCCTTCTGTCGTGACTACGGACTTGACCGCGCGCGGATTAGATTCGACGAGGAGACCATCTACCTTTTGCACGCCCCGGACAAAAGCTATCTGCGCGACATCCGCTCTGAGGAAGAGAACGGGAGCGCGGCGGACGACATTTGCGAGATTGTGTGCGAACTGACGAAAGACCCTCTGACGCGCCTCCACGCTTCGGCGGCAGGCGGGCGCAAGACGATGAGCATCTACCTGACGGCGGCCATGCAGTTGTTCGGGCGGATGCACGACCGCCTCTCGCACGTTCTGGTCGGCGAGGATTTCGAGACGCACCCGGAGTTCTACTACGTCCCACCGCATCCGCGCGAGTTTACTACGCGGAGGGGCGAGTGCGTCTCTACAGCCGACGCGGAGATACATCTCGCCGACATCCCGTTCATCCGTCTGCGGCGCGTGCTGTCGGGCTGGATGGCCGAAGGCGGGGGCGGGCGTAGCTACGGCGAGATGGTGCGGCGCGCGCAGGAAGACCTCGACTTCGTCGAGTCGGAGCACGACCTCCTAATCTCGCTTAAACAGAAGCGCGTGACGGTGGGACGCCGCGCCGTCCGCCTGACCGAGCGCGAGATGTTTTTCTACGCGATGTTTGCGCGCTTCCGCGTCGAGTCGGAAGAGCGTGACGGCGCGGCCTCGCTCGACCGCCTGACCCGCGAAGACTTCGACCGCACCTTCCGCCGGATGACCGCGGCGCGTGGCGAAGAGGTCGGCATTGAAGAATGCACGTCCTTCCCGCGCTTCGATTTCCTCAATGAGATGACGCGGCAGATCGGCGGCAGCCGTGCGGAGGACATCGAAGAGTTCAAAAAAAAGTTCCTCATCACCAATGCGCGCATCAAGAGCAAGTTTGAAAGGGCCGGTTTGCCGGCGCATTACACCGTCGTGCTCTGTGACGAACGCGGGTCGTCTCGCTACGGCCTGCCGCTCGCGCCTGAGCGCATTAAGTTCGTCTGAGCCGAACGCTCTTTTACAGTTGTTGTTAAGCGGTAGTCAGCAACCTTGCCGGCAAGGTTATCCAAATGCCTCCCGCGTCATCCTTCGACTATCCTTTTCTTCATTGATAAGGAGGACGAAAGATGTTCAACGACAGATTCCGCGCCACCAGCCATGCCGCAGAGCGCATGATACAACGCAATGTCGCGGCGGGCGATATCGCGCTGGTGCTGCGCTTCGGCCACCTTGTCTATCCACCGGAGCGGAGTTCTACTTCTTCGCGCGGCGTGACATCCCGCTCGGCATGGATCGCGCGCTCACGCGACTCGTCGACACGACCATCGTGCTCGAAGAGGGCGTCGTGACGACGGTCTACCGTAACCGGCGGGCGCTCCGGCGGATCAAACATAAGCCGAAAGGGCTCACACGCCAGACGCCGGGACGAAGTGTAACGAGCAGTGCGACAAGGATTGTCTACTTAACATGAGCGACATATATCCCCGCTGCTCTTGATTGTGATATGTGTAATTCAAAGAGGCCGCTGACTGTAAACTGTGAAGGTTCCTTCTCTATGCCTTTTGCTATTCCGGCTTGACATCTCGCGGGGCCGGAATTACTCTCTGCGCGCTATTTGCAAGGTTTGCTTATGTGCGTCGGCACGCTGCTGTTCCGCGTGTAGTCCGCCGTTTCCCCTTACGTAAATCACTTTCTCCATCTACTAAAGGCGCTGCCTTCTCACAGATGGTTTCTCCTTATGCAGATATCGTCTTGAGTTCCAAACATTCCTAAGCCGAATATGAGCGTCAAGTCTATCATCCCGCGTCGGCTATCCTTCCTTTTACTCGCAGTCTGTGCCTTAGCGATAGTTGTTTTACAGCACCCTTCGGCAGCCCAACAGGCCACACGGCAGGGCGAAGTTGACTGGATTTTTGTCCGCGTAGAGGACGTGCGCGGCCTCCCGAATCCGACCAGCATCCCTTCAAACGTGTCGCTGATTCCAAACAGCCGGCCTTACATCTTCTTCGTCTCGCTCGGACAGGAGCACGACCAGCAACTCGAAAACTTCGTCAAAGACCCGGCGCTCGAAGGACGCGGCGAAGTCGTGCGCGACCCCGGCGCGGAGAACATTGCAGGTCTGGCTGATCGCATCCGCGAGCCGATAGAGGAGGCCGCCGCAGCAGCGCCGACACCTGTCCCGACGCCGACGCTCATCAGCATCACCTCCGAGCCACTCAATCTCGACTTCGGCCAGCTCGAACCCGGCGCTGAGACTAATCGTCAGACGCTCAACATTCGCAGCAATACGGCCACCGCCGTTCAGTTGACGCTGGAAGGGCTGGCGCGCAATAGCGGCATCAGCCTGGTCGAACCGAGCGGGCCTGTCGCCCTCAAAGCCGACGAGAGCGTGTCGGTTAAAGTGCGACTCGCCGCCGCGCCCGACGCCGCCGACGGCACGCGCACGTTCATCCTGAAGGTCAATCCACGTGACGACGCGGGGCAGCCCCCGACGGATGCCGTCGTTAAAGCTGCCTGGGCGGAGGGGCGCGTCAACGTGGCGCACATTCCCCTCTGGCGCAAGTGGCTCAAGTGGCTCGCCCTCCTGCTGTTGTTGCTGCTCGTGGCCGTCGTCCTCTACAGTCTCTACAAGGGCGAAACGCCGTTTGCGCTGTGGGGCGGCTTGCGCCAGCGAAATTATCTGGAGGGGGAACTCGAAGTCTTGCGCCCGACAACAGCGCAATCCGAGGATGGCTTCATTAGTCTTGGAAAACTTGAGACCAAACATGTGGCACTCAGCGCTCTCGTTCCCGATGGCGCGACCGCCGCTGACGACGCCGAGTTGACCGCCATCCATCGCAACGGCGTCAAGCTGATGCAACTGCGTCGCACGCAGGGAGCCGTGCGCGTCAACGAGGCGGAAGTCGCTTTCACAGACCTCTACGACAGCGACATCATTGAACTTGGCGACGCGCGCCTTCGTTTTAACTGGCTGGGGCATGAGCGTCCGTCCGAGCCGGAGGAGAACATCTCCTAAACAGAACTCGCGCGCCTGGCTGCGCGCACCTCAATTGACCGTTTCGACCAACAGGAGTGAGCCTCGATGAAAAGCAACGTTGTCTTTCGTCCCACCGTCGTCATCGGACTGGGCGGCACCGGCTTCGGTGCCGACGAGTGGTGGCCGAAGAACATCCCCATCGGAGCCATCATCGCAGGCGCGGGACAGGTGCGTGCGCGCGGTCGTCTGGCGCTCTTCGCCAAGAGCGAGGAAATCATCAGCAGCATCAGGGACGCCATCCGGGAGGTTGACCTGATCAAGAGCCGCAAGCAGATGTACAAGGAAGATTTCCTCGTCTCGGAGCGCGGCGGCGTCGAAGTTTACATCGTTGGGAGCGTCGCGGGCGGGACGGGGAGCGGCATGTTCCTCGACACGGCCTTCATCGCGCGCAGCTTCCTCGACTCACGCTCTAACATCACCGGCGTTCTCGTCCTGCCCGGCATCTTCACCGGGAAGGCAGGCGTCAATCTGGTCAACTCGAACGCCTATGGCGCGCTCAAAGAGTTGGAGCATTTCAGCAGCCTCGGCCTCGATAACAATTTCACGATAGAGTACGGCGTGCATCACCGCGTCGAGGCCAAACAACCCCCGTTCGACCTCACTTACCTGATTGATAACACCAACGAAGCAGGTCAGGGAATCAGAGAGACGGCGGAGTTGCAGTCCATCATTGCACAGGGCATGTACCTCCAGATCGGCTCGCAGATCGGCACGGACAGTGCCAACACGGTAGACAATATCAAGACGCATCTATCCACCGCAGGCCGCGTCCGCAACCGCTCGGCCAACTATTGCAGTTACGGCGTCGGCACGCTCACGCTGCCCGTCCGCCAATTCGAGGCGATGGAGATAGACGCCGCGCGCAAACTCCTGAGCGACGGACTGCTCAACGGAACCTTCACGGATGAGACGCTGGAGGCGGAGGTCAAACGCTTCATTCAGGATCACCATCTTCGTGAAGATGAATCCGACGAAGTGATTGACGCCCTCGGCACGCGCGACAAAGGCGGGCTGATGCGCTTCCCCATGTCGCTCGGCCAGATTACAAAGTACGACAACACGGCGCAGTCCCTCATCAAGCAGCTTCACGTCACGCACCGCAGCCGCACGGAGCAGCAGGTCGTGCAGCGGCTCGATGAGAACTACAAGAAATTACTTGATGAATCGTTGCGCGCCGTTGACGCCTGGTGGGAATCCGCGCTCAACCGAACGAACGGCTCGACCTACATCATCCGCTTCGCCGAAAAGCTCATCTCCAAGCTGGACTGGTATCAGCGCATGATGGAGAGCGAGGCCAAAGAAGAGAGTGCGCGACTTGGCGCGCTCAACTTCAAGATGTCGGAAGACCAGATACAGCAGGCGGCTGGCTCTCTCCTCGGTCGTGCGCGAAAGATTCAGGCCGCGTGTGAAAATTATAAGGGAGTTGTTGACCGCGAGTGCGATCTCTACGTGCAGAAGGCGCGGCGCGACAAGGCCGCCGACCTCTACGGTGCGCTCCGCGTGCGCGTCGAGGAGTTGAAGTTGCGTTGCGAGGAGATTCGCAAGAAGTTAAAAGGTGCGCTAGCGCAGTTCGAGCAGGAATATCTTAACGTGACGGCCACGCGCGGCGCGGAAAGCCCGTTTGAGCATGTGCTCAAGTTTGACGCCGATGCACACCGACCACAGCTTGCGCCCGAAGAATTCGTCAAGTGGCGAAACGATAACCACGGCACCCTGAGCGCGTGGACGGTTGTCCGAGACGAAGACTTGGCGCGCGAGATTCTGGCTTTCGTCAAAGAGCGCTACCGCCCTCTGACCGGCCTCTCGATTGATGAAGTGTTGCGCCGCACAGACCCCGGCAAGGTCGGGCAGGAACTCAGCCAGCTCGATCACCTGTCCGTGCCGCTCTGGCATTACAACGACGCCAAGATTCCTCTCAACAACCGCAGCATCATCACGGAGCTTTATCACTACGGCGTCGCCGATGCTGACGACACAGCGCTCAAAGACCCGAAGGTCGCCACGCGCGTCCCACATCCGACTACCGAATTGTCTTTCGTCTCGACGCAAGACCCGCAGCGCGTCATGCTCTTCAAGGTCAGGGTCGGCGTACCGCTCTTCGCCCTTTACGGAGTCGAGGAGATGGAGCGCGCCTACAACGACCCGGACAAAGACATCTCGAACCATGTACACCGTGAGTGGGAGAAGTTCTCGTCCGTCATGCCTGGCGCTGATGGCGAAGGCCTCCGCTGGTTCGCCATCGCACAGGCCCCCGCGCCCGTCGGACTCATCTCACGGCGCGGTGACTGGTACTACATCCGCTCGCAGCAGGCGAAGCGGACAGACCGTGGCGAACTGCGTCTCGGCCAGGGGCGTATTAACGCCTATGGCGAGTTCGAAAAGAATCGCGAACTCGTCAAGGAGGTCGAGGCGGCGGTCGAGGCGGTCACGCGCACCGAAGGGGAGGCGAAGATCAACGCACTGCTGCGCGAATATTCGGATCAACTGGCGGTGCAGGTCTCTGGCGGTAGCGTTGACGCCGCCATCAAGGAGCAGGTCGAGCGCGAGATTGAAGAGATCGAGAAGTATCTCAAGCGGATGACAACCATCCGCTAATGCATCTGCCTTGAGGGAGCGCGTCCGTGATGCCGAAGAAGAGGCTTAAGCCGACACTCATTCTCGCCCTCGATCCTTTCGCGGCGGCCTTCTGCGACGAAGTGCGCCAGCGGCTTGAAAGAGATTTCGGCGCGCGCGGCAGTCTCATCCAGACGCACACGCTTGTCCAAGATGGTAACAGTCTCGCCTTCAACGCCGATCTATCGGCGTCCGCAGACCTGAGTTTTGACCTGCACGCCGCGCGCGAGAAAGCCGCCCGCCCAACCTCGCAGGAGGCCGCGCAACTCTTCGAGCGCAGCGCCGACGAGCTTCAACCGGCGCTGACAAACATGCTGCGTGCGGGTCGCAGCTTCAGCGACATCGAGGAGGCCGAGCGCGAAGGTGTCGAGATCATTGACGAGCGCGTCATCTATCTCGTGCTCTCGTCGGTTGATCCCCTCGCCGTCGGCGTCGCCCTCGAAGTTGCGCGGCTCATCAAATGGTTGTACGCGACACGTTTCGCCGACGAGTTGCACACGCTCCACGCGCTCGTGCTCATGCCCGACCTCTTTGAGAATCACTCCGCCCCTGACTACGCCTCGACTTACACGCTGTTGAAGAAGCTTGATGCGGCCTTCGTTGACTACGTCGAGATTACAGCGCAGCAGAAACAGTTGCCGTTCGAAAGCTGCTGGCTGATTGATGGGCGCAATGCCCGCGCCATCGAGACCAAAACGCTGGCTGGTAATCTCTCCGGCTACGCCGATGCATTCGCCGGCTTCCTCGGCGCAGAGCCGGAGCGTAGCGGCGCAATCCTCGGACGCAAGGCGCGCGGCAGACCGCCCGCCTATAGCTCTTTCGGCTTCGGCGAACTTTATTTGCCAACTGACATGGCCATCACACGCCTCAGCGCCACGCTGGCGCACGACATCACACGGCTGGCCTTCCTCGGCGAGTTTGTGCGCGCGCCCGACAACAGCCGTCAACTGCTGCTCGCCGCCAAGCTCTTCGTCCTTAGCAAAGACTACGGCAGCGCGCTGCAAGGGCTTGAGCGTCACAAGGGCGAGGCGATCTGGCGCGGCTTCCGCCCGCCCGGAGAGATGCGCGAGTCGGCTCCGAACGAGTACGTCGCCGAGTTGCAACGCCGCCACGAAGAGTTCGAGCGCGGCGCGCAACTCGAATATCGTAACGCTTTACTCGCCCGCAATGCACAGGTGCGCGACGAATTCGACGCACTGCTCGACGCCGAGCTTGACCGTTTGGCTGACGCTTCTCCCGTCGGCCTCAGTGATGCTCTCGCCTACCTTCGCACGATGGTCGAGCCGGCCATCGCGCTGCACAAACATTTGCTCGGCGAAGACCCGCAGAACCTGACGACGGCGCTGCGCTCAATCGAGGGCGACCTCGATGTGCGCCTCAACGTGATAGTTGACCGGCAGCAAACCGGCGCGCTTCTTGAGCAAATCCAAGACGTGCGCGGGCAGTTGGAAGCGTTGCACACAGACCTGCGCCTTCTGCCCGTGTCGGCGGGCGAGCCGCAAGAGACTATTCTGCCCTCCGGCGCACAGCAGGGCAATCGTGCTCAGGAAGCGCCGGCAGATGGAGAAGGAACTGCTGGCAACACGGCCACCCCTTCAACAGCTTCCGGACATCCGCGGCGGCAGCATCTGGTTAAAGAGATTGAGGAGACCGAGCGGCAGTTACAAATTATCAGCGGAAATTACCGCGACGCTGTCGAGCTGGAAGACCGCGCGGCTGACGCACTTCGCCGCGAGGCTATGAAAAGAGTCCTCATCGAAAAGAGGGAGCGCGTCGAACAGGCCGAGACGGAACTCGTCAGCGTCGGCGAGCAATTGCGCGCAGCAAAGCGTGTCCTCGATGATGTGCTCGACGAGAAGCAGCAATTTATCCGTCGCTATTTTATTATTCGTCCGATCCTCTTCGCGCTCGTCGTTTTCGGCGTGCCTCTGCTGGCGGCGCTCGGCGACATCGGGCCGGCGCGCATTCTTGTCGCGTTCTTCTGGGAGCATCTCACGCAATTCCTGACTACGCTTCTCTTCATCGCGCTCGTTTATACCGGAGTGATTTTCTGGAACTTCGGGCGCGACCTTAACCGCCGATTGAGGGAAGCGCGCGAGCGCGTCAAAATGCTCAGCAGTCAACTCTCAGCCTCCGTCGAGCAGTTGAAGCGCGCCCACAACGACCAGTTCTTCTTCAAGTACGAAGTCCTCGCCCAGCAGATGCGCGCCGACACGATTACGCACCTGATTGAAACAGCCAACCAGAGAATCAGAGAGTTGACAGATCAGGCCGCTGCCCTCCGTGAAATCCGCGACTCATTCGCACGCACGCGCGCCGAGGCCGAGCCGGCGTCGTCCGTCATGCGTCGCCCGCTTCTGCAAGCCAAAGACATTGACGCTTACTACCGCAAAGCCGTGGCGAACGTGGAGTCGGAAGCCGGAGTCTTCACGCGCGCTGACGTGCGCCGCTCGCAAGTTCGGCGCATCACCCCGGAAGAGTTCCGCGCCAAGCTCATGGCCTTCGCCCTCAAACGCTTCGACCATCTGGCGCACCTCTCGATTGAGGAGGCGCTGTTGCGCCAGCCTGACCTCGTCCCATCCGAGACGGCGAACATCCGACTGCGCGAGTTGAACGACGCTGCCGAGCCGCTCCTGCGCTTGCGCCAGACGGACGCCACGGGCACGGGAATGTTCGCCCAGCGTGACACAACGCTCTGGGTCAGCGGCGAAGAGAGAGACCACCTGCACGACCTTTACCGGCGTATCTGTCCTGATGTTAATGTGCGCGTCGGTGACAATGACAGGGCCTTGCGTGTGCTCACGCGCAGTCTGAACTTCCCGGCCTACTTCATCGGCGCAATTGAATTCTATCGCGACTCTTACGAGCGAGAGACGCACAAGGACTCCGCGAATTTGCCTGATGTGCTTCCTTCTAACGAGAGGATGAGTCGTGCTCACGAACGCTTTTTGCTGGCGCTTGCCGTCGGCCTCGTCATCCGCCATCCCGGCGGCGATTACGGCTTCGCTAACGGCGACGGTGAATTATTCGGCACGGATCGCAGGCAAATCGCCGAAAGGTTGGCGACAAATTTTGGCTCCCAAAAACTTCACGCCGAGTTCGAGGCGCGCTTGAACGAGCATCTCTCTTCGGAGACCTCCGTCTATCAGAAGCTCACCGAATTTCTCAACTCCGCCAATGATCTCGATAGCTCGGAACGCGAGATATTAAGCGCGCTGACGCGGAAATATTTTTGATGATTTTGCTATGAGCGTACCCTCCACTACGTCCGTTGATGCAACATTAATAAATTATGCGAATCAGTAGTTGGAAAAATTCTGACGTTGAAAACAAAGGGCTTACGCCATCGGGCTTGTGTCCGCAGCTAAGATAGAGTCCGTAAGTTGTTGATTTTCCATACCCGATTTCAACTACTGATTCGCATACTTATTACGGTTTGCGCTTGGATTGGCACTAATAACCACAATGTTTGAACCAAGCTGCAATATCTTCTTTAGTGACGGCTTGAATGGCTGTGCTCACAGCTTGATTCAAGTCTTGAGTGGTGCGTGGTTGTTGACCACGCACCGAAGTTTTGACCTTGAGCCAGCAGTTCTCATTGGGTGAGAAGTCGGGCGAATAAGCTGGCAACCAGATGACTTGAGCTTTCGCCCGTGCCGCCGATGTTTCGACCTGGCTCGCTTTATGCGCAGGCAAGTTGTCCAATAGGAGGACATCTCCGGCTCTCTCGTTGCGGCAACAACAGTTCATTGACAAAGGCATCAAAGGCCAGATGATCAATGCTGCCTTTGAGCAGCAAAGAGGCGACCATGCCGCGCAATCCAAGGCTGCCGATCAGAGAATGATTTGCTCCTCTGTTGAACGGCACATGGCCGACGACACGCTCTCCGCGCGGGGCACGGCCAAAGGCGCGCGTCAGGGCCAGATGAAAGCCTGTCTCATCGGTAAAGATGAGTTTGCGGCGATCAACTCGTGCCATCTGCTGCCGGAACTCAAGACGCTCTTGTTCATTTCTTTCCGAGGCCGCCAGCGTCTTTTTTTTCGCGGCAGCCCTAACTTTTGCAGAGCACGACAGACGGTCGAGAGATGGACAGAAACGTGCGCCGTGGTTTTCAAATAACTGGTAATCTCCGTGAGCGTCGCGTCGGGAGTGTCCGTCACTTTATCACGCAGCAGAGAACGAAGTTCTGATGTCAATACTGCTGGATAGCCTCCTGCATGTGTCTGTGGCGCGATGCCTAACCCGGCGCGATGTTTTTGGACGAAACGGGCGACGGTGCGCCGTCCGATACCGAACAGATGGGCCACCTCGTCCAAGCTGTAATCGTTAGTGTCATAGAGGAGAGCTATCTTCTCTCGTAAATCTGTTGAATGGGCTTTCATGGCTTATGAGTTCTATCACTCATAGTGCCAATGCAAGTGCAAACCGTAATATATCATCGGGGGCGGAAAGCTGGTTTGGCTCGACGCCGTTTGGCATCTGTAGAAGAGCGGTTGCCATTGTGACTAAGAGGTAGTTTGAAGCTGGTGCGGCATTGAAGAATGACTCAGTGTCTCTCTATTACCCTGACCCGAGATGTTCTCGCTGGCGGCGGCATACGATGAGATGTTGAATCCCTCTTGATTGGTCAAAGAGGATTGACGTAGCTCTTCCCACTCTTCCCTTGGAATCTGATGGAAGGCCGCTACTACTTGCGGATCAAACTGGTGACCAGTGTGTTTATCTAACTCGGCTGCCGCCACTTCATAGCTCTGTCCGATGCGATAGACGCGGTCGCTCGTGATGGCGTCGAAAGCGTCTGCGACAGCGAAAATTCGCGCCTTCAGGTCAATCCTCTCGCCCTTCAGCCCTAGGGGGTAGCCCGTTCCATCAAATTTCTCGTGATGCTGGCCGACGACGCAGGCTGCGCCTTCGAGGAATTTTATTCCGCGCAAGATAGCTTGGCCGTGAAGAGGATGCTCGCGCATCTTGATCCATTCTTCTTCCGTCAGCTTGGCGGGCTTGTGCAGGATAGCGTCCGGCACGCCGATCTTGCCGATGTCGTGCAAGAGCGCGCCGAATTCCAACGACATCATCTGTCTCTGACCTAGTCCCAACTCATGACCCAAACGCAAGCTGAAGTTGACGACGCGCTGTGAGTGCCCGTGTGTCTCGTGATCGCGTGCCTCCAGCGCGGCGGCGAGCGCCTTGAGTGTGGCGCGATAAGATTCCTCAACTGAGTTCAAGGCGAGATTCAATTCTGCTGTTCGCGCTTCGACCAATCTAGCTAGATGTTCATCGTGACGACGCTTCGCCACCAACAGGTCGTGATGCTCAAGCGCACGCTTGATGCTCGCTTCAACCTGCTGGAGATTGAATGGCTTCGTAATGTAGTCGAACGCGCCGACCTGCAAGGCTTCAATAGCGCTCTCGATGTCGTGCAGGCCGCTGATCATGACCACGACGGTATCGGGCGAGACTTTGCTGACATGTGGGATCATCTCCAGTCCGCTCATACCGCTCATGGTGATGTCACTGATAATCAGATTGAACTGCTCTTCGCTCAACAAAGCCAGAGCTTCTTCTGCCGAACTTGCCAAGCTGCATTCGTACTCTTCGCTGAGCACGCTGTCCAAAAGATTCCTGATTTCCGGCTGGTCATCAATAATGAGAATGTGCGCCATGTAGTGATTGGCCTCCAACGCCTTGAGAAATTACTTTTCCGAGAAATTCTGTTGCAGGCATCGCCTACTGATTCCCGCTCAGGAAAACTCGTAGAACGCAAACTGCGGCAAATCGGGAGGGGCGCGGGCATCATGCCCTTGCATATCGCATCACAGCGGCAAGACAACGACACTTCATAGCCTCTCCAACTATGTCACTAGCATCCATCGTGCCAGAAAGCGCATTGACTAATGCATGATGCAGGATGGCAGACAAATAGTTTTAGGCGCTTGTGAACGGCTGGAACAATCTGTCCTGCGCGTCCGCGGGGATGCCAATGCCCGTATCTCTGATGTTGAAGCGGAGGACTATTGCATCTGCTGTTCCATGAATGATGGATACTGCTAACGTTCACTGTTTTGATTGGAAAAATGGCGCAAAGGGAGCGCGGCAAGAGCACCTTGATGCTCTTGCCGCGCAGAGTTGACTGTTGATATTGATTGGAGCGCGCGGCGTGCTTACGAGCCGAGATTATGTCGCTTAATCATTCTCTGGAGGGTCTTGCGATCAACATCCAGTATGCGTGCCGCAGCCTGTTTGTTACCATTTGTATGCTCTAGGACGCGCGCCACAAAACGGCCTTCAATCGTCGCCAGCGTGGGCAACTCTTCCTCGCTCACCAGAGAATTCATCTCAGTTTGCGGAGCAGGTTCACCAGCAGGCGTAGTGCGATACTCGCGGATGCGGTCAGGTAAATCTTCCGGGCGGATAGTGTGGTCGCCGAGTGCCGCCGCGCGTTCGACGGCGTTCTCCAGCTCGCGGATATTGCCGGGCCAGGGATAGGCTTCGAGCAGTTGAATCGTGTCACGCGAAAAATGCAGAGTTAGGCGCCCTGTCGAGCGCACACGCCTGGCGAAATGTCTGGCGAGAGGCAGGATGTCTTCACGTCGCTCGCGCAAGGGAGGAAGATGCAAACTCACGGCGTTGAGACGGTAAAGCAAATCCTGACGGAAACGCCCTCGCTGCACTTCCGTTTCCGGGTCGCGATTGGCGGCGGCAATGACACGCACATCAACATGGATCAGGCGATTCGATCCGACCCGCCGAACTTCCCCCTCCTGTAGAGCACGCAGCAATTTCACCTGAAACGCTTGAGTAGTCTCCGTGATCTCATCCAGCAAAACGGTTCCACCATCAGCCTCCTCCCAGAGTCCGATGCGGTCGCGGTCGGCTCCTGTGAAAGAACCACGCATATGGCCGAAGAGTTCCGATTCCAGTAAGTTCTCGCTGACAGCCCCGCAGTTGACCGCGACAAAAGATTTGGCGGCGCGCCTGCTTCGCAGGTGGATGGCACGCGCAACAACTTCTTTGCCTGTCCCGGATTCACCAGTGATCAGCACCGGCAGGTTGGTCGCCGCGAGGCGTCCGACCATTTTCATCACCTTGAGAAATGCGGCGCTGCGGCCTATCAAATTGAGTTCTGAAGTGTAGGTTGAGCTAGTTGGTCCTTCTTCACGCTCGGCAGGCGAGCGTTGGCGCTTCTTCAGCCGCGCGCGAACCGCCACAGACAAATTCAACACTTCATTGAGTGCGAAAGGTTTTAAGAGATAATCATATGCGCCGAAGGCTGTAGCATCGAGAGCGCCTGCCGCCGAGCCGTATCCGGTCATCAGGATAATGTGCGCGCTCGGTTGTTCCTTTGTGAGACGACGCAACACAGCATAGCCGTCTGTGCCGCCGAGATGGACATCACAGAAAACCAGAGAGCATTGTTGCTCCTTCAGCATCTCGAAGGCACGCTCTGCCGTATCAGCCTCGCTGACTTGCCAGCCATCTGTGCGCAAAACGTCTGCGACAAGGTGACGCATCTGCGGCTCATCGTCAATGACCAGTGCCTGTATATCTGCTGATGCCATCGCTTGAGTTTATGTTTGCCTGATCTTACTTATCGTTGTGAGCAGAGCACGCAAGGCTGGCGCGCTCTAATACCTGTCGCATTTTTTGCTCTATCCAGGGTTTCGGGAGTTGCTGCCGTGCGCACTTCATATTCATCGTTAAGCGTCAGCTCAAAAATATCGAGGCATCCCGGATCATCGTCCAGATAAACAATTGACTTCTTCAATTTCAATTCCCCTTAACAAACACTTCACATCTCACATTGATTTCTGTAAGCCGGAGATGACGATCTGATTATCAATCGCGCTGACTCCACACTTCTTATGCAAGCGGCAGGCCGTTTGAGTGACATTCATCCTGGAAGAAGCTCTCCCGGCAACAAACTCCGGCACAAGGTATGCAGCACCCCGCTCGAGGGACACATTTAGTCACGTCAACGCGACTAAAGCGCTGCGATATGCCCGGCACTTTCGCCCGCCCTTGTCCTTTATTACCCTGGCTTGATGTTTACCTAAACAGTGAGATCGTTTTCCCCATCAATCATTCGAGGAAAATCTCATGAGGTAGTGTTATTGTTGCCAGAACAAATTGGGACATATCATAGAGGCATTGGTCAAGATAGTAAAAGAGATACAGTCTTCGGAATTACATCGCTTGTGACATTTGATAAGGAATACGCCTGATGAGAATTTTGATCGTCGAAGACGACCCGGTTTCCCGTCGCTTGCTGGAGATCACTCTGAACAATTGGGGCTATGACGTGATGGTGACATGTGATGGTACGCAGGCATGGGAGGCGCTGCAACAGGAAGGTGCACCGCAACTCGCCATTCTCGATTGGATGATGCCCGGCCTCGACGGCCCTCAGATTTGCCAGAAGGCGCGCGAAACGCCCGTCACACAATCTATTTATCTTATTCTGCTGACGGCCAAAGGGAAAAAAAGCGACCTCGTCGAGGGTCTTGCAGCGGGCGCTAACGACTTTGTCACAAAGCCCTTCGA
Organism: Acidobacteriota bacterium; assembly: GCA_020200155.1. Lineage (GTDB taxonomy): Bacteria > Acidobacteriota > Blastocatellia > Pyrinomonadales > Pyrinomonadaceae > JAIVJG01. Next base: position 7,438 of record JAIVJG010000044.1, on the reverse strand, counting down.
CCGCGAAGAATTGCGCGCGCGGGTGCGGGTCGGCGCGCGGATGGTCGAGCTGCAAAAAAGTCTGGCCGATCATGTCAAAGAACTACAGGAGGCTCTCTCACAGGTCAGGCAGCTACAGGGAATCCTGCCTATTTGTTCTCACTGCAAGAAAATCCGCGACGATCAAAACTCCTGGCAAAAGTTAGAAAACTACATCGGCGAACATTCAGAAGCGCAATTCAGCCATAGCGTCTGCCCGGACTGTTACGCGAGCATTGTGGAGCCGGAGCTTGAGGAGTTGAAGCGCCGACGTGATGCCACACGATAAGGCTTTATTTCTGCTGCGCCTGATCCAACCCCTCGCGCACCTTGCGTCCCAGTCCCTCAAGACTGTACGGCTTCTGGATCACCATCGCCCCCAACTTTTCGATCAACTTGTGCTGGTTGACGAACCGGCTCTGCACCGTCTCGGAACTGTAGCCGGTCATAAAGATCAACGGCACATCGCCGCCCATCTCGTGAATCTGCTCGAAAGCTTCCGCGCCACCCATGCGCGGCATCACGACATCAAAGAGCAGCATGGCGATGCGCTCTCGATTGGCAGCATACATCTCCACGGCCTCTTCGCCGTTCTTCGCCAGCAGCACCGTGTAGCCGAGCGTTTCCAAAACTTGTTTCGACAATGCGCGCAATGCTTCTTCATCCTCGGCGACGAGAATCGTCTCCTTTCCGCCGCGCAAAGGAATCTGCTTCGTCTGCTTCTCTTTTTCGACGGCTTTCTCATTCACCGGCAGAAAGACTTTGAAGGTCGTGCCGTGTCCCACCTCGCTGTCAACGTAAATATACCCGTCATGTTGCTTGACGATGCCATAGACCATTGAGAGGCCGAGTCCTGTGCCCTTGCCAACCTCTTTGGTGGTGAAGAACGGCTCGAAGATACGCGCCTGCGTTTCCCGATCCATGCCGGTGCCATTGTCGCTCACCCTGATCTCGACATACTTGCCGGGCTGAACGTCAGGATACTGGCGGCTATAATTCTCATCCAGCTCGACGTTGCTTGTTTCGATGATCAGTTCGCCGCCTCGCGGCATCGCGTCGCGGGCATTGACGCAGAGATTCATCACCACCTGCTCAAACTGCGCCGGATCAGCAAAGACAGCCGCCAGATCGTTGGCGGCCTTCACCTTCAACTCCACATCTTCGCCGATGATGCGCTGAAGAAACTTGACGATCTCGCTAACGGTGTCATTGAGATTGATGGTGCGGCGTTCCAGGTGTTGACGGCGGCTGAAGGCGAGTAGTTGACGGGTCAGCACGGTGGCGCGGTTGCTTGCCCTTTCGGCCTCAACTAAACGAAGCTGCGCCGGATTGTCAGATTTCAGGCCGCGCAGCGCGAGGTTGATGTTGCCGAGGATGACCGTCAACAAATTGTTGAAGTCGTGCGCCACGCCCCCGGCCAGTGTGCCAATGGCTTCCATCTTCTGCGACTGCTGCAATCGCTCCTCGCTTTTGAGCAACGCCTCTTCCGCCTGCTTCTGTTCATCAATATCCGTGTTCGTCCCGAACCACTTGACGATCTGGCTGTTCGAGCCGCGCCCTGCCGACGCACGCGCCAGATGCCAGCGATAAACGCCGTCCGCTCGCCGCAGACGAAACTGCACTTCATAATCCTTGCCGGTCTGAAGCGATCTTCTCGCTTGTTCGACGCACAACTGCACGTCGTCTGGATGCACCATGCTCTCCCACTTTGCGTTCTTCATCTGCTCCGTCGTCCGCCCAAAGTAGTCGAGCGTGCGCTGGTTGAAGTAATCCAGCTTGCCGTCCGGCTGTGCCGTCCAGACCTGATGGAGAATGCCTTCGCCGAGGAGGCGGTAACGGCGCTCACTTTCCGCGAGTTCATACTCTGCCTGCTTGCGCTCGGTGATGTCACGAAGATAGGCCGTGAATACTGGCTGATCACCTAAGCGGATGGAATTAATAGCCAACTCGATGGGGAATTCGGTGCCATCAGCGCGCATTGCCGAAATTTCGATTCGCTTCCCGAGCACGGGACCTTCGTTAGTAGCAAGATAATGCGCCATCCCACGACGATGACTTTCTCGCAAGGCAGGGGGAATTATCATTTCCGCCAGTTCCTGACCAATCACTTCGGCGCGGGAGTATCCGAATACCTTTTCGGCAGCCGGGTTAAACTCGGTGACTGCCCCTGTGTGATCCATGGCGATAATGCAATCCAAGGCTGACCCTAAAATGGCTCCTTTGAGTGACTCGCTCTCAATTAGCTTTTTCTCCATCAGCTTGCGGTCGGTGATATCGCGCGAATTGATGATGATGCCTGCCACGACCGGATCGCTTAAGAGGTTGCGGCCCGTGATCTCCAGCGTGTGCCACGAACCGTCCTTGTGCCGGTAGCGTGCCTCTGTGGTGGCGACAAAATCTGGACGTTTGGCCCCGTAGGCGAAAAGCTTCATCAGTTCCGGGATGTCTTCAGGGTGTACCAGCTCAAAGCTGTTCTGGCCAATCAGTTCTGCCGGGCGATAGCCGAGCACCCGCTCGACGGACGGACTGATGTAGCGCCGGATGCCTTCGGCGTTGACGATTGAGACGATATCGGAAGCGTTCTCGATCAGCGACCTGAAATACTGTTCACTATGTTGCAGCGCTTCCTCGGCGCGCTTGCGCTCGATGAGTTGCCCGATCTGGCTGCCGAGCGCGCCGAGCGTCTCAAGCATTTTTTCATCGCGCACGCGGCGCTCGCGGCTGAAGAGAGCTATCACACCGAGGACTTTCTTCCCCGTGATGATAGGAAAACCTAAAGCTGTGTGTAACCCGAGATTCTTGGCAATCTCCCCGCTCGTAAAGATGGGATCGGTCGAGACATCTTCGATCCATACAGGCTTACTACTCTGCCACACATGCCCCGGCAAACCCATTCCCTGCTCGAAAGTCAACTCAACGCAACTTGCGACGAACTCCTCAAACGCTTCCTTTTCTGAACCTTTCTCTGAGGCTAGAAAACGCCCGCCACAGCGCAACACTGTTTCTTCATGGGCACGATCCCAGAATTCGCATATCTGCCAATCCATACCTTTACAGATTACTGTGAGGATTTGCGGAATCGCTTCGGGGAGCGTGGTGGACTCTACGATTATGCGGGCAACATTATGCTGTATTGTCAGACTAAGCTCGGCCTGCCTGCGCTCCGTGATGTCTGTCGAGACTCCGAGGATATGGCGAACCTGACCATTCGGATCAATGAGCGGTGTCCTGACCGTTTGAAACCAGGTCACTTTACCTGTCTTCTGATCTGTGAACTCCTCTTCAGGAATGTGTATGCGCTTCGCCGTCTCAATCACTTCTTTATCGTGCCGCAGGATTCTTTCTACTTCTGCTTTCTTGCCGCTGAGGTCATTGTCTGTTTTCCCGATGATCGCCGTCGTTGTCGTGCCATAGAGTTCCGCCATCGCCTTGTTGACCAGTGTGAAGTGTCCCTCATGGTCTTTGACGAACACGGGGTTCGGGTTCGCGTCAATCACATCTCGCAAGAAGCCCTGTTGCTCCTTCAGCGATTCCTCGGCTGCCTGACGTTCAGCTATTTCTCCCTCCAACTGACCCGTTCGCCCTTTCACCTTCACTAGCTCAAGGTTCTTCTGCATCGCCGCCTCGTAGGTCGAGATCAACAGATCAACGATCTGCTGGCGATCAGGCGTGATCGAATACTTTTGCCCGCCGAGAACAATCTCCAATCCCGTCTGCGTGCCCGCGCCCATGCGTAACTCCCGGTTGAGCACGATGTACTCGATGCGCGACATCAACAATTCTTCGTCATACGGCTTTGTCAGGAAACTGTCTGCCCCGCACTCTATGCCGTGGATGATGTCCGCTGAACCGGCCTGCTCGCCGCTGTGCGCAGCCGTGACCGGGTGATCGTGCTGCTCAAGAATATGTTTGAGATGTTCAGCTTGTGTGAGATCTTCTTCGACGATGAGGATTTCAATGCCTTTGCCCATTAGACTGCTTCCCCCTTGCTAGTATATCGCCTCTTGCCCGGTAAGTTTTTAATATTATAGCGGGAAAAGTGTCTGCGACAAGTGCCCATTTATAACTCCTCTTGAGGCGAGGGCTTTAATGTTTAACGTTGCCGGGAGAGTATTGGGACGTGAGAAAAGGGGCGAAGTATGCGGGAGCTTCACCGGTTTTCTAACATTTAATGTGCGTCAATGTCCTCACCCCATCAACGCACTGAGGTGGATACATTCAGCGTCCATTAAGTGCGGCTATACTACGCCCCGCATACCCCCGCGTCAATGCAAAATATTTTGCAATTTTGGGCTTTGCTCAGAGCTTGGGGCGTTCCTGCCCGGATTCTATGAGGTCAGTGCTCTTCGGCCACCCGCAAGCCCGCGCCTCCTTCTCTTCCTCCACACAGACAGCTCCATGCGGTCAAGCAGTCTCCGCCACATCCCACTCATTTAACGGCATGTGAACTGCTAAGAAGAAGACGCGTAGCCCGTCCGCCGCGCTTTTCGGGCGAGTCTGTGTGATGGCAGGGCAAGATGCACGGGCATAACTCCCGTTCGCTGTCCCCTTCTGACGCCACTTGCATCCTGTCAATTCCCTGCGCGGAAATTCCCAAATGGTTGCCGGGCGCAAAAGTATCTATTGCTTTCAGAAGCGAAGCAGCAGGCCACATATGTCGTTAACGAGCTTCAAGAGGATTTGATGAAAACTCAAACCATGATGGCCGGAATAGTCTTGTTTCTCTGCGCCGCCCAATTCGCTCTGCCCGCCGCCGCGCCCGCCGGAACGAGAAAATCTTTTGACATGGTGTTCGCTACGAGTTGGCGGTTCTAACCATCTGTTTGCCTACAGGAGAGAGTGTATTGATGCGAAAGAAAGTATTCATGGCTGCTGGGCTGATGTTGTTCGGTCTCACGGCTGTCTGGCAATTCACGTTAGTCCCGCGCTTGACGGAGCGCATCCCGGCAGGCTGGCAATGGGAGTCCAATTACATTGGCTACCAAACATATGCCGACCCTCAGACTGGACAGATACCGGAGAAGGATGTCACAGGCACTTACACTCATACAGTCGCTACCGTCGCCGATACCCGTCGCTCCGGCTCCGTGGAACTCTATGACCGTTATGTGATTCACGACATCACCAGCGGGCAAGTAACTTATGAATATAACTATCGCGCGCCGGTTGATCCGCGCACGGGCGCGCACCTCAAGGAAGAATACCGGGGCGACTATTTTCTGTTCCCGCGCAACGTCGAGCGAAAGACCTACAACCTGCGCTTCTCTTATCTCAAAGGTATTCCGGTCACCTTTCAAAGAGAGGAAGAAGTCGAAGGTCTCAACACCTATCTCTTCACCTATCACGGACGCGGCGAGTACACAGAATCTTACGCCGGGACTGAAATGTATCCGGGCACGAAGGTTGAGCCGGGACAGGAGATCAAGTGCGACGACGACCAGTTTGTCTTTAAGGTGTGGGTCGAGCCGTTGACGGGAGAGATGATCAAGATCGAGGAGAGCTGTTACTCGAATGATTACATCTACGACATTGCGACTGGCAAGCAGCTTGCGGCGCTTGACCGCTGGGGAGGCCAGACCGCCGGGGATGATGTCGTTAGTCGCGTAGAGACAGCCGAGCGAGGACGCTCGAAAATTCTCTGGCAGACACACTACATCCCGCCCGGCCTGTTTGCGGCAGGGCTGCTTTGCTTCAGTCTCGTCATGCTTCCGGTAAGGTCATCAAAGAATGAAGTTGCTTAATTTACGTCCCTCTCTGGCGACAAAGTGGCTGACGTTCCAGATCATCGGTCTTGCTCTCATCCTGTGTCTGGTCGGCCTGTATGAATATCACAGCATTCGCGCCGCGACCTACAAGGACATCAAGAATTCGGGTGAAGCGTCCAGCCTGTCCCTCAAAGAGATGCTGGTCGAGGAACCGGAGCTATTCAATAACAAGACGCTCGAACCCCTCGTGCTTCGTCTGGCGATGAAGGTTCCAGAGATCGCGCGGATCAGTGTCATAGACCAATCGCAGCACATCATCGCCGACTCTGAGACGACTGCGGTTGGGCAGTCGGTGGGCGATAGCAAGATCATCGAACAGCTTCAGGAGCGGGACGAGCTGGTTTCTTACTTCGAGACCGGCGGGAAGAAATTCCTGCGGCTGAGTTACACGATTGAGGGGCGCCATGATCCGCTCCGCAAAACCAATGTCGTCGGCGCGTTGACGATGGACATGAACCTCTCGCACGCAGAGACACTGATCCTCGCGTCGCTGAAACAGACGCTGCTGGTCATGGCCGGTCTGCTCTTCCTATTCTGGTGCGTCCAGTACGTGCTCATGCGGCGCGGCTTTCTCTACTCGCTGCGGATTCTGACTTCAGCCGCCGAGCGTTTCGGCAAGGGGATTTTCTCCACGCGGGCGCGAGTTAACACCCACGACGAACTCGGCCAACTGGCCGGGGCTTTCAACCGCATGGCGACCGAGGTCGAAGAGTCCAACGATGCATTGAAGACCGAAATCTGCGAGCGCGAGCAGAGTGCGAAGGCATTGCGTGATTCAGAAGAGCGTTACCGACTTTTATTTGAAAGCAACCCGTGCCCCTCATGGGTCTATGACCTTGAATCGCTCTCCTTTCTAGCCGTCAACAACGCCGCCGTGCATAAGTATGGATACTCGCCTGAAGAATTCCTTGCCTTGACCATCAAAGACATCCGCCCCTCGCAAGACATTCTCACGCTTCTTGATAGCGTAGAAGAGGTCAAAAGAGGAAATGCGACATCACCAGGTTCCTGGACACATGAGAAGAAAGATGGGACTAGGATAGACGTGGAGATCATTTCGCACACCTTGACCTTTGCGGGGAGGCAAGCGGAGATAGTTCTGGCAAATGACATCACAGAGCGCAAGCGCATGGAGCTTGAGCTCATCGAAACGCGCGACGCGGCGCTGGAATCCACACGCCTCAAGTCGGAGTTCCTCGCCAACATGTCGCACGAGATTCGCACACCCATGAACGGCGTCATCGGCATGACAGGGTTGCTGCTCGACACCGAACTGAGCGCCGAGCAGAGAGATTTTACCGAGACCATCAACTCCAGCGCCGATTCGCTGATGACCGTCATCAACGACATCCTCGACTTCTCCAAGATCGAAGCGGGCAAGCTCCATTTCGAGAAACTCGATTTTGAACTGCTGTCAGCCGTCGAAGGACCCGTCGAACTCCTCGCCAGACGCGCGCAGGCCAAAGGCATCGAGATCGCCTCCTTGATTGAGAGCGATGTGCCGCTCAACCTGCGCGGCGACGCGGGGCGGCTCAGGCAGGTCTTGACCAACCTGCTGGGCAACGCCGTGAAGTTCACAGACATGGGTGAAGTCATCTTGCGCGTGACACAAGAGAGCAACACCGACACCCATGCAATGCTGCGCTTTAGTATCA
>JAIVJG010000286.1 GCA_020200155.1 Acidobacteriota bacterium | reverse complement strand
ACGTGCTCGTCCTGATGGACGAACCCGCGTTCGCCGGCTGCCTCGTGCGCGTCAGGCTGCTCGGCGTGATTGAAGCTGAGCAGACCGAGCGAGACGGCCAGACGACGCGCAACGACAGGCTCATCGGCGTGGCCGCCAAGGCACGACAGCACGGCGACGTGCGTTCGCTTAAAGACCTCGGCGAGATTCTGGTCGAAGAGGTGGAGCATTTTTTCGTCTCCTACAACGAGGCCAACGGGAAAGTATTCAAACCGCTCGGAAGATTTGGCCCCATCAAGGCTGGAAAAATCGTGGACGAAGGAATCAAGCTATACCGCGCAGGCACAGGAAAGAGCCGCAGTAGAAAGCGTGGAGCAAGCGCCAGACCCGGCGCGCGGAAATAGGCTCAAGAGGAACTCTTAACCAGAAAAAGGCACCGATTCAAATGACCTGGATTCGCACAATCCCACTGACGGAAGCGGATGATGAGCTGCGCCGCGCGGTTGAAGGCCAGCGTGCGTTGTACCCGGCGGAGTACGCCGTGCCGCTCCACCCGGCGGGCGACGGTACTTCGCAGATCGTCGCGTCGCACAGCCTTATTCCCGACGCTCTCTTTCACGCCTTCGCCACCTTCGGCTCGCTCATGTCGCCGGAGTTGCCCCTCACGCGCCAGCAGCACGAAATGATTTCCACAGTGGTCTCGGTCGTCAACCGTTGCCACTATTGAATCGAGTCTCACGCAGAGTTTCTGCGTCGCGTCTCGCTTGACGAAGAAATGGTGCGGGCGCTCCAGGAAGACTACCGGACGGCTCCCATCCCGGAACAGGATCGCGTCATGCTCAATTACGTCGCCCAACTCACGCGCGACGCCACGCGCATTACGCCGCGCGATCACGAACAGTTGCGCGCCGCAGGCTTCGGAGACAAAGCCATCTTGCAAATCACGCTCATCGCCTCCTGGTTCAACTACATTAACCGCGTCGCCGACGCGCTCGGTGTCGGACGCGAAGAGCAAGGATGAGGGACGAAGAAGAAGCTCTCTTACTTCATCCCTCCGCCTTCACCCCTTTTTTATGCTCGGCAAGCATGTTGCAGAAGAGCGCGCCCTGCGAGAGCGCATCGTCGAGCGCCTGGTGCGTGTAGGGTAGGTCGTCGAACCAGTGACGAGGCATGTTGCGTTTGAAGACAGCGAGGAAGTCAATCCTGAGCATCGCCATCGCGAAGGTCTTGATGTCGAGCGCCCACCAGCCGAAGGGATTCTCTCCCGCGAACTTGTTGAGATACCAGCAGACGTACATGAAATCGAAAGAAGCCGGGTAGCCGACGAAGACGGGCTGCCCCGGCAGAGACTTCAACCATGCGACGTAATCGCGCATTACCTTCTCCGGCGGCTGCACGTTAAGCCTGCACGCCTCCCAGGCCTTCGGCTGCTCCTTGCGCCACCACGCCATCGTTTCAGGATGCCCCGTCGCTCCCGGCAGGGTTTCGAGGTTGGCGGTGAACGTGCCGACCAGAGACTTGTCGGCGAGAAAAGCGGCGGAGCCGATGCTGAGCATCGAATGTGGGCCGGGAATCGGCCCGTCTGTTTCCACGTCGGTGCTGACGTAAATCTCACTCATCGCGTCTCACCCCGGACTCGAACGTATTTTGTCGCGCCCAGGGAGTGATCGTTGACAAACTGCCCAACGCCTTTTTCAAGGTTCGTCTGGACGGAAGCGAGCACGTCGTGCTGGCGCAGATTTCCGGCAAGATGCGTAAGAACTTCATCCGCATCCTTCCCGGCGACCGCGTTTCAGTCGAGTTGTCTCCGTATGACCTGACCAGAGGCCGGATTACTTACAGATACAAATAAGATGAAGCGCCGTCCAACCGTTGACGCCTTCCGGCGTTCGGCGTCGTCTGTAGACCAACGGGTACTTGTTTGAGCTGGCGGCGCGGGCCGTCGCGACCGAGGAGAAAGAAATGGAAAAACCTACTTACGCCGTTGGTGATCGCGTCGAGAAATTGTGCGCCGTGTGCAATGAGGTGCGCGGACACGTCGTCGCTACAGTCACGAAGCAGGGACGGATTTCGCGCGTGCAGTGCCCGCAGTGCGGGACGCGCAGTTCTTTCAAGAGCACGCAGGGCAAGACGGCTTCGAGCACGGGCGCGAAAACCGGCACGGTCTACGACCGGACGCGCACCTATCGCATCGGCCAGTCAATGGTTCATCCGCAGTACGGCTACGGCGAGGTCACGGCGCTGATCGAGCCGAAGAAGATTGACGTGCTGTTCGAGGATCGCATGCGGCGGTTGATTCACTCACAGATAGCAGCCCCGGTTTAAGACCGCGCGCGTCTTCCGGCACAATCTGTAAGGCGAGATCGTTTTCTTCGTCCGGCAGATCGAATACGCGCCGCCGGCTTGCCACGAATGGCCTGGGCTTGGCAAAATGGCCGTCGCCTTAAACGGGCGACATTCACACTTGAGAGGCAGGTGTTGCACTTTTATCAATTTTAAAGTTTAAGAGAGTTTCGACCAACTGAATCGCAAATTTTCGCGGGGCATCAGCGCCCGCGAGCTTCTCTGTAATGTTTAGAATGGAGCAAACGAAATGGCAGTAGTTAACGTCAATCAGGGCGAATCAATCGAAAGTGCGTTGCGCCGCTTCAAGCGCAAGGTGATGTCCGAAGAGATCATCAAGGACGCCAAGAAGCACGCCTTCTTCATGTCGCGCGGGCAGAAGGCCAAGCTCAAGTCTGCGCTCGCGCGCAAGCGCAACAAGCGCAAGGCACGTCCGCCGCGTCCGCGCACTTGAGTCGCGCGATAGCTCAACTGAAAGAGGAGGCCATCAAGTTCGGTGGCCTCCTCTTTTTTTATCGCGCGAAGCATGATCGGAAGAAACCATCAAAGGTTTTCAATCATTACGGGCTCCACCTCGTCGGCCAACTCAAACTTGAAGACGCGCGAATAGAAGTAAAGCTCGCCGTCGAGAGAGCGCTTGATATTTTCTGCGCGGCGAAAGCCGTGCTGCTCACCCTCGAATGGGACGTATGCGACGGGCAGGCCCTTTCGCCGCAACGCCTCGACCATCAACTCAGCCTGATTCGGCGGTACGACTTTGTCTTCGAGTCCCTGGAAAAAGATGACGGGGCACGACAGGTGGTCTGTGAAGTTGATGGACGAGCGCTCGAAATAGAGATCGGCCTTTTCGGGATAAGGGCCGATCAGTCGGTCGAGATAGCGCGACTCGAACTTGTGCGTGTCGTCGAGGAAGATCGTCAGGTCGCTGATGCCGAAATGACTTGCACCGGCTTTGAACAGGTCGCGGAAGGTAAGCGCGTTGAGTGTGGTGTAGCCTCCGGCGCTCCCGCCTGTGATGACGCAGCGTTCGCCGTCCACCTCGCCGCGCTCGATGAGATATCGCGCGCCGTTCACGCAGTCGTCCACGTCAATGATTCCCCACTGTCCGTTAAGGCGCGTCCGGTAGTCGCGCCCGTAGCCCGTGCTTCCGCCGTAGTTCACGTCGAGGACGGCGATGCCCCGGCTCGTCCAGTATTGCGTCTCCAGGCGGAGCGTGGTCGTGGTCGCGGCGGTCGGCCCGCCGTGACACTTGACGATGAGCGGCGGGCGCTCGGTCTCAATTCCTTGAAAATCGCGGTTGCGAGGCGGGTAGAAGAAAGCGTGCGCCGTCTGCCCGCCTTCTGTCGAAAACTCGATGGCCTGCGGGCGTGAGAGATAACCCTCGTCAATCACCAGCTCGCTTGAGCGGAAAAGGACGTTGACGCGCCGCGTGTCGAGGTTGAGTTCGACAATCGCAATCCTCTCCGTCGGCGAACCTGCGCGAAAGATCGCTCTTTTCGACGATGCCCTGAGATGTGTAATGTCTGTGTAGGGCGTCTCGATTAGATCAAGCTGTTTCGTCCCAGTGTCGAGGCTCGCCAGACGCCAGTTGCCACGCTCGTTGTACGCGCAGATGATTCGCTCCGCCGATGCGAACGAATAAGTTGAGAGGGCGAAGACCCACTGCGGCACTCCGAACTCGGCCTCCATCTCGTGCAAAGCTTCGACGCTTCCGTCCGCGTTCAGTCGGTAGAGATTCCACCAGTTGCTTCGATCGGAGATGAAATAGAGCACGCCGCCGGGCGACCATTCGGGCTGAAAGATTGATTCCTCCGGGCCGCCCGCGACTCTCTTCGCCGCGCCGAGCGCGCCGTCTTCGCCGAGTTCGCCGACCCACAACTCGCACCCGTCCCAGGGCAGGTTCGGATGATTCCAGGTCAGCCACGCCAGGCGCGAGCCGTCGGGACTGACGCGCGGCGAAGAGTAGAAATCGCCACCCGAAACTAGCACACTGCCGCCGTCCGCGTTCGGCTCCGCGCCGTTGAGATTGAGGCTCACAATTGCGTTGACGGCCTCGCGCCCTTCGACCGTGTGGTCTTCCCTGACGGCTATCAAGCGTCCACGCCTGCTGTCCATCACGCCGTCGCTATAGCGCATATCCTTCGCCGTTGTGAGTGGCTGCGGCGCGCCGCCCGGTGTCAGGCTGTAGAGCCGCTGGTCTTTGAAGTTTGAGAAATAGACCGTGCCCTGATGAACGACGAAGTCTCCGCCGCCGTATTCGTGGACGCGCGTGCGCGCGTTGAATTCGGGTGGCGTAATGTCGTTCGTCCGCCCGTCTGGCGTGCGCCGGACGATGCAGTTGCGCCCGCCCTCGGACGGGCGTAGTTCGATCCAGTAGATGTCTTCGCCGTCGAGCGCGGTTTGTCCAAGCCCGACCGTCGCCGAGACGATCACGTCGGACGTAATCGGCGACTTCCAGGAGCCGTAAGGCGCGACCCGTGATTGATTCATTAACTCTCCTCCGAGGTAAATGTAGTGCAAGCA
>JAIVJG010000043.1 GCA_020200155.1 Acidobacteriota bacterium | reverse complement strand
GACGGAGGCGGGGTTGAAATATGCGCTCTCAATCAGCACGTCGCGGGTCGCGCCCGAAATCTCCGTCTCCTCGCCGCCCATCACTCCCGCGATGGCGACCGCGCGCGAGGCGTCAGCGATGACCAGCATCTCTTCGTCCAACTCATGCATAACACCGTCGAGCGTCTTGATCTTCTCGCCCGCGCGTGCGCGCCTGATGACGATTTTCCGCTCCTTCAGTGTCGCCAGATCAAAGGCGTGGAGCGGTTGACCGAACTCGTGCATGACGTAGTTGGTGATGTCTGCGACGTTGTTGATGGGGCGCTGCCCGATGGCCTGCAAGCGCCCGGCGAGCCACGTAGGCGACGGCCCGATCTTCACACCGCGCACCACGCGCGCCGCATAGCGCGGGCACAAGTCCGCATCCTGAATCTCGACGGAGGCGAAGGATTCCGTCCTGCCCTCAACCGTCCCGGCCTGTAGACCGGGCAGGCGCACGCTCTTGTTTTCAAACACAGCGACTTCACGCGCGACGCCGAAGTGTGACAGGCAATCCGGGCGGTTCGAGGTCAGGTCAATTTCCAGCACATGGTCGCCGCCCGTCTCGTGTACGCCGTCAACGGCCAGCCCGATCATCGTCAGACGCCGCGCCAATTCACGCGGTTCTGATTCGATGTCCGTTAGCTCGCGCAGCCAGTTGTAGCTGATGTTCATAAAGAAAGCTGCCGTGGTCGGGGGTTTGAGCACCAACGAGAAACAGTTTGACACACTGTCTCCCAACGCCCGGCCACTTGCCCTTAGTTGAATTGTTTCAGGAAGCGCACGTCGTTCTCGAAGAGGAGGCGTATGTCGTCGAGCGCGTACATCAGAGCGCACATGCGATCAATGCCGAAGCCGAAAGCGAATCCGGAGAATTCTTCGGGGTTGATTTCGACGGCGCGCAGATGTGGATGCCGCGATCAATGACCAGACCCTCAAGCTGGAAGAACATAGGGTTGTGCGTCGCGTCCGGCGTGTCGCGTCGAAAGACGCGGCCCGGCGCGATGATACGCAGGGGCGGGCGGCGGCGCTGCATGGCGTGAATCTGCACCGTCGAAGTTTGCGAGCGCAGAGACAGGCCGTCCGTCGTGTAGAAGGTGTCCTGAAGGCTGCGCGCGGGATGCAGTTCCGGGATGTTGAGCGCGGTGAAATTGTAGAAGTCCGTCTCGATCTCGCGCCCGTCCTCAACCGAGTAGCCCATCGAGACGAAAACGTCTTCGAGGCGCTGCCGGATGATGTTGATCGGGTGCACGTGGCCTTGCCGGGGGCGACGACCGGGCAGCGTTACGTCAATCCGCTCGCACTCGACGCGCGCCGCTGAGATGTAACGCTTGAGCGACGCCTCCGCCGCATCCAGAGCCTCGCCGAACCCTGCGCCGACTTGTTGCACGCGTTGCGCGAAAGCTCCACGCTCATCGGCTGGGACGCGGCCAATCGTCTTCATCAGAGTAGACAAAGCACTCTTCTTGCCTGTGTGGCGCGTACGCAGGTCGGCCAACTCACGCAGCGCCGCCTCGGCCTCGTCGAGCGTTGAGCCAGCCGTGCCTGCTTCACTGTCTCGAAAGCGCGCGAAGCGCTCGAACTCTCGCTCGAACGCTTCGCGCACGGCCTCGACCTGATCCTGATGTTCCACTACTTCAGAACCCATGCGACCTCTGACGGGCGTGCCTTAAGCCGCCTGCTGCTGTTTGTTTTCGAGCGCGCTCTTGACCTGCCCGGCCAGTTCCGCGAACGCGTCGGGCGAGTTGGCGGCGATGTCCGCCAGCACTTTGCGGTCGAGTTCGATTCCGGCGAGACTCAGGCCGTGCATGAACTGCGAGTAGTTGAGGCCGTTCAGACGCGCCGCCGCGCCAATACGCACGATCCACAGGCTGCGGAAGTCGCGCTTCTTCAGCTTGCGCCCCGTGTAGGCGAAGTTCAGGCCGCGCTCGACCGACTCCTTCGCCGAACGGTAGAGCTTCGATTTCGTCCCACGATAACCCTTCGCCAGAGACAGTATCTTCTTGCGCCGCTCGGTGCGCTTATTTCCACGTTTTGCCCTCGGCATAGTTTTACTCCTTCTGTTAAATAATGAGTGCGGCAATGTGAGTGATGAGTGAGAGACAAAGCCGTCTCTGTTTTTTATTCATCACTGACGCATTCATCGTTCATCATTTCTCTTAACTTCGCCCGTAGGGCAGCATGTTCTTGACGCGTACCATGTCGGAGTCCGACACCATCACGTCAATGTCGAGAATCCGCTTACGCTTGCTGGTCTTCTTGGTCAGAATGTGGCGCGCGTGCGAGTGGCCGCGCTTGACCTTACCCGTCGCCGTCGTGCGAAAGCGCTTCGCCGCGCCCTTGTGTGTTTTCAGTTTTGGCATGATTGCTTCTCCCAAATGTGGTTTGCGATTTTAGATTTTTGAGTTGCGATTGAAGAAAGCGCACAGTTGCTGCGTCTCTATGTTCAATCCGCAATCAAAAGTCGCAAACCTGAAATCTAAACTTTCTCAGCCTTCCACCATCCCGCCCGTTCCCGCCGGGACGGGCGCGCCCTGCTCGACGCCGCCCTCTGTCTTGACGACTTCGGTCTTCGCGACTTCGGGCTTCGGCCTGGCCTCTTGTTTAGCGCCGCCCTCGTGCTTGGCGGCGGTCTTGTGGCGCTTGGGGGCAAAGATGAGGAACATCTGGTTGCCCTCCATGCGTGGGCGGGCCTCGACCTCGCCCACGTCCAGCAAATCTTTTTCGAGCTTTTCAAGCAACTGCGCGCCGAGTTCGCGGTGCGTAATCTCGCGACCGCGAAAGAAGATCGTGGCCTTGACCTTGTCGCCCTCCGACAGCCAGTCGCGCGCGTGATTCTTCTTGAACTGGTAGTCGTGCTCGTCCGTGCCCGGTCGGAATTTCACTTCCTTGACCGTGATGATAACCTGCTTCTTCTTCGCCTCGTTCGCCTTCTTCTTGGCCTCGTACTGGAACTTTCCGAAGTCAATGATGCGACACACGGGCGGGTCGGCGGTCGCTGCGACCTCGACCAGATCAAGCCCGCGCGAGCGCGCGAGGATGACCGCCTCTCTCGTATTCATCACGCCGAGTTGTTCACCGTCGTCATTAATGACACGCACCTGCGGCACGCGAATTCTGTCGTTGATGCGCGTGGCGGGAGCGCGACGATGGTCAGGACGCTGGCCTCGGCCTCTAAACGCTGGGATATTTTCACCTCCTAAGTTTGGAGATCAGGGGCGGCGGGCGGCTGGACTGGCTTCAACAGATTGTCTCTCCCGGCCCATGCTCTACAGCCCCCGATCTCATGTTACGTCGTTGACGAGCGCACGCGTGCTGACGAGCCGCCGCGCCGTCTCTTTGAATTCATCGAGCGACATCACGCCGATGTCGCCCTTCGAGCGTTCACGCACGGCGACCTTGCCGTCCTCCATCTCGCGGTCGCCGAGCACGAGCATGAAGGGAATTTTCTGCATCTGCGCGTGACGAATCTTCGCGCCGATCTTGTCGCCGCGCGTGTTCGTCTCGACGCGCAAGGACGCCTCTCGCAGGCTCGCCGCCACTTGCTCGGCGTATTCGTTAACGCGATCCGTGATCGGCAGCACTGCGACCTGCACGGGCGCGAGCCACACGGGGAACGCACCCGCGTATTGCTCGATGAGCACGCCGAAGAAGCGCTCGACGGAGCCGAAGAGTGCGCGGTGAACCATCACAGGGCGGTGCGGCCTGTTGTCCTCGCCGATGTACTCAAGCTCGAAACGCTCAGGCAGATTGAAGTCCCACTGCACCGTGCCCAACTGCCACAGGCGACCGATGGCGTCCTCGATTTTGAGGTCTATCTTCGGGCCGTAGAAAGCCGCCTCGCCCTCTATGCGCTCGTAGGCGAGACCCCGCTCGTCCAGAGCCTCGGCCAGCGCGGCCTCGGCCATCGCCCAACCTTCCTCCGAGCCGAGCCACTGCTTGCCCGTGTCGCTGCCCTTGACCGATAGCTCGAACTTGACCTTCTCGAACCCGAACGTCTTGAAGACTTCGATGACGAAATCAACGCAGTCGCCAATCTCCCTGCGAACCTGTTCGGGCGTGCAGAAGAGGTGTGCGTCGTCCACTGTGAAACCGCGCGCACGCATCAGGCCGTGGATCGTCCCCGAAAGTTCCGCACGGTAAACCGTGCCCATCTCGGCGTAGCGCTGCGGCAGGTCGCGATAAGAGCGCTGCTGAGATTTGTAGATGCCGATGTGGAACGGGCAGTTCATCGGCTTCAGACGATACTCGGTTTCTTCGATCTTCGTCGGCGCGTACATCGAGTCGCCGTAGTTCTGCTCGTGCCCGCTGATTTGCCACAACTCGCGCTTGGCGATGTGCGGCGTGATGACGAACTTGTAGTTGCGGCGGCTCAGTTCCTCGTACAGATAGTCTTCCATCTGCTTGCGGATGAGCGCGCCGTTCGGATGCCAGAAGATGAGTCCCTGCCCGTAACTGTCCTGAACCGAGAACAGGTCGAGTTCGCGCCCCAGACGCCTGTGGTCGCGCCGCTCCGCCTCTTCGCGCTGTTTGACCCATGCGTCGAGTTCTTCCTGCGTCGCGAAGGCAGTGCCGTAGATGCGCTGCATCTGCTGCCGCTCGGCATCGCCCATCCAGTACGCGCCGGAGAGCGAGAGCAGCTTGAAGGCCTTCAGCTTATTCGTGTTCGGGACGTGCGGCCCCAAACAGAAATCAATGAACGGCGAGCCGTCAATATAGTAGACGCTCACACGCTCGCCGCCCTTCGCGGCAATCAACTCACACTTGAGAGGCTCGTCGCGCTCCTCGAAAAGTCGCAGGGCTTCCGTCTTGGAAATATCCTCGCGGCGGTACGGCATGTTTCGTTTGGCGATCTCGCGCATGCGCTTTTCGATGACGGGGAGGTCTTCGTCCGTCAGCGTGCGCGGGGCAATCACGTCGTAGAAGTAACCGTAGCGCGGGTCTTCCAGAAGCGCCGGGCCGATGCCGAGTTTCGTGCCGGGAAAGAGGTCGAGCACGGCGGCGGCCAGCAGGTGCGCGGTCGAGTGGCGTATGACATCGAGGCCGTCGAGCGTCTGCGGCAAAACGGGTTCAACCTGCAACGGCTCGCCGTTGCCGTTCACGGCGTCGAGGCGGAACGCGAGGTCAACTTCCTGCCCGTTGACTTTCGCCGCCAGCGCCTGTTTCGCCGCGTCGCGGTCGAGTTGCTTGAGCACTTCGCCCACGCTCAAGCCCGCCGCCACCTGCGCCGGCTGTCCGCCCTTGATTTGTACGCTGATTTCGCTCATCGCTTATCTTCTCCGCCGAAGGTCACAAATAGCACGCCGGAAATTGTACGGGCCGGAAAGCTCGCACAATCTTCCTCGTGCCGGTTCTGCCCCACTCAAACAGTGTGGCCTCGCGGGCGAAAGAAGCGTCAACCGAATTTGATTGTCCCTTGATGGGAAACTTACTACTTGAGATCGGATTCGACAGAAGCGCCCTTGCCTGCGCGGCCCCGCCATTCGTGTGTGGGCGGGTTTAGCCGTGGACTAAAATCGAAACGTTGTTCGAGTTCGCGTCAACATCTCTGGCAAAGGTCTTCCGGAGCTAACTGTCGAAAAGTTGAAAAATCCGGCAGGCGTGCGCGGGTTTAAACCGCACTCCCTACCGTGTCAAACCACTTCAGAACACCGCATAAAGCGCGCAAACGCTCTTGAAGTTATAGAATTTAACCAAAGCGGCGAGAGAAGTCAATTCAGCCCGTTCGAATGCGGGAAGCGGTGCTCGTTGCGGAAGATGACTGAATCAAAGTTTCCGGTAGGCTCAGTGCGACATATCACTAACGCCTGTCCTTCGGTTCAAGTCGCCCGCCGAGCGGGACGTACTGCTTTTTGTTGAGGTCAATCCTGACGATGTAGGAGCCTGCCGCGCCGATGCGGCGGTTCGGGCCGAAGGTCAAAGGCGGGACGACGCCGGTTTTGAAGTCGTGGAGTTGCTCAAGCGAGGTGATCAGGCTTGAGCGGCTCAACTGTCTGCCGCCGATCTTCGTCGCCTCAAAGAGTGTCTTCGCCGCGCCGAAGGCGACGGCCTGAAACGCAGGACTGCGCAAACCGACGCGCGCCTTTTGCATCAGCGTGATGAACTCGTTGAAATCATTTTGTTCGGGCAGCGCCGCCGGGTAAGAGAGAAAGGTGCGCTCAGCGACAGCGGGCGGTAGGGCGAAGGCCGAGCTGCCGACCATCACGACCGAACTGAGCAGAGACGCGCTCAGTTTGGCCTCATTCATCGCGCTCGCGAATTCGGTGAACTGTTTCGCGCCGCCGAAGAAGAAGACATAGTCCGGCTTTTTTTCGGCCAACGCGCCGACCACGCGAGCCGCCGCGAAAGTGGCGGGTTCGTAAGCCTGTTCGGACGCGATCACCATCGAGTATAGCTTCGCCTGTGTGCGTACTCCGGCGAGCGCGTCCGCGTTAAAGTCGCTGTTGGCGTACACGACCGCAAGGCGCGCGGGCGCGCGTGTGGCCTGCGAGTTTGTTTGCGAAGCGGCGAAGTCCAGGAGGACGCGCGCCTGATCGCCGAAGGTCGGAAGCAAATAAAAGACGTAAGGGTTCGGCGGAACGGCTGGGCGGGGCGAGAGCGTGACGGGGCCGACGAGCGCCACTTCGCTGCGGCGTAGAAACTCGTTCGTCGTCTTGCTGTCGCTCGGCTCGAAGCTCCCGACGAGCGCGAAGACGCCCTTCTGCTCGACCAGCCGTCGCGTCGCTTCGAGCGTCTGTGCCGGCTCGCCGCGTGAATCCTCCGCGATGAACTCGAAGCGACGCCCGTAGACGCCGCCCTGCGCGTTGACCTCCGCGAAGTAAGCGGCGAGCGTGGCTTTCACATCTTCGCCGACCTGCGCCAGCGGCCCGCTCAGAGGCAGCGCCGCGCCGACTTTGATCGTCTCGTCGCTCAGGCCGGTGTCTGTATCGGCTTCGTTGCCGAGCTTCTTGAGATAGGCGATGAGGTCGGCCATCTGCTCGCCCTTTAGCTCGTAGCGAGGCATGCCGGGATGCAGATGTGCGCCCGACGGGTCGAGGCCATCGCTGATGGCGCGTGCCAGAGTTGTTTCGTCGTAAGGGGCGCGCACGCGTCGCGTGAGCGCGGAGGTGTGTTTGGACGTGAGCGTTTCCCAGTTGATCGGCGGCGGCTGCAATCCGCCCTCCCGCGTGCCCTCGCCGCGCAGCCCGTGGCAGTTAGCGCACGTGAAAGCGTTGGCCGGCACTTCGAGATTGTCCGTGCCAAGCAGCGCGGTGATTTCGCCGTTGCCGCTTTCTCCTTTCACGTAGATGAGCTTGCCGCGCTGCTCCCTTATCGTCAGCTTTGCCCCGCCCTGCTGTGCGCCCACACGCGCGCCGGAGACGAGCATCAGGGCGACGGCCAGACAAGCAAGAGCCGTGGCGGTAAGTTTGTACGGATGACTGCGGTTCATCTTTGGCGATTGAAATGCACGCCGCCTCTTAATCATTCTTCGCGGGCAGCAGTTTGGTGACGGCGCTGGCGATCTCGCTCGGATTCGACATCGCGTGCACCTTGATCCATTCGCCGGTCGCCTCGTTGCCGATGATGAGCGCGAGTCCGTGCTCGTTCTTGTCCTCGACGTAATTGCCGAGTTTGTAGAGCACCCAGTCCACGTTCTCTTTCTTCCCCGTCAGAAAATACCAGCCGGGCTTCGCCTTGAAACTGTCGGCATACTTCTTGAGCGCCGCAGGGGTGTCGGTTTCCGGGTCAACGCTGATCGAGATCATCCGTACTTCCCTGCCGACGTGATCGCCGAGATACTGCTGCACCTTCGCCATGTTGGCGGTCATCGGCGAGCAAGCGCCCTTGCAGGTGGCGAACATGAAGTTGATGAGGACGATCTTGCCTTTGAGCATGTCGTCGTAGAAACGGACAGGCTTGTCGTCCTGCGTGCGAAGTTCGAGATTGGGAAAGTAGTCCGCCGCCCCCTTCGCCATCGCCGCATTCGGTTTGACAGCCGCGCCGGGTTCTTCACGGCCTGCCGCAGGCGTTGCAGCAGCGCTTGTTGTTGGAGGCGTCGAGGCGGCGCTTGATGCGGCGGACTGTCCCGCGCTTTTGCCGGCAGCCTCCTCGACCATCGCGGCCAGCGTCGCGCTCGGCGCGAGACCGTAAGTGCGCGTCCAGTAGCCCGCCGCGTCGTTGCCGATGAGGATCATCGGCGTGTGATCGTTCTTGTCGGCGACGGCTGCGCCGAGCGCCTTGAGCAACTCGTCAATCTCCGGCTTGCTGCCGGTGACAAAAGTCCAACCGGGCGCGGCCTTGAATTTCGCGGCGAAACTCTTGAGTCGCTCAGGCACATCGGTCGCCGGGTCAACGCTGATCGAGATTAATTCCACTTCGCGTCCGACGCGCTCGCCGAGCGTCTGCTGAAGCTTGCGAAACGTCGCGGTCAGAGGCGGGCAGATGGTCGTGCAGGTGGTGAAAATGAAGTTGATCGCGACGGTCTTGCCCTTCACCAGATCGGTGTAGAAGTTGAGCCGCTTGCCGTCCTGATCGTAGACCGCCGTGTCCGGGATACGCAGTTTCCCGACGACGGCTTCAGCCTTCTTGATCGTCTCGCCCGGCGCGGGAGCGGCGCTCTGTGCGCTCCCGGCGCGCACCGGCCTGAGAGCCATGCCGCACTTCGGACACTTCCCCGGCGATTTTGAAGTGACATCGGGATGCATCGGGCAGGCGTAAATTTCCGAGGCCGCACGCGACGCGGGACTGCCGGGCCGTTGCGCCCTCGCCCGCCGCGACGTTTGGGGATGAACTGCGCCGGCAAACAGTAAAAGCATGATTGCGCTGCAACACAGGCCGGCGAGTGCGGGCGAGAGCTTCATTGCTTTGGTCATTTTCATCAACTCTTTCTTCGTGCTCGAAATTATTCTTGAGGCTTGGCCTCATCGAGTACCGCGACGGACGTGAAGGGCAGGTCGGCGAAGCGGACGCCGCGAGATGCGACCGCCATCATCACGTTGTAAGCGCCCGCGCGCGGGAACACCTGCGTCAATTCGTAGACGCCTTCGCCGACTTCTTTCGCCCACTGTCGCTGCTGCCAAACGCCGGGCAGCTCGAAGACCAGAATGTGCACGTCAGTCAGTCCCGTCACAGGCTGCTTCGTCACGGCGTCGGTAATCTTAAAGCGGAGCGTCGCCGGCTCGCCCGGCTTGAACTGCTTGCCCTTGAATTGCGCCTCGACGGCAATCGCCGTGCTCGCGACGTTCTTCTCGCCGTCGGGCGAAGGAGCTACTTCCAACTCGAAGCAGTTGACGATGCGCGGCTGGTCAATCAGGAACGGCACGTCGAAGCGTCCGGCGCTTCTGAGCTTGACCGGCGACGAATAAACGCCCGGCGCAATCTCGGACAGGCTGCGGTCAATAATCATCAGTGCGTGCGGTCGTCGCTTGTAATTCTGGATGGTGCCCATCGGAGCCATCATTCCTTCGACGTAATAGTAGAGCATCTGGTCGGGAGCGTTGGCGACCATCACGGAGTTGCCCTCCGGCGTCGGCGCGATCATGTCCGCGACGCCGATGTCCTCCGGCAGCTCACTCGCGGCGCGGCGGCCTGCCTGTATCTCAACCGGAGCGAACTTCCCTTTCTTGAGGTCGTTGATTTCGATGAGCGAGAATTTTTCCGACTGTGTGCCGCGAATGTATGCGTAGCCGCGCGTGAACGCCACCTGATCGGGACTCTTGGCGACATCGCTCGCGCCGAGCATCGCGCCGGTCGCGGCGTCGAAGACATAGACCTTGCTCTCAAGTTGATTGACGGCGAAGCCGTAGCGTCCCGCCGGCTCGAAGCGCAGAGCCACCACGCCACGCGCGACGGGAATAGTTTTCAAAACTTTTTGTTTGGCCGGATCAATCACGGTGATCGCGCCGCCGTTGAGCGCCGCCGCGTAGATGTAGCCGCTCGCGCTGCTGTAAGCGACGGGGACGGGCGTTTTGCCGGTGGCGATGTCGGACAGTTTGGCGAGCGTTTTCGTTTCGACGACAGAGACGGTGTCGGCGGCGCTGTTCGTCACGTAGAGGTAGCGGCTGTCCGCAGTGAACGCGAGATTGTGCAGACCCGCGCCGACATTGACGGTCGCCGCGAGCTTGTTAGTCGCGGTGTCAATGGCCGCGACGAGCGGCGAGCCGTCGAGGCCGACCCACACGTAGCGCCCGTCCGGTTGCAGCGCGATGCGCGCGGGCTTCGTCTTGTCGCCGACGGGAATCGTCCCGACGAGCCTTCTCGTAATCGTGTTGATGATGGCGACTGCGGACTGCTCCGGCAGCGTGACGTAGAGAAAGTCTTTGCTCTTGGAGAGCGCCCAGTCCGTGCCGGGGCCAGGGAGCACGACGATGCTTTCGAGCTTCGTCAGGTTGAAAGAGACCTGCGGGTTGATGAATGTGATCGAGTTGTCGTGGTTGAGCGTCAAGGCCACGAAACTGTTGAGATCAACGGCGGGGCGGACGCTCAGCAGGCCGCTCATGTACGAGCGAATCTTGTCTTTGCACTCGACTTCGTTGGGAGCCTGCGCCGTCTCGCGCGCGTTGATCCATGCGTTGGGACGCAGACCCGTGACGGGCTGCCCTGCGCGCGTGTCGGCGACGCGGAAAGTGGCGATGGCGTCCGCGCCGGCCACCAGACCGGCCTTTTTACCGTCCGCGCCCGGCACAGCTTCAAGCGAGAAATCAATCTTGATGCCTTCCTTCTCGAAGTGCTGCGAGACCGAGTTGACCGGCGCAGTCTTCGCTTTTTTATCGGCGTTCGCCGGCACGCGGTAGAAGGGCTGATCCTGCTGCTCCTTCGGCTCGCCGCCGGTCTGCTGTGCGCTCGCCGCGCACGTCGAGATTAAAACTACGAGGGCAGTGTGCAGCAGTTGGGAAAAGACTCGATGCGAAAACTGTCTGGAGATATTTGTCATGATTATTTACGCCGTGCGTTTTGGCTCGCACTAAAAAGTTTTGCGGAGGCTAACCGTGGCCACGGTTAGCCTCCGCTCCTGCCCGTTGGTTGCGTCCGCAACTTCAAGGCATAACTCCCCGCAACCATAGCTCGGGCCAGAGCCGTGCGGGCGTTTTATTTTCCGGCGCTTCGGTGATACACGCGCGGGCGCGCCGGGCACTAAAGCATTTGCTCAACTCAGAAGGATGTCGAGGCAGCGACGTGAAGGTCTGTTCAGGAGCCTTGGACAAACTGCCTGCGTTGTCCGCGAAGCCGTGCGGCTTACCAGTCTGAGAGGCCGCGATTATGCGTTCAGCAGTTAATTTATGCAACGCGTGTGCCGTCGCGCGTTTGAGGCAAAGCCGCTTTTCTCGCGACGAAATCCAGTCCTGACGATTTCAGGATGTTTCAGCGTGAAACACCTTCGCGCGCCTGTGATTCAGAATGCGCGTGCGGGCAGTTTCACTTAAAAGTTCGAGGCC
>JAIVJG010000042.1 GCA_020200155.1 Acidobacteriota bacterium | reverse complement strand
TCAGGCGAGAGACGATCAGGAGCACGAACTCGAAGCCGAGCAGGAGTCTGCGGAGGCGATGGACGCGGACGTGCCGCAACCGTCCGGGGCTTCCGGGACGACGGAAGGTGAGTCCGCCTGAAACGAACGCTCCACGACAGAAGTCATTGAAGCGCACAGGGCGACGAAAGGCAGCATGCTTTTCGTCGCATCGGCCACAACATAGAGAAACCCTCGCCATGAAACAACCCGCCCCACCCGCGCGCGGAAATTACTCGTTCAACTTCGCGCACACTCTTCGACAGTCCATGGCCGCAATGTGTCTCCTCGCCGTGCTCGCTCTGCCAGCGCACGCGCAGGATGTGGCGCGGATTCCAACCGCCGTGCAGCAGCAAGGTCAGGACGTGACTGACATCGCGGCGCTCATCCGCGAAGTGGCGCGCCGCGAGCACGAGATGCAGCCGCGACGGTTCGAGTACACTTGGACGAGCAAGACCGTGGAGCGTGAGACGGGCGAACGCGGCGAGGTGAAGAAGGAGACTGTCGAGGTCAACGAAGTCTATCCCGTGAAGGGTGAGTTCGCCAGAAAGCTCGTCAGCAAAAACGGCGTGCCCGTCCCCGCCGAACTCGCCGGGAAAGAGTTGAAGCGCGCCGCCGCAAACATCGAGCGTGCCGAGCGTGAAGAGCAGAAGCGCGCCGCGACGAAATCCGCCGCCGCGCCCACGCCGCAGGACGCGACGGGCATTCCCACCTTCGGCTTCAACAGCGGTTTCGCACACCGGAGCGGCTTTAACGCAGGCGAGTTTCATTTCGCGCCGTGGCGTGTCTTCCGCGCCGCCGAATTCCACACACCGCGCCGCGAGAGCCTGCGCGGGCGCGACGCGCTCGTCCTGGACTTCCGCCCGCGCGCGGATTTTCGCCCCGCCAATGACCTGCAAAAACCATATGCGAAGCTCGCCGGTCGCGTCTGGATAGACCTTGCAGACAAGGCTCTGCTTCGTCTCGAAGCATGGCCCGACCCCGCGCAGGTTTCAGAGAATGGACAGCAGCGACGCGCCCCGTCCGCCTCTCCCGCGAACCCCGCCGTCGTCTACGAAGAGACGCGCCTGCCGGACGGCATGTGGCTTGAAAGCTTCTTGCGTATCAAAACGACCGGCGACCGCGCCGTCTTCAACGGCCTCGGCGTGGACGTGACGAAAGAGATCAGCGACTTCAAACGCTTCAGCACGAAGACCGACGACGCCACGCTCGACCCGCCGAAAGACAAGCCGGACGATTTGTGATTCAAACCTGCGCGCAAGCCGCACCAGTCGCGCCAGTCGCGCAAGCCGCGCGAGACTCACGGCTTGCTAGACGCTCCGCCTTTCCATAGGATTGAAGACAATGAAAGACGTTGTAGTGGTCGGCGGCGGATTCGCAGGGGTGGAGGCCGCATGGCAGGCGGCGTGTGCGGGCGCGCGTGTGCGTCTCTACGAGATGCGGCCCGTCCGCCAGACGCCCGCGCACCGCACGGACAGGCTCGCGGAAATCGTCTGCTCAAACTCCCTGAAATCGGACGAGCAGGGAACCGCGCCCTACCTGCTGAAAGAGGAACTGCGCCGCGCCGGCTCACTCGTTATGGAGGCGGCGACCGAGACGCGCGTGCCTGCCGGCGCGGCGCTCGCCGTTGACCGCCATCGCTTCGCACAACTCGTCACCGAACGCATCAACGCGCATCCGAACATCTCGCTCGTCCGCGAAGAGTTGACGCGTGTGCCGGAGGACGCGATCACGATCATCGCCGCCGGGCCGCTCTGCTCCGACGACCTTGCCGCAGAGATCATGCGCCTGACGGGCGGCGACCAGCTTTATTTTTATGACGCGATTGCGCCCATCGTCGCCGCCGATTCGATTAACTGCGAGATCGCTTTCCGCGCCGCGCGCTACGGCAAGGGCGGCGACGATTATCTCAACTGCCCGATGGACGAGGAGCAGTACGCCACGTTTTACGACGCGCTCGTTGAAGCAAAAAGCGTCCCGCTTCATCGTTTCGAGGAGACTCGCTGGTTTGAGGCCTGCCTGCCGGTTGAGGAACTGGCGCGGCGCGGTCGCGACACTCTGCGCTACGGCCCTATGAAGCCCGTCGGCCTCGTTGACCCGCGCACGGGCCGCGAGCCTTACGCCGCCGTGCAACTCCGACAGGAAAACTTGATGGCCGACGCCTACAACCTCGTCGGCTTCCAGAATCATCTACGTTACGGCGAACAGGAGCGCATCCTTCGTTTGATTCCCGGTCTTGAACAGGCAGAGGTCTTGCAGCACGGGCAGATTCATCGCAACACGTACATCTGCGCGCCGCGCGTGCTCGCGCCCACTTTGCAAATGCGCGAGCGCCCCGAAGTGTTTTTCGCCGGGCAGATCAGCGGCGTCGAGGGTTATGTCGAATCGGTGGCGACGGGCTGGCTCGCCGGACTCAACGCCGCGCGGCTGGCGCGAGGGGCGTCGCTGCTGCAAGCGCCATCGAAGACGGCGATTGGCGCGCTCGCGCGTTACGTCTCCGGCGCGAATGCGGAAAAGTACCAGCCCGTCAACATTACCTTCGCGCTGCTCGAACCGCTCCCCGAAGATGAGCGCCGCCGCTTCAGGAAGAAGCGCGAACGACATCACAGACAGGTCGAGCTGGCATTGATCGAATGGGACAACTGGCTACGAGAGACCGTCAATCAAGAGCACTCGCCGCAGGCCGCCGCGAGATGAGACGACTATGCGCCTGCACGCCTGGACGCGAGGAAACAATCCCGTCAGGGAGACTTTTAAGATGGCTCTGCGCGTGGCTTTGCCTGCTCTCTTTGCTCGCGCCATTGACGCCGCTCCGCGCGCAGTCGGGCCGCAAAAAAGGAACGCCCACGCCCGCACAAAGCGGAGTCGAGCGCCCGCGCACGGCTAAAGAATCTTTGCCTTCACCCACGCCCGCCGCGTCGCCCGCGCCCTCGACCTCTCCCGCGCTCGCCGGCCCCATCGCCACGCCGCCCGCTTCGAGTGATAAGACCAACGCACGCGCCACGCGCCCCCCGGCCAATGGTGCGACGCCCGGCGCGGACGAGGTCGGCGAAGACGACGTGGTGCGTATCAACTCGAACCTCGTGCCGGTGCCCGCCTCCGTCGTGGACGCGCGCGGGCGTGCCGTCGCCGATTTACAGTTGAAAGATTTTGAGTTGCTCGTTGACGGCGAAGTGAAACCGCTCGCCGACCTGACTCGCTCGCAGACGCCCGTTCAGTTGGCGCTCCTCTACGACAACAGTTCTTCCCTGCGGGCCGGGCGAGATTTCGAGCGACAGGCCGCCATACGCTTTCTCAAAAGCGTCCTGCGTCCCGTTGACCGCGCCGCCATCTACTCCATCTCCACTGAGCCGACGCTCTCGATGCCGTTGACGAACGACATCCGCGCTCTCGTCCGCACCATCGAAAGTTTCGACAGGCCGGAAGGCGCGACCGCGCTTCTCGACGCCATCGCGCAGGCTGCCCAGTACCTCAAGTCGCAGACCGGCAGGAAGGTCATCGTCGTCGTCTCCGACGGCACGGACACGATCAGCGATCTCGACTTCGACACTACGCTCGCACGCGTCCTCGCCAGCGACTGTCAGGTCTACGCCGTCCAGACCGGCCACAGCGAAAACATCAACCTGCTCGACCTCGCGGGCCAGAGACGCCTTGAGGAATTCACCTCGCAGACGGGCGGGGCCGTCTACGTCCCGCACAGCGCCGCCGACCTCGGCAACGCTTTCACGCAGATAGCCGCCGACCTCGCGCAGCAGTACGTCCTCAGCTACTACCCCGCAGGCGACCACCGCGACGGGCGCTTCCACAACTTCGTCCTGCGCGTCGCCACACGCCCGAACCTGCGCGTCCGCACACGCAAGGGCTATTACGCTCCAAAAGGGGAAGAGGGCGGAAAGCAGTAGGCAGAAAGCAGTCGGTTGATTTATCCTTGAGCCGATTTTGCAAGCCTGAATTTCGACCGTCTGCCGGCTTAGTGCCTTCTGCTTTATGGAGCAACTACTCGCACAGTTTCTCGAACACCTGCGCTACGAGCGCAACGTGAGCGAGCACACGCTGCGCAACTACGCGATTGATCTGGCGCAATTCCACGAACACCTTGCGCCCGCAGACCCGCACACCGGCGAGCGCCGCGCGCTGGACATACGACAGATTGACCACATCACGATTCGCGAGTGGCTCTCGTCGCTGCACACGGCGCAGAAGAAAAAGACCTCGATTGCCAGAAAGCTCGCCGCGCTCCGCACCTTCTTTCAGTTTCTCATCCGCGAGGGCGTCGTCGAACTGAACCCGGCCAAGCTCGTCTCGACGCCGCGCCTTGAGAAGAAACTGCCCAATCATCTCTCGGTTGAGGACGCCATCCGCTTCATCGAAACGCCCGACCTTGAAACCGATCTGGGCAAACGCGACCGCGCCATCCTCGAATTTCTCTACGCAACGGGCGTGCGCGTCTCCGAACTGACGAAGCTCAACATACGCGACGTGGATTTCCGCAACAAGATGGTGAGAGTGCAGGGCAAACGCCGCAAGGAGCGCATCGTCCCCTTCGGCGACCCGGCGCTCCACTCGCTCCTGAATTATCTACAGGTGCGTAGCGCCTTCCTTCAGCACGCGCCGATTGCCGAGCGCGAGAGCGAGGCGCTCTTTTTAAATTACCAGGGCACGCGCATCACCACGCGCTCCGTCGGGCGCATGGTGGACAAGTACATCGTGCAGTGTGCAGGCATCCACAACATCAGCCCGCACGCACTGCGCCACTCCTTCGCCACACACCTGCTCGACAGCGGCGCAGACCTCCGAGACATACAGGAACTCCTCGGCCACGCCCGCCTCTCGACGACGCAAATCTACACACACGTTTCGATGGAAAAATTGATCGAGGTCTACGACAAGTCGCACCCGAAAGCTTAATAGGGAGAGGCTCAAGGGCGAAGGGCGAAAGTGAGGTCAAGGCTTCGCCTTTCGCCCTTCCGCTTTACAGAGTTGCGTGTTCGTCCTCGCCTGTTTTGGCTTCCAGGAGTGACTGGCATTCGGCGTCGTAGCGCGCGGTGGGCACGGCTTCGAGGCGGCGCTCCGGGATCGGTTTGGCGCAACGCGCGCAGGTTCCGTAAGACCCTTCTTCAATTCTGAGCAACGCCTGATCAATATCCGCGACGGCCTGCGATTCGCGCTCGCCGAGGCGCAATCCGAGTTCCTGATTCACGTCCTGCAAAGACATATCGGCGGCGTCTTTCACCCCGTCGTCTGCGAACATCTCAAGCGCGTCGGCCTGGCTGCTTCGCACATTTTCCGTGCGCTGTCGTAGTTGCTCCAATAACATCCCGCGAAAGTGTTCCAACTTGGCTTTATCCATTTGATGTCTGATTCCCCCTGAAGTTTTCATCTCACAGCCTTGTCATGCTGCGCGTTTCTATCGTGTGTCTTTTGGAAGAGGGCGAATTATAACCTACCGGGCGAGGATATGCAGAACCGGCAGACGCCTTCCGCACGGCTCAACCTCTTAATTCAGGACGCGGCTTCCCCGTCGTCGCCGCCGCACAGAAGTTCGGCGGCGAGCAGGGGGATGGTCAACTCGTGATGGCCTGTGATGGAGTAGCCGCGACCCGCGCCGCCGCTCGTGGGGCGTCGGACGACGTTGGTGAGCGGGCGATAGGATTGGATGAAGTCGAAGTTGGCGGTCGTGAAATCTTCGAGCGCATGGCCGAGGTTGCGAACGAGCGTCACGCACTTGAGGAAGACTTCCGGCAGAATCACCGCCGAGCCGATGTTGAGATAGACGCCGCCGCCGTTCAGACGCCTGACCATCTCGGAGAGCAGGCGAAAATCCGTGTGCGTCGTCGCGCCTAAAGATGCGCCGTCGGCCTGCGGGTGAAAGTGCGCGATGTCCGTGCCGATGGCGACGTGCGCGGTGAAGGGAACGCGCGACGTGTAGGCGGCGCAGAGCAGAGAGAGTTCGGCGTACTTCGGATTGCTTTTTAATAACGCCCGTCCGAGCGCCTCGCCGAGTCCGAGGTCTTCACGCGCGCCCTCACGCGCCGCCGCACACAGAAGCTTGCCTGTGTCGTCCGCCGCTCCGAACGCGCCCGCGCCGAGCGTCGCGTCCACGTCTTCGGAAGTAGAGCCGACGAGCGCGATCTCCGCGTCGTGCACGAGCACGGAGCCGTTGGCGGCGATGGCAGAGACGTAGCCGCGCTCCAGGAGGTTGATGATGAGCGGCGCGAGTCCCGTCTTGACGACGTGGCCGCCGATGCCCCAGATGATCGGCTTGTCGAGAGACCGCGCGCGTCGCATCTGCGCGGCGACGGCGCGCAGAGACCGGACGGCCAGAATGTTCGGGAGCGCGTGAAGAAAATCGCGGAGCGTGGAATCCGCATCCAGGGGCCGTGCGAAATCTTCGACGCTGACTTTGCTCGGACGCTCTGCGAGCGGGTAGGTGTTAACGTTCTCAAGACCGAGCGGGCGAATGCCTTGTTCGTCGTAGATGGACACGGGAGGACGGCGCTCCTTCAACTATTTCTCTGGTCGGGGTAGAGCGACAGTTCGACAAGGTCGCAGAGGATGTGCCCGATCAGGTTGTGCGTCTCCTGTATGCGCTGCGTGTCGTCGCTCTCGACGACGAGCGCGAAGTCGCAGAACTCGCGGACGCGTCCGCCGTCGCGCCCCAGCAGGCCGATGACGCGCATCTCTCTCAAACGTGCCTGCCGGGCTGCGGCGACGATGTTGGGCGAGTTGCCGGAGGTCGTAATCGCCAGCAGCACGTCGCCCTCCACGCCCAGAGCTTCGACCTGCCGGGCGAAGACTCGCTCGAAGCCTGTATCGTTGGCGATGCAGGTCAGCACGCCGCCATCGGTCGAGAGAGCGAGGGCGGGGAGCGCCCCGCGTTCGCGGCAGAGGAACTGGTTGATGAACTCGCCTGCGATGTGTTGCGCGTCCGCCGCCGAGCCGCCGTTGCCGCAAATCAGGAGCTTGCCGCCCCTGCGAAAAACTTCGGCCAGCGTTTCAGCCGCGCGGGCAATCTCCGCTGCGTGCGCTGCGAAGTAGCGGCGCTTCACTTCGAGACTGTCGGCGACGATTGCTGAGATGCGTTCGATCATGGAAGCAGGAGCGTGCGGAAATGCGCGAAAGGCAGTCGCCGCGTGTCCGTGCGGCGACGCTTGAAAGAGACGGGGGCGGCAGCGTCGGCGCGTTCAGCGGTCGCCGTCGTCCTCAAGCTCGTCGTCGAATTCGTCATCAACGAAACCATCTTCGTAGTCGTCCCAATCCTCGTACTCTCCGATGCCGAAGATTTCGTTGAAAATCTGCGCGGCATGTTCGCACAGAATATCGTCGCGCAGGCGCGGCCAGCAACGCTCGAAGTCCTCCTCGGTGGAGGCGAAGTGCGCCATGAACGTCTCGTGCACGATGCGTCTGAGGAGCCTCTGGGCCGAGAGTCGCTGCTCCGACTCGTTCGGTACGTTGGCGACCTCGTCCTGCCACTCTTCGATCAGTCCGTTGACCTTCTCCGCCACTTCGTCGGGCGTGTTAATCCACGGGAACGTATGGTCGTCCATCTCTTTTTCTCTCCTCGCGCGTGATGTCCGAAGGCTTCGCCGCACTGTTCCGACGGAGCATCGCGCACGTCGGTCAATTTATGTCGCGGGAGTATAGCACGCTGCGCGGAAGTTCTTCCCCGGCGATTGTTCAGGCGCTTTTACGCGGACGAACGCGGCCATTCGTCGCCTTGCCGGCGGACTCTTTGACGCCCGGCTTGGGTTGGCCGTTGTTGACGGCGTGGCCGTTAAGCAGCGGGCGCAGCGCGTGGCCGGTGTGCGAGCGGCGGACGCGCGCGACTTCTTCGGGCGTCCCCGTGGCGACGACGCGACCGCCGCCGGAGCCGCCTTCGGGGCCGAGGTCAATACAGTAGTCGGCGCTCTTGATGACATCGAGATTGTGTTCGATGACGATGACGGTGTTGCCCAGAGAGACGAGTCGTTGCAGCACGTCGAGCAGCTTGTGCACGTCGGCGAAGTGGAGGCCGGTCGTCGGCTCGTCGAGGATGTAGATGGTGCGCCCCGTCGCGCGCTTCGATAACTCCTTGGCGAGCTTGATGCGTTGCGCCTCGCCACCGGAGAGCGTCGTCGAAGACTGGCCGAGCTTGATGTAGCCGAGGCCGACATCCAAAAGCGTCTGAAGCTTCTGCTTAATCTGCGGGATGTTTTCGAGAACGGGCAGAGCTTCCTCGACCGTCGTGTCGAGCAGTTCGGCGATGGATTTTCCTTTGTACTTAACCGAGAGAGTTTCGCGATTGTAACGCGCCCCGCGGCACACGTCGCAGAGGACGTACACGTCCGGCAGGAAGTTCATCTCGATGCGCTTCAGCCCATCGCCCTCGCACGCCTCGCAGCGACCGCCCTTGACGTTGAAGGAGAAGCGTCCGGGCTTGTAGCCGCGCTCGCGCGATTCGGGGAGCATCGCGTAGAGTTCGCGGATGGGCGTGAAGAGTCCGGTGTAGGTCGCAGGGTTCGAGCGCGGTGTGCGCCCGATGGGCGTCTGGTCAATCTCGATAATCTTGTCTACGTTCTCCATCCCTTCGATGGAGCCGAACTCGCCCGGCTCTTCGAGCGAGCCGTTGAGATGACGCGCCAGCGCGCGATAAAGAATGTCTTCGACGAGCGTTGACTTGCCGGAGCCTGAAACGCCCGTCACGACCGTCAGCAGTCCGAGCGGGAACGTCACGTCAATCTCTTTGAGGTTGTTGTGACGCGCGCCACGAATGGTGACGGCTGCGCCGTTTGGTTGTCGGCGCGATTCGGGCAAAGCGATAGAGCGCAGGCCGCTCATGTAAAGACCCGTCACCGAGTTCGGGTTCCCGGCAACTTCTTCAGGCGTGCCCGCCGCGACGATCTCGCCGCCGTGCACGCCAGCCGCCGGCCCTATGTCAACGACGTAGTCGGCGCGTCGAATCGTCTCCTCGTCGTGTTCGACGACGAGGACGGTGTTGCCCAGGTCGCGCAGCGCGCCGAGCGTTTCAAGCAGACGCTGGTTGTCGCGCGGATGAAGGCCGATGGACGGTTCATCCAAGACGTAGAGCACACCGCGCAGTTGCGAGCCGATTTGCGTGGCGAGGCGTATGCGCTGGCCTTCGCCGCCGGAGAGCGTGGCGGAGGCGCGGTCGAGCGTGATGTAGCCGAGGCCGACGGTGTCTAAGAAACGCATCCGGTTACGAATTTCGCGCAGGACGAGTCCGGCGATTTTGTCTTCGCGCTCGTTGAGTTTGAGTTGCTCGAAACGGACGACCGAGTCTTCGATGGGGAGCGAAGTGTAGTCCGCAATGCCTAAGCCGCCGACGCGCACGGCGAGCGATTCGGGCTGCAAGCGCCGGCCTTCGCACTCCGGGCACTCGACCGGCGAGACGAGTTCTTCGAGCGCCTCGCGCACCTTCTCTGAAGGCGCGTTGTTCATCCGGTCGGTCAGCCAGCGCACCGCGCCCTTCCAGTCGCTTTGATATTTGTACAAGCCCTGCCGAAAAGTGAGCTGGCCTTCGACGCCGTGGAAGAAAGCGTCGCGCACCTGCTTGGGGAGTTCGACGAAAGGCGCTTGCGGCGAGGCGTTGAAGTGTTCGATGACGGCGGCGAGAGCGCTCTTCAAGTAGGCCGAGCCTTGCTTGTCCGCCGTGCCGAAAAAGGGCAGCTTGTCGGCGCGCTCGGTCGCTTCCGGGATGATTTTTGCCGGATCAACTTCGAGCACCGTGCCGAGGCCGTGGCAACGCTTGCACGCGCCGTAGACCGAGTTGAAAGAAAACGAGCGCGGCTCCAGCGGCGGGATGTTGATGCCGCAGTTCACGCAGGCCATGCGCTCCGAATAGAGTTTTTCCTCGCCGTCCACGACCGCGATGAGCACCGCGCCGCCCGTCAATTTCAAGGCTGTGCGGACGGATTCCGTCAGCCGCTCGTTGATGCCGGGCTTGATAAGCAGGCGATCAACGACCGCCTCGATGGTGTGATTGCGTCGCTTGTCGAGCTTGATTTCTTCATCAAGCGAAAGCAGTTCGCCGTCAACCCTCGCGCGCAGGAAACCGTCCTTCGCGAGCTTCTCAAGTTCCTTCTTGAACTCGCCTTTTCGCCCGCGCACGACCGGCGCGAGCACCATCACGCGCTCGCCTTCCGGCAGGCCAAGGACGTTCCGATTTGCCCGAACCAGACAGGCCGGTGATGACCGTCAGACGGTCGCGCGGAATCTCCACGCTGATGTTTTTCAGGTTGTGCTGGCGCGCGCCGCGCACCGTGATGCGGTCAATTGCCATTGCCGAAAACCTTCCACGCGCACTACAGTGAACAATCTCGCGCATTGCGGAAACGATGATTGTAAACGACTCGTGCAGGGCGGGCAAGCAAGGCGGACTTAAACAGACTTAAAGGCTGGTTAATTGCGGCATGCAGAAGGAAATTGGGCACTCGCTAAGAGAATACATTCCCGCCGTTTTCAATCTTATCAACGTCATTGTGTTTAGCACCGTCAGCGGCATGGCGTGGTTGATAAGCGGAACGCACTATAGTGTGCCGTGGTCAATATGGGTTGGCATTATTTTATTACTACTAATCGTTATTCAGTTTGTAGCCTTTCATAAAGTAAGACATGAAAGGGACGCATTGAAAAACTCTATAAAACCTACTTTGATCTTAGAGTTCAAACATAGTGATGATTCATTTCATTTCAAAAGCTATGGTGGTGAGATATATCGTCTTTCTATTCACAACAGCGGCTTCCAGACGATTGAAAACTTGCAGGCGTCCATAGCTGAAATTAATCCTATTCCACAAGGGTTACCAGCACTTCCTCTTCCTTTAGTATGTCCGCGCAGTCTTAATCCTGGTGCGGATAGCTACATATCAGTTGTTGGGCATTTCACAAATGATTATCGTGCCGATAAAATAGTTATTTTGGATGATATAAAGGGTGATTGGCCTGTACAAACCTTAATACCTTTCGATAAATATGATCTAACGGTAAAGGTTACTGGTAGAAATGTTCCAGCCATAACCGAAACCTTTACAGTTTTTGCTTCAGGCAACAAGGTTCACATGATGCGTAAATTGGGCGGATAACAGCCGTAATCTTAAAGTCTGATACCTATTTCAACGAAGATTGGAGGCCGCGTGTGAATCTTCCGAACGCACTGACGTTGTCGCGCATCTTCATCGTGCCGCTGCTCGTCGTCGTCCTGCTGACGCCGTTTTCAGAAGACTGGTTCGGCGTCCAGCGCCACATCCTCGGCGTCGCGCTCTTTCTCGCCGCCGCCTTCACAGATTATCTGGACGGACATCTCGCGCGCAGCCGCAACCAAGTCTCGCGGCTCGGCGTCCTGCTCGACCCGATAGCGGATAAGCTGCTTATCTCAGCCGCGCTCATCTCGCTCGTGGAAAATCGTCTGGCTCCGGCGTGGGCGGTCGTGATTATCGTGGGACGCGAGTTCGCCGTCTCCGGTTTGCGTTCGGTAGCGGCGGCGGACGGAGTCATCATCTCGGCTTCGCGGATGGGAAAGTTCAAGATGGCCGCGCAGGTCGTGACCGTAGCGCTGCTGATTGCGTCGAGCACGAAGGGCGTGCCGCCGGTCGCCAACTTTCCGCAGCCTTTCCCGGCGATACAATTCTGGACTGTGCCGGAACTCCGCGACGCCTTGACGCGCCTCGTGAGCAGCGCCGGCCCGACGGGAAAAGACTGGCAGGTGCTCCTCTATACGGCGGGCCGCGCGATGCTGTGGGTCGTCGTGCTCTCGGCGTGCCTATCCATGTACGAGTACTTCAGGGCGTTTTATCAATCGGTCATTCGCCGCATCTTGTCGGATAAAGATGGAGGGGAAGCGGAGGGCACGCCTGCACAGCCGACGCCGCTTGCGAATCACGCGCTGCAACGGGAAGAGGCGAGAAAAAAAGTTTCGGTCGGTTAAGACTCGACGCGGCGGCAGGCTAAACTCTCGCCGCAAATGATAAAAGGCGACGACGTGTGAACAATTCGCACGTCGTCGCCTTGAATCTTTTGTCACCGATGGCTATTGAAGCTCAACGAAGTCGCCGGGATGAACTTCCTGCGCGACGCGCGTCAGGACTGCCGTGGCCGTGCGCCCTTCGACGTGGAGGACGACGATCTCGCCGACGATCTTGCGCGGCACGGGCGGGCGACGCTTTCTGATACCCGGCGTCGTCACCGTCTCGCTGTGCAACATGCCCGCGCCGGGGTCTTTGAGGCGTTGCGCCTGATTGGAAAGTTTGCCGCCGTGGAAATGGTTGCTCTCGTAGCCGCGCCGTGCATTCGCCGTTATCTCAGCGCCGTATTCCACGATGATGCCTTTGCCCGCCGGGCGGAAGACGGTCAGATAGTCGCCGGGCTTGACGTTGTCTTCCGCGCCGAGGTCTATGAACACCACGTCGTCGCGCGTGAGCGCTTCGCGCCCGTCGCGTGCCAGCACGATGCGACCCGTCTGCTTGCCCGTCGGTTCGGCGAAACGGTCTAACACCGCGTCCTGCCTGCTCGCGGGTGTCAAGCGTTGCTGAACGGCGCGCAGCAGGTCGCCGTTCAGGAGGTTATCGCAGGAATGGACTACGAACGCGACCGAGACGTGATTCCTGACGCGCACGACGCGGAGCCATCCCAGTTCCTGCGTGTAGATGCCGAGCGACCCCTTCTTTTTGCTGAACGTGGACTTGAACCGCCCGCGCGGGCGCACCGCAGAGAATTCCTGCCCGACCTTCATCCCCTCCGACGCTCCGGCGTTGATGAACACGTAGTCGCCTTCGCTATAGAGGCGCTGCTCCTGCTCTTCTTCCGAGCCGACGATCTCAAACTGCGTGGAGGGCGGCGCTTGCGTGATAAAACCGCCGCATGCCACTTCGCTTTCATGCGCGACGGGAGCGGGCGCTTTCTCCACCGGCGGAATCAGCGTGGGGGATTGCGGCGTTTTTTGCGTTTCGCCCGTTATTTTCCTCGTCTGGGCGCTGGTCGTGGTCGTGGCAACGGCGCAAAATAGAATGAAAATCGCAAGCCACTTGCATGCGGAAACGTTATTGCGGATGTGCACAGGAAGTCTCCTTAGAAGTCGGATTTAAGGCGTCTGATGGTTTTGCGGGTCGGTTTTCGGGCCGGGCCTGAGTGTCCGGTGGATTCAATTAAGCGGGGCGAGACGGAGGCGCTGGCGGCGGCGTTGGATCGTTGACGCCGCCCTTTCGCGGGCACATCTTATCCTACTGTTTGAGGAGCCGGAGCGTCAACAAAATTGTTCTCTTAGACCTCGTGCGACGCGTCCGCCACGCGTCTTGTCAGCGGCTTGCCTTTTCGCGAAGGTGTTGCTAGTATTCACGTTTTGTCGGAAGACGCTTGGAGTTCACCTAGCGGGCCGGCGTAGCTCAGTTGGTAGAGCATCTGATTTGTAATCAGAGGGTCGGGGGTTCGAGTCCCTTCGCCGGCTTCACTCCTGAAGACTTCCGGCTTTGAAAAATTAGAGCAGGGGTGGTCGAGCGGTTAATGGCACCGGGCTGTAAACCCGGCGGGTTAACACCCTACGTAGGTTCGAATCCTACCCCCTGCACCACGGATTAAAGGGATGAGGGCGGAGGGATGAGGGATGAATGAAGCAAACATTTCATCCCTCATCCCTCATCCCTCCGTCCTTAGTTCCTGCGGGAGTAGCTCAGTTGGTAGAGCATCAGCCTTCCAAGCTGAGGGTCGCGAGTTCGAGCCTCGTCTCCCGCTCCAAACATCTGTTCGGAGTGACTGGTGGCCGCGAAAAGTGCCCGCGTAGCTCAGGGGTAGAGCGCCTCCTTGGTAAGGAGGAGGTCATGAGTTCAAATCTCATCGCGGGCTTTGCCTAACGAGAGACTTTAATCCATACACTTTAATTCAATGAGGCGATCTTAAGTTATGTCGAAAGAAAAATTTGACCGATCAAAGCCGCACGTCAACATCGGGACCATCGGGCACGTTGATCACGGCAAGACGACTTTAACGGCGGCGATCACGAAAGTCTTAGCCAAGCACAACCCGAAGATCACCGTGCGTGCCTTCGACTCCATTGACAACGCGCCGGAAGAGAAAGCGCGCGGGATCACGATTGCGACCGCGCACGTCGAGTACGAGACGGCCAACCGCCACTACGCCCACGTTGACTGCCCCGGCCACGCCGACTACGTCAAGAACATGATTACGGGCGCAGCCCAGATGGACGGGGCGATTCTGGTCGTCGCCGCGACCGACGGGCCGATGCCGCAGACGCGTGAGCACATTCTGTTGGCCCGGCAGGTGGGAGTGCCCGCGATGGTCGTGTTTATGAACAAGGTGGATGCCGTGGACGACGAAGAACTCCTGGAA
>JAIVJG010000116.1 GCA_020200155.1 Acidobacteriota bacterium | reverse complement strand
TATATACATGAAAAATGCCGTGGAGAGCTAATGTCAGAACCCTCCACGGCAATTTTTTCTTGAGTTAAGCCGCCGATGCTTAAGCGGGGCGGTCAGGAAACCCGACGCGCTCCGGCACGTCGCGCCTTAGTAGATGTTGAAGTTGTATTCGAGCGTGATGTACTGCGAGACGGCACGACCGTCCTTCTGCGCCGGGCGGAACCTGATGCCCTTGGCCGCCGATATTGCACGCTCCGTCAATCCGTCCGGCAGACCCTTGATGACGCTGACGCCTGAGACCGAGCCGGAGGCAGTCAGGATGGCCCTCAGCCTGACCAAACCCGTGACGTTGTTCTTGCGCGCCTCTTCCGTGAAACCGGGGTCGGGCTTCGCGATGATGACGGCTTTTGAAGTCACCTCGTTCTGCTTGAACGTGCGGTTGTAGTCTTCGGGTGCGCCGCCGCCGCCGCCGCCGGGGCCGCCGCCGCCGTAGTGCGCGTCACCGCCGCCCGTGTTTTCACCACGGCCCGGCCCGTAGCCCTTGCCCTCGCCGGGGCCGACGCCCGAACCCGTGCCGTCGCCGATGCCAGTCCCCTTACCCGGCCCGGACGATAGCTCTGTAGACTTCGACTTCGGATCGCCGTAGGGCAGAGGCCTCGTGTCGGGCGGGAATAAAGCCGGGTCGGCCTGGATGGTGGGCATCGTCGGCAGAGAAGGATTCTTGATGGCCGGCGGATGCGGGTTCGGCGAAAGAATCTGCGGGGTCATGGAGGCAGGGGGCAGTTTGCCGAACGAGGCTGGGAGTTGTTCCTGTCGTCCGCCTCCGCCGCCGCCGTGCGCTTTATCCTGCTCCGGCTTCGAGCCGCCGCCCTTGCCCTTCGCCATGCCCGCCGTGCCCTTGTCGGGCGTCGGCTGCTCCTTGGGAATTTCCGTGTCGGGCACCATGCCGATCAGTTCGAGGTCTTCGTTCTCGTTGCGCGCGACGACATCGCACTGGCGACCGAAGAGGGCGTAGATGCGACACTTATCAACGAACGCGAGTGTGAAATACGCAGACGTGACCAGCAAAAGCACGCAGAGCGGAGCGAGCAGGGCCGGGAGCGCATATTCCTGCGCGAAAAACTTTTTGACGAGGAGGCCGTATCCGGCAGCCATGCGCTTCGTGAATCCGGCGGGGTCGCGCTTGAACTCCGGCCAGGTCAGCTCCGACTCGTGGGCCACGGCCCTAAGCTCTGTAGTCAGGCGACGGACGAGTCCCGTCTCTTCCAGAATCGTCAGGCGGAATTCGCCGCGCGCGGCGAAAGGGTCGGAAGCGATGGCGGCGGCGTCGCCGTCACCCATGGCAAAGCCGTCGCCGT
This sequence comes from Acidobacteriota bacterium, assembly GCA_020200155.1. Lineage (GTDB taxonomy): Bacteria > Acidobacteriota > Blastocatellia > Pyrinomonadales > Pyrinomonadaceae > JAIVJG01. The sequence continues at coordinate 1,902 of JAIVJG010000116.1, read as the reverse complement.
ATGCGTGGCCGTTTGAAGATTCCTCGTTGCGCGGGGGCGTGGCGCTGAAGGTCGCGGATTCATCCGCGAGATTGGTGGCGACCGCCGCAGGGGCGACGAAGCCGTTGAGCGGCGTTCCGTCCACCGGACAAAATCCAAACTTATCTGCGAAATCTTCCTGACACGTTGGGCACTGTTTCATCTTAGTCACTACCTCGTTGTTGCCGGCTAGCGAAGTTGGCTCTCAGAACTCTTCGGAGCGTCGGAGACTGTCTCGTCCGGCCTCTCTTCCGTGAACGCCGGGGCGAATTATATCAAACGTCTCGACGACTTGCGTACCCTGCGAGGACAGGAGGCGCGCAAAACCACCTCGAAACGGTGTTTGGATGCGCGAAAATCTCAAACGGTGCGCCGGCTTGTGAAACAGTTTGCACCAAACTCAGGCAGTTGACTGGCTGCCGGACGGCATCTAAACTGGCCGGGAACTTTGCTCCCCAATTTTAACGCATGGGGACGCCCCCGGCGGCCACTCGAAGAGCCTTTCGACACGATGAAAAAGCCACAGAAATGTTCAAGCACACGCCTGCCGGCGATGATGCTGGCCGCCATGCTTGTGCTCCTCCCTTTGTTCACAGCCGCCGGACAGGGCTTGACTGAACCCCGCCGCGAGCAACTGCTGAACGGCCTCAAGCTGCTCATCGTCAATCGCCAGGGCGACCCGAACGTCGTCCTCAGGCTCCGCATCCACAGCGGCTCGGCCTTCGATTTATCGGGCAAAGAGGGCTTGATTTCACTGCTCACCGATGCTTTATTCAATGCCGAGACGCGCGAGTACGTGAAGGACGAGTTGGGCGGGAGGCTGGAAGTCTCGACCAACTACGACGCCATCAACGTCACGCTCGAAGGCAAGGCGACGGACTTCGAGCGCCTCGCCGAGCTTCTACGCAATGCCGTCGTCAACACGCAACTCACGCCCGACATCGTAGAGCAACTGCGCGCGGCGAGAATCAAGACCGTGCGTGAAGTCAACGTCGCCCCTGACATGATCGCTGACCGCGCAGTCGCGCGGCGACTCTTCGGCACGCATCCTTACGGTCGCCTCGTCGGCGGCTCGCCAGAGACGCTGGCACGCGTCGAACGCGCGGACTTGCTGCTGGCGCGCGAACGCTTCCTGAATCCGAACAACACTACGCTCATCGTCATCGGCGGAATCGAAGCCCAGCGCGCTCTGCGCGTCTTCCGCCAATTCCTCGGCTCCTGGCGCAAGAGCGACCGCACCGTGCCGGCCACCTTCCGCCAGCCCGATGCGCCCGACGCGCGCACGCTGCTCATTGATTTTCCGGCGATGCCGGACGCGGAGGTGCGTCTGGCCGTGCGCGGACTGGCCCGCGCGGATCGAGACTTCGCCGCCGCGCAAGTCCTCGTCGCGCTCGCGCGCGAGCGTTGGATGAAGTCTTCGCCTGAACTGAAAGGTAAGGCCGTCTCCGTCGTCCACGAAGCGCACGCGCAGGGCGGCGTCTTCCGCATGGGCGTCTCCGCGCCTTCCCCTGTCGCGGCGGCGCAGGCTCTGGAATCCGCGCGGGGAGTCCTGCGCGCACTCGCCAACGCTGCGCCCAGCGCCGACGAACTGGACATCGCCAGGCGCGCCACCATCACGGCGATTAACGACAGGATGAAGAGCGGCGAGTCGTTCTCAGACGTTTGGCTCGACGAACAGACTTACAAAAGCGACTCGACGGGCGGCGCGGAACTATTGCGCGCCATCAACTCTCTGACGCCCCCGGAAGTGCAGCGTGTCGCCGCACGACTCTTCCTGAATACGCCTGTGGCGAGCGTCGCGGTCGGCAACGCCGCGACGTTGCGCGCCGAACTCGCGCGCGTCGGCGGTGTCGAAGTTCTGGGCGAGACGACGCTGCCCACGCC
>JAIVJG010000202.1 GCA_020200155.1 Acidobacteriota bacterium | reverse complement strand
TGATCTCTTTTTTGCCGAGCGAATCTTCGATGTTGAAGACGGGCGGCAACGGCTCGATCACGACGCGCACGGAGCGGCGCGCTTCTTCAAGCAGGTACTTGTCTTCGTGCGCGAGCAAAAGAACCGGCTCTTCCGGGTGGTTGACGATTTCGCCGGCGAGGTATGGCTGATCGAGAAGGATGAGAGCGACGCTGTTCGTACCGGGGATGTCTTTCGCCGTGACGATGGTGAACTCGTGCCACGGGATATTCTCGTCGAAAATGATTTCGCGGACGTGCCCGCGCGGCGAAGGGCTGCGAACGGTCACGCCGTAGAGCATGCCGGGCAGGCGCAGGTCGTCAATATAACGGGCGCGTCCCGTCACCTCGTCGCGTCCCTCTTTGCGCGGCACTGGCCGCCCGACCATACCCTTGTTCATTTCGGGGCGCTCCTGAATTATCTAAAGGTTGCCGGCGAGTCTACGCCCGCTCGCTCGCAGTGCCGATCCTGTGGCTCGAAAAAAAGGCGTGCAGCGTCCGGCGGCGCGGGTGATTGTAACTCACGGCTTGATTTGCGCGAAACGCGGACTCAGTCGCCGCCGCCCGCGCCGACCCCCGCGTGCTCACGGTCAGGCTCGGCGTCGCGCTCGACCTCAAGGGTCTCCAATTCGGCGAGTTCTTCTTCCGATTCCTCTTCGTTGCGCCGACGACTGACGCGCGTGCGGCGGAAGATGGCGGCGGCGCGGCGAGGCAGAGACGTTGTGCGCGCGGCGTAGGAGCGCCAGCGCGAGGTCGCGCCGAGGTCGTCGAAGATGGAGTAGGCGACCGGGGTGACGAGGAGCGTCAGCAGGAGCGAGAGCGTCTGGCCGCCGATGACGACGACGGCGATGGAGCGTCGCTCTTCGGAACCCGGCCCCGTGCCGAGCGCGAGCGGCAGCATGCCTGCAACGAGAGCCAGCGTTGTCATCAAAATCGGGCGCAGGCGGTCGCGATTGCCGCGCATGATCGCCTCTTTGCGCTCAAGGCCGGAAGCGCGAAGCTTGTTCATGTGGTCAATCTGCAAAATCGAATTCTTCTTGACCACACCGAACAGCACCAGTATGCCGAGCGCAGAGTAGAGATTCAGAGTGTCGTTCGTCGCCCACAGCGAGAAGAGCGCGAAAGGCACGGCGAGCGGCAGGCTGAGCAGGATCGTGACGGGGTGAATCGTGCTCTCGAACTGCGACGCGAGAATCATGTACATGAAGGCAATCGAGAGGAGGAACGCCCAGATGAATTCGGTAAAAGTTTTTTCCAGCTCGCGCCCGCGCCCCGAAATGGTCGTCGTGTAGGTGGCGGGCAGGTTCATCTCCCTGACCGCGCCGCGCAGGGCTTCGATGCGGTCGGCGAGGGCGTAGCCCGGCGCGACGTTGGCGCGCAGAGAGACCTGCCGCTGGCGGTCGAGACGGTCAATGCGCGAGGGGCTGATGTCTTCCCTGATCTTGACGAGGTTGCTCAGACTGACGAGGCCGTTGCGCGAAGAGGGCACGTATAGACGCGAGATGCCGCCCGCGTCGCGTCGGTCGCGATCCGTCAGGCGCAACTGCACGTCGTAGTCTTCGTTGACCGAATCGTCGCGAAAGCGCGTCACCTTCTGGTCGCCGCCGACCATCAGTCGCAGAGAGGTGGCGATGTCGGAGGTATCCACGCCGAGGTCTGCGGCGCGCTTGCGGTCAATCTCGACGCGCAGTTCCGGCTTGTCGAGCTTGAGGGTCGTGTCTGCATCCACGATGCCGCCGAGCGTCTGCGAACGCTGGCGCAATTCTTCGGCGTACTTGTAGAGCGAGAGCAGGTCGGGGCCGCGCAGCACGAAGTCTATGTCGTTGTTGCCGCCGCCGATGTTGAACGACGGCGCGTTGCGGACGCTGACGCGCAGCGGCGCGAACTTCTTCATGCGCTGGCGCACTTCCTGCATCACGTCGCGCTGCGTGTAGTTGCGGTGGAAGGCATCGAGCGGCTTGCCGGCCAGCAGGCTCCGCCACAGTCGAGTGATGGAGAGCGTCCGCTCCTCGTGCGGCGCGATGCGGACGTAGGCCGAACCTTGATTGACGCCGCCGAGGAAAGAGCCGCCCGCAGAGGCCAGCACGAGTCGCACGCCCGGCGTTTGCCGCAGTTCGTCTTCGACAGCGAGCATCGCCTCTTTCATCACAGAGAGGCTTGTCCCCTCCGGCGCGTTGACGCCGACCTCGAACTCCGCCTCGTCCACGTTGGAAGGGATGTACTCCTGCCTGACAACGCTGTACAGCGGCATGCTCGAAGCAATCACGCCAATCGCCAGCACCGTGACGACGAGGCGATGGCGCATGCAAAGTCCGAGCATCCACGCATAAGAGCGGTCGAGCAGCGCGTAAAAACCCCTGCGCGAAGCAGCCTTGTTTTCATGCTCGTCGTCTTCGTGCGCGCCGTGACTGCCGCCTTTGGCCGCGTCGTCGGCGCGCAGCAGCCGCGCGCTCATCATCGGCGTCAGCGTGAAAGAGACGAGCAGCGAGACGAGGATCGCGACCGCCGCCGTAATGCCGAACTGGTAGAGGAAGCGCCCGGAAATTGAGGACATGAAGGAGACGGGCAGGAAGATGACGACGAGCGAGAAGGTCGTCGCGAGCACGGCGAGGCCGATGTCTGCGGTCGCCTCGCGCGCGGCCTGCATCGCGCCCATTTTCTTTTCCTCGACGAAGCGGAAAATGTTTTCGAGCACGACAATCGCGTCGTCAATCACGACGCCGACCATCAGCACGAGCGCCAGCATCGTCACGCTGTTGAGGGTGAAGTTGAGAGCGCGCATCATCGCGAAGGTGGAGATGACGGAGGCCGGGATGGCGATACCGGCGATGATCGTCGAACGCCAGGAGCGCATGAAAAGCAACACGACGAGGCACGCGAGGATGCTGCCGAGGACGAGGTGCAACTGTATCTCGTGGAGCGCCGCCTCGATGTAGCGCGACTGGTCGCGGATGACTTCGAGCTTCACGTCCGAAGGCATCTGCGGCTCGACGCGTGCGAGTTCCGCCTTGACGCTCTCGATGACGGCGATGGTGTTCGCGCCGGACTGCCTGCGTATCTCCAGCGTGACGGTCGGCGTGCCGTTCAGACGCGCCAGCGAGCGTTGCTCTTTCGTCCCGTCCTCGACGCGTCCGAGGTCGCTCAGGCGAACCGGCGAGCCGTTGATGTTGGCGACGACGAGATCGTTAAAGGCACGCGGGTCAACGTAGCGTCCGAGCGTGCGGAGCGTCAGTTCGCGACGCCCCGCGTCCACGTTGCCGCCGGGCACGTCCGTGTTCTGGCGTTGCAGCGCCTGGCGCACCTGCGTGATCGGAATGTGATAGGCGTTGAGACGGTCTGCGTCCACCCAGACGTTGATGGCGCGCTGGATGCCGCCAACGACGTTGACCTCGCCGACGCCGCCCGCGCGCTCTAGCTGCACGCGCACGGTCTTGTCGGCCAGTTCCGTCAACTCGCGCAGGGAGCGTTCGCCGGAAAGCGCGATGGTGATGACGGGCGCGCTGTCGTTGTCGAACTTCTGTACGACGGGCGGCAGAGTGTCGGCGGGGAGGTCGCGGATGACAGTGTTGACGCGGTCGCGCACGTCCTGCGCCGCCGATTCGATGTCGCGGTTGAGGTCGAAGGTGACGATGACGATGGAAGTGCCCGCACCGTTGACGGAGCGCAACTGGTCAATGCCCGGAACGGTATTGACGACCTCCTCGATGCGCCGCGAGACTTCCGACTCGATTTCTTCAGGCGACGCGCCCGGCAAATTCGTCCGCACGCTCACGGTCGGCAAATCCACAGACGGAAAGCGGTCAACGCCCAGCTTGAAAAAGCTGGCCGCGCCGACGACCACGAGCGATAACACGATCATCGCCGCGAAGACGGGACGACGTATACAGATTTCCGCGAGCTTCTGCATGAGCTAAATATTTGCGCGCGATTGAAAAGGGCCAAAGCACTCTTCAAACTTTAGGTCTATTACTCAACGACGTTGACCGCCTGCCCCGACTGCAAATTGCCGGGGTCGAGCACAACCGAGTCGCCGACGTTGACGCCTGAAAGAACTTCCGTCCAGTCGGCGGCGCGGCGTCCCGTCGTGACGGGCTTCTCCTTCGCCTTGCCGTTCTCGACCGTGATGACCTTCTCGATGCCGGCGAAGGTGATGACCGAATTTGTCGGGACGGTGACGGCCATGCCGGCGTCGTTGGTGACGATGTCGGCGCTGGCGAAATTGCCGGGGCGCAAGGAGCCGCTGTTGCCGATTTCGGCCTCGACGACGAGCACGCGATTCTGCTGGTTGATGGTCGGGCTGAGACGCACGATGCGACCGGCGTAGAAATTCCTGTCGCCCTCGACCGTGACGCGCACGGGCTGTCCGGCGCGGATGCTGGCGGCGTCGCGTTCGGGAACTTCGCCGCGAAACCGTAGAGGGTTGACGCGCACGATGGTCACGACGGGCGCGCCCGCGCCGAGATACTCGCCGACGCTCGCCTTCTTCTCCTGCACGATGCCGTCGAAAGGCGCGTAGACAATCGTGTCGGAAAGCGCCTGCCGCGCCAGTGCGACTTCGGAACGACGCTGCGCGAGGAGCGCCTGCCGGTTGCGTATCTCCTCGATGGCGTCCTGATATTTGCTGACGGCGACTTTGTACGCGGCGTCCGCCGATTCATACTCGGCACGCGCGACGACGCCCTGCTCGACAAGCGTGACGGTACGCTGGCGATTCGTGCGCGCTTCTTCCATGACGGCGCGTGCCTGCCTGACCGTGCCGGTCTGTTCCGGGTCAACGCGTTCGTCCTTGCCGTCGGGCTGAAGGCCGAGACGCGCGCGCGCCTGTCCCAGCGCAGCCTCGGATTGCTGTATGCGAAGTTTGTAGTCCTGCTGTTCGACCTGTGCGACCGGCTGCCCGCCCCTCACGACGCTCCCCAGATCAACCGTGATCACGCTCAACCTGCCCGGCACTTTCACGCTGAGCGTCGCCTCATCCTTGGCGGCGAGCGTGCCCGTCACCGTCACGCTCGTGCCCATCGGCATCTCCGCGACGCGCGCGACTTTCACCTCACGCGCCGCGCCGCGCTCCACGCCGCCCGCAGGACTCTGCCGCGCAGAGGTCGGGTACTCGCTCTTACACGCATTGAAGAGCAAGACGGCAGCCGTCAACAGGCCGCAGGTGATGACCGGCGGCAAGCGTCGCACACTGAAGACCATGCTCAGTCGAGCTTCTAACTTCGTCGGAGAAAGCATCTCGGTATGAATAATGCCGGGTGGCGTTTGCGGCAAAAGTTTACCACGCGTCCCGCAAAAATTTTAGCGGCAGACTGCATGGCTATCCGGCCTGTCTGACAATTTTGTAAAAAGCAGGGGAGGAGCAGAACTCGCCACCCCTCCCCCTCGTCCGCCGCACTCGTCTTTTTAAGTTACTTCAGCAGGTACTCGCGCACGAACATGATCGTGGCGTAGAACTGAAAATCCTGATTCTTCTTTTTGGCGAAGCCGTGCCCCTCGTCCTTCGCCATCAAGTACCAGACGGGCGTGCCGTTCTTGCGGACGGCTTTGACCATCTGCTCGGCTTCGTTGACGGGCACGCGCGGGTCGTTGCCGCCCGCGACGATGAAGATCGGCTTGGTGATGTTGGCGGCGTTGTTGAGCGGCGCGATCCGCAGCATGAACTCGCGCATCTTCGGATCGCGCTCGTCGCCGTATTCTGCGCGGCGCAAATCGCGGCGGTAAGACTCCGTGCGTTCGAGAAGCGAGACGATGTTAGAGATGCCGACGACGGGCAGCGACGCCCTGATGCGGTCGCTGTAGCGTGTCGCGACGGCGAAGCTCATGTGGCCGCCGTAGGAGCCGCCCGTGACCAGCACGCGGCTTGCGTCGAGTCGCGGCTGCGTCTTGATCCAGTCGAGCAGCGAGCCTATGTCTTTGTAGGTGTCTTCGCGCAGAAAGCCGTTGTCGAGTTTGAGGAACGTCTTGCCGTAGCCCGTCGAGCCGCGCACGTTCGGGGAAATTATGGCAGCGCCCATCTCGTTGAGGAAATAATTATTCCTGCCGAGGAAGTTCGGGCGCGACTGGCCCTCCGGGCCGCCGTGGATGTTGATGATGACGGGGCGCGGGCCTGTGAATTTACCGGCGGGCGGCATGTAGAGAAAGCCGCTGATTGTTTTCCCGTCGAAGGTCTGCCAGCGCACCAACTCCGGCTCGGAAAAAGTTTCGGTGTTAAGCCCGCCCGTCTCGCTCCGCGTCCAGCGTTCGACCACGCCCGTCTTCGTGTCGAGCGAATACACGTCCGTCGTCGAGCGCGCGGAGTTGAGATTGAAGCCGAGGTCGCGCCCGTTCTCGTGCCATTCGATTCCGCCGATGATACCGACGGGAAGGTTCGGCGCGGTCTTCTCCCTGCGCGTCTTCGTGTCGAGCAGGTGCAGGCGGCTGATGCCGTCCTCGTTGGTGACGAAGGCGATGGTTTTGCCGTCCGGCGAGAGACGAAACTCGTCCACGTCCCACTTGATATGATCGGTCAGGTACGTGTGCTGTTTCGTGGCGAGGTCAACGTAGGCGAGGCGCTGGAATTCCGAATCCTTGTCGGTCGTGACGTAGACGCCCTTGCCGTCCCTGCTGAATTGCGCGCCGCCGTAGGCCACCTTCTCCGCGCCGCCTCTGGGCGTGAGCAGCATCTTTTCGCCCGTCGCCGCGTCGGCAATCCAGATGTAGCTTTCGTTGGCCGAGACGTACTCGCCGACGAGGAGCTTGCGGTCGTCCGGCGACCAGTCGCCTGCGCCCCAACCGCCGCCCTCGACCTGCATGAGCATGCGGTTGCCCTGCGGTTCGCCGGGATTGACGACGTAGATGTCCGTGTCTTTGCCGTTGCGACGCGTCGAGCTATAGACCATGCGGTCGCCTGCGTTGGAAAAGAGGCTGCCGGTGTTCCTCGACTTGCCGTCGGTCAGCAGTGTGACTTTTCCGTCTGCGAGGTCGTAGCGGTAGAGCTGGAAAAACTCGCTGCCGCCTGTGTCCTTGTTGAAGACGAAGTAGTCGCCCGTCTTCGGTCGGAAGATTGCGCCGCCGGCCCTGTCCGGGAAAAACGTCAACTGCGTGCGCGCACCGCCCGGAGACTTCACGAGATGCACTTGATTCGTGTCGCCGAAGCGCGTGCCGATGAGCATCTCGCGCCGCACAGGATGCCAGCTTGCGAGCGAGGCGGCGCGAAACTCCGTATAGCGGCGCACGTCTTCGGGCAGCGACGCCGGAATGGGCTTGACGCCCTCGACCACCAGATTATCGCCGGGCGCGACCACACCGCTCTGCGCCAGCGCGGTCTGGGTGATGAGCAGCACGACGGCCCAAAGCCATGCGTATCTTTTCATGGGACCAAGCTCCTTAACTTTGATGGTTACTCGAAGAAAGTTCGATGAGGCGTACTATAACAGGAAACGCGTGGCAGGTGACAGGTAAGAGATGAGGGAAGAAGAATCGCTTTCCCCGCATCGGTCGCTCGCCACCCATCGCAGCGTCAGAAGCTGCGACGGAAAAGGTAAGAAGCTTTGATAAAGAAGAGCCGACCGTTGCGGCGGAATCCGGGTTCAAGCTGGCTGTTGAAGGGGCTGAAGCCGTTGACGCTGAGGTCGTCGTTGTAACCGACGTAGAAGGATGTGCCGGGGTTCGGCGTCCAGCCGAAGAGGAACTGGCCGCGCAAATTCGACGACAACGTCTCGTAATCAACACGCGCGCGCGCGAAGAGGAAACGCGTGAACTGGTAGGTCGAGCGCACGACGTAGATATTATCGTCGAAGGCGACGCGCCCCGTGTCCTGCCGTGTCAGACGCGCCTTGTTGTAGCTGATTGAAGTGCGCCACGCGTCGGTCGGCTGAAGCGTGATGCCGGCCTGAATGTCGAACGTGTTGCCGGGGCCGGGGTCGAGCGGCACGCGCCTGTTGCCGGGATCGGCGAGCACGCCGGGGCTGACGCGCGGGAAGCGCCTGCCCGCGCCGAAGTCGAAGTCGAAGACGCCGCGCCGCGTGCCGATGAATAAGAAGGGCGAGAACTTTTTGCTGGGCGTTGTTTCGGTAAAGATGAAGACGGACTTGAAACGGGTCGAGCGTTCGGTGTCTTCGCCGAAGAAGGCGCAGGGCGCGCGGCGATCTTCCTCCGGCAGGTTGATGTCCGCGCCGGTCGCATCGCATGGACGCGAGGCAGAACGGCGCGGGCCGAACTCTTCCTCAAAGACTCGCTCATATCCGAAGTTCGTGCCGAGACGGAGAAAGGTCTGACGGATGAAGTTGAAGTCGAAATTCTGCCCGCTGATCCAGCCCTGTTGACGACCCTGCCAGTCGAAGTCGCTGTTGTTGAAATTCTGAAAGCGGAACGAGGTGAACGTAGCTTTGGGCTTGGGGTTGGTGCTGTAGCGCCATGCGAACTGTGCGTTATTGGTGTTGGTGCGTTCCGTGAAGCCCACGTCGGCGCGGTAGTCGCGTGTGCGCCCGCGCGCGTTGAAGACGTAGCCGTAGTTGCGGCCCGTGTAATCCCACTGGTAGGAGTAAGCGAAGCCGTTGCCCTTGCGGAAGAGTTCGCCACCGCGATCAAGGTCGCGGAAGAGGGTGCGCGAGGTAGTGGCGATGATCTCGAAGCGCGTGACGGTCTTGGGGTCAATTTTGAAGCGACCGTCAAAGCCGAAGAGATGGTTAATGCGTTCGGGGAAGTTGTAGCTGGTCGCGAACAGCCCGATGCTCGACTCTTTGCCCACGTCGCGCTTGAGCCGGAGAATGCCGATGGTGGCGTTCTTATCCACCAGTTTCAGGAGATGCTCGCGCTCCAGCTTTTCGTCAACGGTGAGAGTTTTCGGGTTTCTCTGTAAAATCTCGCGCTCGTCTTCCGAGAAATTGCCGGGCGCGCTGTCCGAGGCCAAAAGCAGCCCGAACGTGTTGCGCCCGCGCTTGCCGTTTTCGGAGAGCGTGATGCTGGGGATAATCTCAAGCGTGCGCTCGGTCGAGATGTCTTCGAGGCCGGTCAGATGTCCTGCCTGTATCAGAACGCCGGAGACATCGCGGCTAATCGGCATCCACGAATCGGTCTCGTTGTTGAAGCGCTTGATATGGCGGAAGAAATGCAGCCCCCAGAGTTTTCCCTTGCCTGCCTCGTAACGCAGAGACTTGAACGGGACGGCGACCTCAACCACGTAGCCGTCATCGGTCAGAGCGCCTTTCGATTCCATCACCACGTCAACGCTGAAGTCTTCATCGCCGTTCGAGTAAATCGCGTCGGCCTGCACGCCGAGCGGGTTGAAGACGAACTCGTAGGCTTTTCGTTTGTCGTTGAAGGTATCGAAAAAGACGCCGACGTTATCGTCGTCGAAAACGTTGTCGCGTTTGGCGACCGTGGCGCGCACCTTTCCTTTTTCGTCGAAGGCGCGGAAGGCGATGTAAATAAAACGCGCATCATAGCCGAGCAGCACCTCTGTCGGCTGCGAAGGCGCGATGTTGTCGCCGGGTTCTATCTGTAGAAAATCCTTGAAGACCGTCGCGGACTTCCACGCGTCGTCGTCGAGCTTGCCGTCAATCACGGGCGGCTTCTCAAAACGCGTGATGCGCGCGGGAGTGGCCTTCTCCGGCGGCAGTGCTGCGGTCGCGCCCTTCGCGCCCGCCGGCTTTTCCGTCTTCGGCGCGGAAGCCGTCGCGGGCATCACGGTCGGAGTCGGCGTCGAAGGGGATGCTTGCGGGTCGGCGGCGGTGGAAGCCGGCGAAGAAGTTGAAGGCGACGAGGGAGTTTCGCCGCCTGACTTCTTCTGCTGATCCTGCGGCGTGAAGACAACATCCAGATGGTTGAAGTTCTGGACGACGTGCGCGGCCACTCCCGGCGATAGTCGAAATGAAAGCAGCAGGTCGTCGCCTCTCTGCTCGACGCGGGCGTCGCTGAAGAGGCTGCCGCTGAACGGCGTCGGCGTGTAGGCCGCTTCCGCGTGAGGGATGCGGACGTAGAAACGGTCGCCTGCGCGGTGTGCGCTGTAATCGTCAAGCGCCGCGTCGGACGTGAGCCGGACGCGCGAGCCTTCCGCCGAATCGCCGGCGCGCGGCGCGGCGATTCGCTTCAAAGGCATTCGCGGCGCGTTGGAGAGAGCGCGATGGTTCGCCGCGTCCCACGTCGGCGAAGGCTGTCGCCCCGTCGCCGCCTGCCCAAGCACGCTCGTCCCAGCCGATAGAGACAATACGAGCCAAAGGAAGAAAGCAGTGGCGGACGGCGGCGCGGGTCTCTTCATAGACGATTCGTCATTTTCCGATGCTGCGGCGAACCAGGTACGACATCTTGATAAACACGGTTCTGCCGTTGCGGCGAAAGCCGGGTTCGAGTTGCCCTGTGAACGGGTTAGAGCCGTGGCGATTCAGGTCGTCATTATAACCGGCGTAGAAAGAAGTGCCAGGATTCGGCGTCCAGCCGATGAGGGCTTGCGGGCGAAACCTCGTTCCAAGCGTCGAGTAGTCCATGCGCGTGCGCAGGAAGACGAAGCGCGTGAACTGGTACGTGCTGCGGAAGCTGAAGATGTTATCAACGTATGCCTTGAGGCCCGTGTCGTTGCGCGTCAACTGGTCGTGCGTGTAATCGAGAGACATGTTCAGCTTGTCCAT
>JAIVJG010000201.1 GCA_020200155.1 Acidobacteriota bacterium | reverse complement strand
ATGCGTCTGACAGAGATGGTTTCGTGCGCCGGTTGAGCTTCTAAGCTCGCGCCGGGCATACTCGCTCAAGTTTTGGGCGGACTGGAAATTCCACACGACCCGAATTTGATTGTCGGCATTGAAACCGCCGACGACGCGGGAGTGTACCGCCTGACGGACGATCTCGCGCTGGTGCAGACCGTTGATTTCTTCACGCCGATTGTTGACGACCCGTTCGACTACGGGCGCATTGCCGCGCTCAACTCCATCAACGATGTGTGGGCGATGGGCGGCACGCCCGTCACGGCGCTGGCCGTCACCTGTTTCCCGAAAACGGGCGTTGACTTCCGCATCCTCGGCGAGATTATGCGCGGCGGCCTTCACGTGCTGACCGAGAACAATGTGGCGCTCGCAGGCGGGCACAGCGTTGACAACGCTCAGATCATGTTCGGCTACGCCGTCACCGGGACGATAGACCCGCGACGGGTCGTCACCAATCGCGGCGCGCGGCCCGGCGATGTGTTGATTTTGACGAAGCCCATCGGCACGGGCGTCATCTCGACGGGCATCAAGTTCGGCAAGGCGAGCGCAGAGGTGATGCGTGCCTCGCTCGACACGATGCTGCTTGCGGGACGCGACGCGGCACGCGCGATGGTCGAAGCGGAAGCGCACGCGGCGACAGACATCACGGGCTTCGCGCTGCTCGGCCACGCGTGGGAGATGGCGCGCGGCAGCCGCGTGACGCTTGAGATCGAAGCAGAGAGCGTGCCGCTGATTCCCGGCGCGCTCGCGTTGGCCGCTGAGGGACTTCTGACGAGCGGCGACAAAAGCAACCGGCAGTACGTGGGCGACGACGTTGTGCTCGGCGAAGGAATCAGCAAGGAGTTGTCGAGCCTTCTTTTCGATCCGCAGACGGCTGGCGGGCTACTGATATCCGTCGCCGAAGAGCGCGCTGTCGAATTGCTCTCGCGGCTGCGCGAGAAATACAGAGACGCCGCCGTCATCGGTCGCGTCCTCGAACCTGGGACGCACCTGCTCAACGTCAAATGACCACGAACATTCCGCGAAGCCTTTTGATCGTCGCGCTGGCGCTGTCGCTCGCCGGCTGCTCCGCCGTCGCGATTCAGCAGGCGAAGCCCGCGCCGGCGCAGACGCCCGCACAGACCGCGACGCCGCAGCCGTTGACGAGTCCGCCCGAAGACGAGGCGATTAATCGCCCGACGAGCGAGCCTTACAAGGGCGAGCTTTCGATCTTCGAGTACCCCGACCGCGAACGGAAGTTGCAGATCGAGCGCGTAATGGACGTGCTCTGCATCAGGGAAGGTTCGAGCGTGGCGGACATCGGGGCCGGCTCCGGCTGGTTCACAGTGCGCGCTGCGCGACGCGCGGGCACGAACGGTATCGTCTACGCCGTCGAGATCAATCAGGATTACCTCAAATACATCGCCGACCGCGCCGCCAAAGAAAACCTGACGAACATACGCACCGTGCTCGGCAAGGAGGACGACCCACTGCTTCCGGCTAAGAGCGTGGACGCGGTGCTGATGCTGAAGACCTACCACGAGATCGCGCAGCCCGTCCGTTTGTTGACACGCCTGCGTGCGTCGCTTCGCGAGGGCGCGCGAGTCGGCATCATTGATCGCAACGGCAACGGCGAGAATCACGGCGTCAAGCAGGCGGTCGTCATCGAAGAAGCCGGGCGCGCGGGCTTCGCGCTGGTCGAAACTTACGACTTCGTCAAGCCCGACGGGATGGACTACTTCCTCGTCTTTCAGGTGCGTAAATAGCCTGCGCGCGGGGAAAAAGGCGACGACGGTGTGGCTGCCCTTCGTCTCGCCGTTGAGGTTTTTCGCACAGTCGAGCCACTCGTCCGCCGCCAGCCGAGAGCGCAAAGTTTTTACATGTCATCCGTTGATGATTGTTTCGTCTTGTGGCTACGGCTGGTGTAGAATAGAGTCCGTGAGTCGCAAGAGCCGCGAGGATTAAATCGGCATTCGCGACGAAGAAAACGCAACGTGACGGGAGAAACGAGAATCGAGAAATGAAAGATCAGAACGACTTTTTTGAAGACCTGATTGACGACGAGCCGGAGACGGAAACCACTGAGTTTTTCGACGGCGAGGGCGAAGACGACGATGATGACGAGCCGTCGGAAATTCGCACGGCGGTGATGGCGAAGAATGATTTGATCGCGTTGCTCACGCTGAAGGTCTCGGCGGCGGGCGGGCAGATCGTGCGTGTTGACCCGCGCGAGTCACTCCCCTCCGCGCAACGTTACGAAGACGAGGCGACGGCCCTGACGTGGTTCAAACGCAGCCTCTCGACGAGCCGGAAGAACGGTTGGAGCATCATCTACGACGGCGAGCCGCTGTTTGGTTAACAGCCGTTTGCGCCTCCGCAAAGAAGGGCGATAGTGGCCTCGAACACAACTTTAGCGACACCGCAGAGAAATGCCGCCAGGAGCCTGGCGGCATTCTTTTTTATCCTTCTCGTTTCCTGCTTCAGCATCGAGCTACTTCAACCGCCCGCGCCCATGCCGGACAGCGCCGCGCCCACGGAATTCTCTTCAGGCCGCGCCATGAAGCACCTCCGCGCCATCGCGCAAAAGCCGCACCCGACCGGCTCGCAGGAGCACGAGCGAGTCCGCGAATACATCGTCGCCGAATTGAGCGCGCACGGGCTGGAGCCGTCTGTGCAGGAGGCGACGGTCGTACTGAAAGACTATGGAAACGGGCGTCCTGTCCCCGCCGGGACGGTGCGTAACGTCGTCGCGCGCATGAAGGGAACGGATAACAGCACAGCTCTCATGCTCGCCGCGCACTACGACTCTGTGCCAACCGCGCCCGGCGCGAGCGACGACGGCGCGGGCGTCGTCACGCTGCTCGAAACCCTGCGCGCTTTAAAAGCCGGCCCGCCTTTGAAGAACGACGTGATCTTTCTCTTCACGGACGGCGAGGAACTCGGATTGCTCGGCGCGCACGCCTTCGTCGCGGAGCATCCGTGGATGCGAGACGTGGGGCTGGTGCTCAACTTCGAGGCGCGTGGCGCGGGCGGCCCGTCCATGATGTTCGAGACGAGCGAGGGAAACGGCACGCTCATTCGTGAACTCGCGCGCACGGCCCCGCACGTCGTGGCGAGTTCGCTGATGTACGCGGTCTACAAGCGCCTGCCGAACGACACGGACATGACCGTCTTCAAGGAGGCGGGGGCTGCCGGACTCAACTTCGCCTACGCCGACCGCATCACGAGCTATCACACGCAACTCGACAGCGTCTCGGAAATTGACGAGCGGAGCCTACAGCACCACGGCTCTTACGCGCTGGCTCTCTCTCGCGGCTTCGGCGGCCTCGATCTACGGGAGACGCGCGCACACGACTCGGTTTACTTCAACGTGCTGGGCGATTTCTTCGCCAGCTATTCCGAAGCGTGGGTCGTGCCGCTGACGTTGCTGGTCATGGCTGTCTTCCTCGGCGTGATGTTTCTCGGCTGGAAGAAAAAGCGAATCACTTTGAAGGGTCTCGCCGGGGGATTTGTCTTGCTGCCAATCAACGCCGCGTGCGCAGGGCTGGCGGCGCAGGCGGCATGGTGGGTGGTACGGAGGATGCACGCGCCGCTGCTCTACATGCTTTTTATGATGCTGGGGCTGGCGCTCGTCGGATACTTCTGCATTTTGCTGGTGCTGCTCGTCGGACTCCTTCTCCCGCTGCTTCATCCTTTGATAGCCGCGAAGCGATGGCCTGCGCCTGTCGCGGCGTTGCTGGCCGGTACGATGTTCATCGGCGCGGGGCTGTTGACCGCAGGTTTCGACGCGCACCGGCGGAAGGTGGACAGCGTCTTTTACTACCTGAACGCGGACACGAATCAGGCGCGATGGATCAGCACGGACGTTGCGACCGACTCGTGGACGCAGCAGTTTATCCCGCCGGGTGCAAAAAAAGAGAGCATCACGCCGATCTTCCCTTGGGCGAATCAGGCGGACGCGCCCGCCGTCGCGCTGCCCTCGCCGAATGTCGAAGTGCTCGACGATCAGACGAGTGGGGATGCGCGAACCGTGCGCCTGCGCCTCTTCTCGGCGCGGCGCGCTCCCATGCTGTTAATTTTCGCGGACGCGGAGACGGAAGTGTTAAGTGCCTTCGTCAACGGTAAACACATGGCGCGTGATGGCGAGGGCAGGCGGGGAGAGACCACAAACTCGTTTCGACTGGCTTACGCCGCGCCCGCGTCGGAGGGCATCGAACTGCTGCTCGAAGTCCGCGCCTCGCGACCCCTGCGCCTGACCGTGCAGGACATCTCTTACGAACTGCCGCAAGTGCCCGGCCAGAATTTCACGCCGAGACCCGACGACGCGATGCCCGTCCCGTCGTCCCGCACAAGCGACACGACGCTCGTCAGTAAAACTTTCAACCTTTAACGCCTTCGAGCCGTGAGACGGAGAAAGAAGCGAGAGACATTCATCCGCCTCGACGTTTCAGACATTGATAAAAGCAGCGTGCCTCGCGTCAAGAGCACATTACATATTCACGCGCGCGTAGGAGAAAAACATGAAAGCGATTCGAGTACACGAGTTCGGCGGGCCGGAGGTGTTGCGCCTCGAAGAAGTGCCGGATTTGCAGGCCGGGCGTGGGCAGGTCGTCGTGCGCGTGAGCGCGGCGGGCGTCAATCCGGTTGACACGTACATTCGTGCGGGCGCGCACGCGGTCAATCCAGCAGTGCCTTACACGCCGGGCATGGACGCGGCGGGCGTCGTCGAATCCGCCGGCGAGGGTGTGACGCGCATCGCCGCCGGGGATCGAGTCTACGTCGCAGGGACTTTGAGCGGCGCTTACGCAGAGCAGGCGCTCTGCGACGAGTCGCAGGTGCATCATCTCCCGGAGCGCGTTTCGTTCGCGCAGGGTGCGGGCGTGGCTGTGCCTTACGCGACGGCCTACCGTGCGCTCTTTCAACGTGCGCGCGGCGTGGCGGGCGAAACCGTGCTGGTGCACGGTGCGAGCGGAGGCGTCGGCATCGCCGCCGTGCAAATCGCGCGCGGGGCGGGCTTCACTGTGATCGGGACGGGCGGGACGGAGAAGGGCAGGCAACTTGTCGCCGAGCAGGGCGCGCATCACGTGTTCGACCACCGCGCGCCCGGTTATCTTGAGCAACTGATGGCGTTGACCGACGGGCGCGGCGTGGACGTGATTCTTGAGATGCTCGCTAACGTCAATCTGGATAGAGACCTCAACGTGCTGGCGAAGGGCGGGCGCGTCGTCGTCATCGGCTCGCGCGGCCCGGTCGAAATCAACCCGCGCTCCGCGATGGGGCGCGACGCAGAGATACTTGGCATGTCTCTCTTCAACGCCAGCGCGCGGGAGATGTCGAGCATTCACGCGGCGCTCGTTGCGGGCCTTGAGGCGGGGATGCTGCGGCCCGTCGTCGGGCAGGAATTGCCGCTCGCGGAAGCCGCGCGTGCGCATGAAGCGGTGCTTGAGCCGGGCGCGTATGGCAAGATTGTTTTAATCCCGTGAAAGCTTTCGCACCGCTCTACATCTCTGTTAAATTCTCCCTCATCAAGGACAATCAGAGGAGCGAGAGATGTCAAAAGAGGACGAGAGAATGTCTGTTGAAGAATCGCCGAAGGGCGGAGTGAGCCGTCGCGGCTTCCTCAAAGGAGCGGGACTGACGGCGGCGGGCGCGGCCATCATGGAAGGCGGACTGCTCGGCGTGAGGGAGGCGACTGCCGCGTTAAGAGAACCGCCCGTCGTCGGGCCGGGGAGCGTCTCCGTCACGCTGAAAGTCAACGGCGCGAGCCGTCGCGTGGACGTAGAGCCGCGCACGACGCTGGCCGAAGCCCTGCGCTTCGAGTTGGGACTGACGGGCACGAAGGTCGTCTGTGATCGCGGCTCGTGCTCCGCTTGTACAGTGTGGCTTGACGGAACTCCGGTCTGCTCGTGCATGACGCTCGCCGTGGACGTGGGCAGCCGCGCCGTCACCACCATCGAAGGACTCGCGCCCGACGACGAGAGGCTGCATCCCGTGCAGGAGGCTTTCATCGAGTACGACGCGATGCAGTGCGGCTTCTGCACGCCGGGCATGATTATGAGCTGCGCCGCGCTTCTCAATCGCAAGGCCAACCCCACGCTCGAAGACGTGAAGACGGCGACGAGCGGCAACCTCTGCCGCTGCGGCACGTACCCGAAAGTTTTCGAGGCGACGCTGGCAGCGGCGAAGACGGGCGGCCACGGCAGGAAGGGAGGCGACTGAGATGAGCGAAGCGCAGCAGGACAAAGCGACGACGAACGCCCCGGCCTCCGCGCCGACCGGCGAGCCGCCCGTCCCGAAAGCGGCGGTGGAAGAGGCGAAGAAGGCCGCCAACAAAAAGCCTGAGCCTGCGACACGCGCGCAACTCGTCCCGGCGGGGATTGTCGGCGCGAAGATGTCGGAGATTGAGCGCGCAGTCCCTTTGGACGAGCCGCCGCCGCTTCCCCTCAACTCCGAACTGAAGGTCATCGGCAAGCGAGTGCCGCGTGTGGACGGGCGCTTGAAGGTGACGGGCGCGGCGAAGTACACGGCGGACGTGCGCCTGCCGGGGATGCTCTTCGCGCGCATGGTCACGTCGCCGCATCCGCACGCGCGCATCCGCTCGATTGACACGAGCGCGGCGGAAGCGCACCGCCAAGTGCGCGCCATACACATTCTCGACCGCGTACTCGGCAACGCAGAGTTGCGCGACAAGTCGAAGGAGCTTCCCGCTAAGTTTCCGATTGTGCGCTTCGCCGGCCAGCCCATCGCAGCCGTCGCGGCGACGACGCAGGCCGCCGCAGACGAAGCCGCGCGCCTCGTCAAAGTCGTCTACGAACCGCTGCCTTTTGTCGTTGATATGGATAAAGCGCGCGAGGCTGGCGCGCCGCTCGTCTTTCCCGGCCCGGCGGATCAGTCCGGCTCGGCTGGCGGCGGCGGCGGCCCGGCGGGCGTGAAGCAGAAAGGCAACGTGCGCGGCCCCGTCCGTAGCGGGCCGCACGGACAGCCGCCGGGCGATGTCGAGAAGGGATTCAAGGAGGCGGACGTGATCGTCGAAGGCGAGTTCCGCACGCAGGTGCAGACGCACTCGGCGCTTGAGACGCACGGTGTCGTCGCAGACTGGAAGCCGGAAGGCCTGACCGTCTACTCCTCGACGCAAGGGACTGGAAGCGTGCGCGATGAGTTGGCGGAAATCTTCAAGTTGAAGAAAAGTCAGGTGCGCGTCGTGACGGAATTCATGGGCGGCGGCTTCGGCGCGAAGTTCGGCGCGGGCAACTACGGCGCGCTCGCCACGCACCTCTCGAAGAAGGCGGGCGCTCCCGTGCGCCTCATGCTCGACCGCAAGGACGAGCACCTCTCGACCGGCAATCGTCCCGACTCAGTTCAAAAACTTCGCATCGGCGCGCGTCGCGACGGCACGCTGACGGCGATTCACCTGCAATCCTACGGCACGGCGGGCACGGGCACGGGCGCGGGCACTGCCGGCCCGGCGCAGAATATGTACGAGTGCTCGCACATCTCGACCGAAGAGTCCGATGTCTTCACGCACGCAGGGCCTGCGGCGGCCTTTCGCGCGCCCGGCCACCCGCAAGGGTGCTTCGCGCTCGAACAGTTGATTGACGAACTCGCCGAGCGTCTTCAAGTTGATCCGCTCGCGCTGCGAGACAAGATTGATAAGAGCGACGCGCGCAGGGAAGAGCGGCGCATCGGAGCGGAGCGCGTGAACTGGTCGCGCAGGCACGCGCCGAGCGCGGACAAGGGAGCGGTCAAGCGTGGCATCGGCGTCGCACAGGCGGTCTGGTATCGCCTCATCAATCTCGACTCGTCCGTCGAGGTGCGCCTGACGCGCGACGGCTCGGTCGAACTCCTTTCGGGCGTGCAGGACATCGGCGGCGGCATCCGCACCGCGCTCGCGCAGGTGGTCGCAGAAGAGTTGGGCCTGAAGCCCACGGACATCACGCTTCGCATCGGCGACACAGCGTTCCCGAACGGCCCTGCGTCGGGCGGCAGCATGACGACCGGCTCGATCACGCCCGCCGCGCGCAACGCCGCGCACAAGTTGAAACTCCAACTGCTCGAACAGGTCGCGCCCGCGCTCGACACGACTCCCGACCACCTCGTGATGCGCGACGGCGTCGTCAGCCGCGACCTGCCGTCCACGAGCAAGGCGTATAAGTCCATGACGTTTAAGCAGGCGGCGGCGAAGCTTCAGACTGAACAGATCGCCGCACGCGCGAGTCGCAACGACGATTACGGCGGATTCGTTTTCAAGAATGAGAAGGATGCGTTCGGCTTCGGCATCGGGACGTATGGCGGCGTGCAGTTCGTCGAGGTCGCGGTGGACACGGAGACGGGCATCGTCAAAGTCGAGCGCGTCGTCGCCGTGCACGACTGCGGGCGTCCCATCAACCCGCTCGCGCTCGAAAGCCAGATCAACGGCGGCGTCCTGCAAGGTATCTCCTACGCGCTTTACGAAAACCGCATTCTTGATCGCAACACGGGCAAGATGGTCAACCCGAACCTTGAGCAGTACAAGATCGCCGGCTCGCGCGAGACGCCTGTGATTGAGACAATTCTGATTGAAGAATACGTCGGTCGGAACTCGACGGACGCGGGCGGCATCGGCGAGCCTTCGACGATTCCGACGGCGGCGGCCATCGCCAACGCGGTTTACAACGCAACGGGCGTCCGCATGTACGAGATACCGATGACCCCCGCGCACGTGCTGGCCGCGCTCAAAGGCGGAGCGGCGAAGAAAGGTGTGAACGCATGAACAGCTTCGAGTGGACGGAAGCAAAGACGGTCGAGGACGCCGTAGCGCGAATGGGCGGAAGCTCTGTCGTGAAGGCCGGCGGACTGGACTTGCTCGACCGCATGAAAGAGGGAATCAGCACGCCCGCGCGGCTCGTCAACATCCGCAACGTCGCGGGCCTCGACGCGATTCGCGAAGACGCGAAGACGGGGCTGCATCTCGGCCCGCTCGTGACGCTCGCGCAGCTCGACGCGAGTTCGCTGGTGCGTCGTCGCTATACCGCGCTCGCAGACGCCGCCGGGCACGCGGCGACGCCGCAGATTCGTAACGTCGCGACCGTCGGCGGCAACCTCCTGCAACGCCCGCGCTGCTGGTATTTCCGCTCCGAGGACTTTCATTGCCTGAAAAAAGGCGGCGATACCTGCTTCGCGCTGGAAGGCGAGAACCAGTATCACGCCATTTTCGGCAACCGCGTGTGCGCCATCGTGCATCCTTCGGCGACGGCGACGGCGCTCGTCGCGTTGGGCGCGCGTCTCGAACTAACCGGGCCGGGCGGCAAGCGAGAGGTCGCGCTCGAAGACTTCTTCGTCACGCCGGAGAAAGACGTGCGGCGCGAGAATTCCATCGGCGAGAAAGAGTTGATTACCGCCGTGCGCGTGCCGCCTCTGTCGCAGGGCACACGCTCGGTTTATCTCAAGCAGGGCGAGAAGGAATCATTCGACTGGCCTGTCGCGGACGTGGCCGTCGTGTTGGAGCGTTCCGGTGTGCGCTGCACGCGCGCCTCCATCGTGCTCGGCGCAGCCGCGCCCGTTCCCCTGCGCGTGCGTGCGGCGGAAGAGGCGCTTGAAGGCCGTGCCGTCAACGAAGAGACGGCGCGCGTCGCGGCCAGCGCAGCCGTGCGGGGCGCAACGCCGCTTTCGCGTAACGGCTACAAAGTGCCGATCTTCGAGACGCTGGTGCGGAGGGCGATCATGGCGGCGGCTTAATGCTTGAAGGAGTTGTGTGATGAGCGATGCTACGGAAGTGAAGGATGAAGAGCAGGCGCAGCCGGAGCAGTCCCACGAAGTGTGCAGGCTGTTGAGAACCAAGACAGCCTTCGGCACCTTCCGGGGCGGAGCATACGCCTGGCAGTCCGGACGCTCGACGACAGCCGTCTACTGGTGCCTGCGCACGATGGAGACCGCCGGGCCGGACGACGGCTACACACACCCTCACGCCTGCCGCGAGGGACGCAGTTGCTTCGAGCCGTCGCCGGAGTAAATATAGCGAAAAGGAAAAAGGTCGAAGGCGAAAGCGAAGATACGCTCTTCTGCTTTTGCCTTCGACCTTTTTTCCTTTAAGCCTTTCCGTCTTGCTTTGTCGTCAGCGGAGTCCTTCGAGCGGCCACAGTCCATTCAGGAATTCGATGTGCAGGCGCGCGATGCCGTCCGAGCCGACGCGCCGTGCGCGCACCACTGCTTTGATGGAAATCTGCCCGCAGGCGCTCGTGACTTGAACGTGGTCGCCCATCTCCAGCGCAAGCGTTGTCCATACTGCCGCGCCGCGCCGGCTGATGTTCTCCGTCACGGTCTGCTCGCGCGCCGTGGCAACGCCGCTCTCGTCCAAAGCCTCGACGGTCACTTCCATCGGCACGTAGATGCGCGACTCTCTTCTCGCGGGCATGTGCGGGAGAGTGGCGGACGGCGCAGCCGACTCCTTTTGCAGGCGGAAATGTCCGTCCTCTTCGGCCACGTAGGAATAACTGGCCGCCTGTGTCTTGTCGAAACTGACGGGCACGTCTTCTCCCACGAAGACGACGCTGACGGCGTGGCTCAATGTGGCCGGGCTGGTTGCCTCAGCTTTGTCCGGTGAAGAACTCAAAGCCCAGATGACAGACCATGTGCGGTTGCGTCCCTTGCCGGGAGTTCGTTGTTCGGAGGTGTAGCCGTCGGGCAATGTGAGATGGAGAAGTTGTCCGAGCTTCAGCCGTTCAGAGAGTGTGAAGGTGGCGGAGCGCGGATTGACGCTTAACAGTCTGGTGATTTCAACGCACTTCCGATCCGCGCTCGCGCGCCACTCCACGCGCACGGGTACGATGGGCGTGAGTCGTTTGATGGGGAGAACTGGCGATAGGGCGTTGTCATCATTCATTGGGCGGGGTCGAGTCCGGCATGGCTGGCGAGCCGCCGCGATTTTCAAGCAGGTATTCGAGTAGACGTTCGAGCATCCGCTGCTCAGATTCTTCAGTTCCGGTGAAGCGGAGAGCGAAGCCCATCTCTTCGATTCGGTAGACGACCTCGCCCCATAGGTAAATCCGCTGCTCACCCTGCAACTTGATTTCGAGCCTGACCAACTCTCCGGGCTGCACGTCGTCTTGCGTCAGGATGAAACAGCCGGTTGTACTGACATCAACGACGGTGCCGGTGCGACTCGTCAACACACCCTCCCAGCGCGCTTCGAGTTTGGACTGCACGCGCTCGGATATTCTTCGTTCCCCGGCTGTCGTCTTCATGTCAATACCACTCAGGTCAGTCGAACGGATTTCACTTTGTCATCCGTCAACTGCGCCACATGCGCAGGCTGCCGCGTCACGAGAACCTGTGGGCGAGCGCAGGTTTCAGAAATGATCTTCTCCGCCTCGGTGACGCTCGTCGGCCTTGAGAAGTAGTAGCCCTGGCCGTTCTCGCAGCCGAGCTTGCGGAGCAAGGCCAACTGCTCTTTCGTCTCGACGCCTTCGGCGACCACGTCCATGCCGAGCACCTGCGCCAGCATCACAATCGTCCGCACGATCTCGATATTCTCGCTGTTGTCCACCATGCGTGTGACGAAGGAGCGGTCAATCTTGAGCGTGTCAATCGGGAAGCGGTGCAGGTAAGAGAGCGAAGAGTAGCCTGTGCCGAAGTCGTCTATCGAAAGCTGCACGCCCAACTCGCGCAGTTGTCGCAGCATCTCGGTGGTCTTGTCAATGTTTTCCATCACGGCGCTCTCCGTGATTTCCAGTTTCAGGCAGCGCGGATCGAGCCGGGTTTTTTGCAGAATGACACTGACCTGCTCGATCAGGTTCGGCTGGTTGAATTGCTTGCTGGAGAGGTTGACGCTCATAAAAAGCGGCGAATCCGAGGGGAACTGCCTGTGCCAGCGCTGCATCTGCCGGCAGGCTTCGGAGAGCGTCCACTCGCCGATGGCGATGATCTGGCCGGTGTCCTCGGCGACGGGGATGAAGTCCATCGGCGAGATGAGTCCGCGCTCCGGGTGCTGCCAGCGCACGAGCGCCTCGAACCCGCAGAGCCGGAAGTTGTCGAGCGAGACGATGGGCTGGTAGAGGACGAAAAACTCGCGGCGGTCGAGCGCCTTGCGTAAATCCGTTTCGAGTTGCAGAAGATTGACGGCGAAGGCGTGCATCGCCTTGTCGAAGACTTCGTGGCGGGCCTTGCCGAGCGTTTTGGCGCGGTACATCGCCGTGTCGGCGTCGCGCAGGATGTCTTCCGGGTCGTCGTAGCCGGTCGAACTCGGAGCGATGCCGATGCTGAGGGTGGTGAAGACCTCGTGGCCGTCGAGGTTGAAGGATTCAGTGACTTCCGTCTGGATTCGCTCGGCGACGGAAATCGCCTCGTCCTCGTCCTGTATGTCTTCGAGGAGGATTGTGAACTCGTCGCCGCCGACGCGCGCGACCGTGTCGCCGTCGCGCAGGCACGCCTCAAGGCGGCGGGCAATGCTGACGAGCAACTGGTCGCCGATCAAGTGGCCGAGGCTGTCGTTGATGACCTTGAAGCGGTCGAGGTCTAGGAAGAGGACGGCGAAGAGGTGGCCTTCGTGGCGCTTGGCGCGCGAGATGGCGAGCTTGACGTGGTCAATGAAGAGAGCGCGGTTGGGCAACTCCGTCAGCGCGTCGTGGAAAGCTCCGTGCAGCAGCGTCTCTTCAGAGCGCCTGCGGTCTGTGATGTCCTGCACCTGAAAGATGAGACGCACCGCGCCCGTCTCTGCGTCCACGATGCGCGCAACGTTCCAGAGCACCCAGACCGGCTCGCCCTCTTTCCTGAGATAACGCACCTCGGATTGATAAGTTGAAGCCTTGCCCTTGAGCATCTCCCGCATATTCAACAGGGCCGGCCCAAGGTCGTCCGGGTGCGTGATGTTCTGAAAACTCAAAGCCAGCAGTTCTTCCTCGGTGTAGCCCAGCAATTCGCACAGAGACCCGTTGACCTGTAGCCACTTTCCTTTAGCCGAGACCAGCGCCATCCCGATGGCTGCGTGGTCGAACGCGCTGCGGAAGGTCTCGCGGCTCTCCTGCGGCATCGTCGTGACCCAACCGGCCTGCGACGTTTGCCCGGTCGGCGCGTGCGCGCTTTGCGAGTAGGCGCTGTAAGCGAAGTGAAGGACGGCGACGGCGCTCGCACACATCAGGAAAGGCGTGAGGCCGAAGGCCAGAGCGAGCACGCCGGCCAGCGAGACGACGGCGAAGTAGGTGAGGAATGTCCATGCGTAGAGCTTCGGGAAGTTTCGCGAACGGAGGGAGGCGCTTTCCTGTCCGCCCGTGTATGTCGCGACGCAGGAGGCGACGAAGGATTGGACGGCGGCCAGCAGGCAGAGAGAGAGGATGAGCGGTTTGGGATTGGAGTCGTGAACCAGTGCCGTGATGGGAGCGGCGAATGAGCGGATGGCCCACACGGAGAGCAAGAGGGACAGCGCGGCGAGCATTGAACCGGGGAGCGCCGTCGTCGCCTTCCGGCTAAAACGGAGGGCGACGCAGAGCGTGGCGAGCGCGGCGAGCAGGATTGCCGCCTCGCCGTCGAAGAGTAGCGCCGCGAGAAACACGAAGAGGTCGGAGACGGCGACGTAACTCCTGTTGCGCGGAACCTTGATGACGGCGCGCGTGCCGAGGCTCAGTGTGATTAAGGCGAAGAGCAGCAAGCTTGCGTCAACCCTCGCGACCGGCAGGCGGAGTGCGGAATAGACGAGCGCGACGGCTCCGAGCGTGCACACCAGCCAGAGGAAAGGTTGAGCTAAACGACGACCGTTGTCAGCAATCATAAGGGATCGTTAGTAAAACGCTGCCAGTTTCTCAAACTCCGGGCGTATCGGTGCGGCGAGGCGGGCACACAGGGCAAACACGAGAGAGAACTAAATATCCCCTTCATCGTTTCGAGATTTTTCGACAAGCCGGGTCGGCGCGTGAAGAGCACCACGTCCGTCGAAGCAACACTTATGCCGCTAAAGACTTCGTTGAGTGGGGCGGTCGCCCGGATAGCCCGGACACTGTTGCTGGCATGGTAATTGTCTGTCCGTAGGGTGGTAACTTGTGCGAAGTCACAAGCTTGAAGTTGAAAGAGGCTGCCAGGGGAGGAGCGTAAACCCCCGCCGCACACACCGTAGACGAGCAAAGTCCTCGGCGCGACACAATCGCTTGAAAGCAGACCGCGCGTGCGCCTTTCACGAATTTCAGGGCTGAAAGCAGTGGATTCCTGCCCCGAAGTCGCTCGCCACCAACCTTTTTTACGCATTCAGGAGTGAACAGATGAAAGTGACCTGCCCACAGTGCTCAACGGAAAATTCAATTGATGCGGACGGCGCGGCCACGGGGTCGAGCGTTGTGTGTGAACGGTGCGCGGCATCCGACGAGGCTTTGCTGGTGGATGACGAGATGTTGACCTGCATGTTGTTGGATGATGAGACCGTTGCGCCTTCCGTGCTCTCCACGCTATCCGTCGAGCCGTTGCCGCTCGCGGTGTCGGCGACCCCGGATGATGTACTCACGATCCCGGCGGCGGAATCCGGTGCGTTTCACGCCGGCGATCAGGCGCTCGTGTTGGAGGATGTTTTCAGGATGCACAGTTTTCCGACTGCGCCTGCGGAAGCATTCAGCTCCGCCGAAACGCCGTGGGCTGAGGGCATCGAGTTTGAAGATGCGTGGAAACAATTCAGCAGCGCGACAGGCATGGCCGGGCTAGAGGCTTTGCCGTCGCACGCGAGCACGCGCGACGAGTTTGAGACGAAGGCGAGCCAGCCGCAACATCCCGCCGCAGTCAACAACGCGCCAGTTAATCCTGACAACTACGCGGTCGGCGTGCGCTTATTGCGAATTGCGCCGGCCTGGCTGCTTCTCGGCGGCATCAGCTTCATCTCGATCATCGTACTTTGTAGCTGGATAAGGCCGGTCGGCACGTCGGAAACTTTCGCGGCAAATCCCGTCAGGCAAAACGAAGCCATCAACCTCGCGCCTGCGCCTGCCTCTTCGTTACCGGCGAAGAGCATTTTACCTGAAGCGCCGGTTGCCGCTTCCGAGCCGGTCGCCGAGGCTAAGGCGTCGAAAGAAGTAAAAGCTGCTGAGGATTCGACAAGCTCTGCCGAGTTGAAGCCGACTCAGGCAGCAACGGCTAAACGGTCGGAAGAGCCGGCGGGAGAGAGCGGGAACTTCACGCTTCAGGTTTCCTCGCACAGCGAAATGTCGCAGGCAAACGGACAGGTTTCAACTTTGAGGGCCGCCGGCTTCGAGGCGCACGTCACGCAGGTTGAAATCGCGAAACGCGGGACGTGGTACAGGGTGCAATCGGGGCGCTTCCAGACGCGCGAAGAGGCGTCGCGCTACGCGTCGCAACTGCGTGACAAGGGAGCAGCCGCGAGCGCCATCATCACCGAAGTCGGGAAGTAAACGAAAGCCGTCTGCCAGCACTTAGCGAAAGGTCTGTGAAAGGAATGGCGGCTACGATTAGCAGTCACATCGCAGAGAGCCGGACAATGTCTGTAGATTCGACACTCATTTACTCACGGATCGTAGAGCGATACGCGCATTTCTTCGACCGCCCGGAACTTCGCCTGCGCTTCCTCAACCATACGCTCGCGCAGCAAACCGCCAGCCGCGAGAAGGTTGACGCCGCGCTCGAAAGGTTTGAATTCCTCAAAAAGACCCGGTTTTATGAGCAATTGCTCCGGCTGTGGCTTTACCACCTGATCTTTCAGGAACTGGGTAAACTTCTCCCGACCGCCTCGAAGCAGCGCCGTCAAATTCTCACTTTCAAATCCCGCACGCCCTTCACGGCGCGCGTCATCTTCCGTTGTTACCAGTACCGCCGCGCCGTCTATCCCGTCGGACTCGCGACGCTCGCAGTCCTGCTTTTCGCCACTTACTACGGCGTCGGTTGGTCTGCGCGCCACGTCAACACATATCTCGCGCAACGTTACCGGAGCGGGCAGCGTGTCGTCGCCGTCGTGAACGATCAAGGCTCAGTCTACGCACAGGCGTCGGCCAGACATCTGCCGGGCTACAAGCCGGAGAAAGTCTGGCTCGTCGAGCAGAAGGAAAACTACGAGCGCTACAGCAACGGCGCGCGTATCCTCAACGACTTCGAGACGACCAATCACGCGCGCGGTTATTACGTTTTCAAGCAGGGCAGGGAACTCGCCGACGAGGGCGTCCGGCACGAGCCGGTCGGGATTCTTTATCACACGTCCGAGAGCGACATGCTGCCGTTCACCGCCGACAACAACGCCTCGATTGAGACGCACACGCGCGGCCTGCTCGAATACGTGAAGAAGAACAAATCTTACAACTACGTGATAGACCGCTTCGGCCAGATTTATCGCATCGTCCGAGACGAGGACGCGGCCAATCATGCGGGTAATTCTCTCTGGGCCGACAGTCGCGGCGTCTACGTCGGGCTGAACGAGAGCTTCCTCGGCGTCTGCTTCGAGACGAAGACGGAGGCCGACGAGCAGTTGACCGAGGCGCAGACCGTTTCGGGCCGCCTGCTGACACAGGTCTTACGCAGTAATTACCAGATTGACGACGCCGACTGCACCACGCACGGTCTCGTTTCCGTCAACCCGTCAAACATGCGTATCTGCTACCACCACGACTGGACACGCGGCTTCCCGTTCGAGGCGATGGGGCTTTCCGACAAATATCAGGTCGCGCCCGTCAGCGTCGGCGAGTTCGGCTTCACCTACGATGACGAGATGGTCAGTAAAATCGGCGGCGCGCTGTGGCCGGGCGTGGTCGCGGGTGAAGAGGCGTTTAACCAACGCGCCGGGCAGTCCAAACTAAAGCCCGAAGAACTGCGCCGCCAAATGCACACGCTCTACCGCGAGCAGATGGAGATGCAGCGTGCCGCTCGCGCAACCTCGACGAACGAGCCGGAACCGTCAAGCGCGGATCAGAAGGGTCTCTAGCCCCATCCCGTCCGCATTGAACTTTGTGGACGGGCACATTGACTGTCGAAGCTGCCCGCAGAGTCGGGCACGCGTCTTGCTTACATTTCCACTTGGGCGAGGCCGGCTGCCTCGCCGCCAATCACCCGCCAACGATGAGAGGGCAGAAGCTTTTAAATCGCCCCCACCCACAAATTTGAAGGAGAAAACATGGAAGAGAAAAATCAAGCCCCCGCGTCAAAAGCGGAAACATTGAGCATCAAATCGAGCCCCGTCGGACTCGACATCGGCACCAGCCGTATCGTCATCGCCGACAGTCCCGTCAACAGCGACATACGTTCCCAAATGAACGCCTTCGTCGCCGTCCCCTGCTCAGAGATGGCCGAGAACGTCTTGAAACAGAGGGGCATGGTCTACGAGCGCAACTGCAAAAACATCTACGTCTACGGCAACGACACAGACTTCTTCGCCAGCTTCCTCGACACGGACGCACGTCGCCCGATGCATTCCGGTTTGCTTAACCCGCAGGAAGAGATGAGCCAGCACATCATGCAGCGCATCATTCAACTGCTCGTCCCGCGTGCGAAGAGAAACGAAGTGCTCTGCTTCAGCGTCCCCGGCAAGGGCGAAGGCGCAAACGGCAACCTCGTTTACCACGAGGCGGTGCTGAAAAACTTCCTCCAGTCGCTCGGCTACAACGCCAAAGCGATCAACGAGGGGCAGGCAGTCGTCTTCTCCGAACTGCAGGACGAAAATTTCACGGGTATCGGCATCAGCTTCGGCGGCGGTATGTGCAACGTCTCCGTCTCCTTCATGTCCATGCCGATGATTACGTTCAGCGTGCCGAAGAGCGGCGACTACATTGACCGCAACGTCGTGGAGGTGATGGGCGAGCGCAATTCCACGAAGGTGCGCCTGTTCAAGGAAGAAAACCTCGACCTTTCGCGCCAGCCCAAAGACGACATGACGCGCGCCATGCACATCTTCTACGAGGACGTGTTGCAGACGCTGATCGAGCGGCTGCGCGCCGAGTTCAAGCGTTCGAGCCAGCTTCCCAAAGTTGACCGCCCGATGCCCATCGTCCTCGCGGGCGGCACGGCCAAACCGGCTGGCTTCCTACAGAAGTTCGAGAGCATGCTCCGGGCCGGCGGCGAATTCCCCATCGAGATTTCCGACGTGCGGATGGCGAAAGACCCGCTCACCACGACGGCCAACGGCTGCTACATCGCGGCGATGTCCGAGTCGAAGTAAAAACCGACGGGGTTGGAAAAATGAATCGCGGCCAGCAAGATAGCTGGCCGCGATTTTTTTTGTAAGACAGGCATTCCCGCCCGCTCTACTCCACGAAGAATTCGAGCAGCATGGCGAGCATCTCGCGCTCGGTCTCGGCCAATTCCATGAACGATACGCCGAAGCCGACTTTCGGCAGGCGATAGTTGACCTGGCCGCGCAGGAGCATCCAACGGCCTGTCGGCAGCCAGCAGTTGACGAAGACGAACTCCCCGTCCTGAGTTTCCGCTTTGGTTTTGACGAAGCAGCCTTCCACGCCCAGGCTGGTGATCTTCCCGTTGCGCGGGCAGGCTTGGGTTGCACCCCAGTAACAGTGCATCGGGGGGCGCAATCGTCTGGCCTTCC
>JAIVJG010000285.1 GCA_020200155.1 Acidobacteriota bacterium | reverse complement strand
AGCCTACGCCGCGCCTAACAACGGCATGCACCCGACCGCGAATAGCGCGGCTCTCATCCGCAAGACTCCGTGCCTGATGCGTTGTGTGCGCGGCGGGTGATGCCGAGCGTTAGACGGCTTTCGCTTATGAGCTAATATTGTGCTGACAGAAAATATCAGAAGCCGCGAAGATTTGTTGCGTGCAGTTAGAAGCGGCTTGCGCCCGAAATACCTATTCTTCTGGGGGCACAAGCCGCTCCCGAACGGTGAAATTGGTAAGCCCTGCTTCTCGCAGTGGTGGCCCGCCCCCTTCTCTGTCGATGGTGTCAGTTACCCCACCGCCGAGCATTTTATGATGGCGGAGAAGGCACGGCTCTTTAGTGATGGAGATGCAAGGGCGCAGATTCTAAAAGCGGGAAGTCCGAAAACAGCGAAACAGCTTGGACGGCAAGTTAAGAATTTTAGTGAGCTGGTGTGGGGCGAGATGCGGTTCCAGTTAGTCGTATCAGGCAATCTAGCGAAGTACAGTCAGAATCATGAGCTGAGAGAATACTTATTGGGGACGGGTGATAAAATTTTAGTGGAAGCAAGTCCGGTTGATCGAATCTGGGGAATCGGTCTGGCCGCAGATAATGAGCAGGCGATGAATCCTGAGCGATGGCGAGGCTTAAACCTGTTAGGGTTCGCATTGATGGAGGTGCGGCAACGGCTGCAAGGGGGCTAATGTTGACGGTGTCGCGCCGTCTAACAACGGCATGCACCCGACGCCCCGCCACGCGGCCTCTCATGTTCGTTGCGTAGGGGCGCGGGTGATGCCGGGCGTTAGCTTGCTTCGCCAGACGTGAGGTAAGAACCATGCTTCGAAGTTTGCAAATCCGCATTGCGTTGTTATTTCTCTTATCCTGCTGTTCAGCAGTCAGTCACACCTTCGCACAAAGCGTGGTCGCCACAGAGCCACGAATGGTAAATGGAGGAAACAATGAGAGTTCGAAAGCTGAACTGGACTTGTTGGCTCAAGCCGCTAGCCCAGATAAGTTGATTATCCTCATCGCCCGCCGCGGCAGCAGAGAGAGTTCGCGCAGCGTTGGGCGGATTCGTTTGAAAACCGCGAGCTGGTTTTTGCAGAATGTTCGCGCAGTTGGAAAGCCAAGAATAATCCTAGCAGAAGGCGAGGGGGTGGTTGGCGAAGGGCGGATTGAGGTTTACCTGGATGGCAAGCTGTTCATGATCTTTGTCTTCAGACGTAACAAGGATTTTGCTCCCGAGGGGTAGTGGTGACGAACATCGGGGCGTGAATCATCGGAAGGGCAAGCTAACAAAGCCTTGCAGCTGACGGCGCGATAGCATGGTTCTCAAGTAACCTTATTCCTTCAGCTTGAATGCTGATCGCGCGCCGCAGCTGAAGGCCAGCGTTAGGCACGCCTGAACAGAGCAGCATGAGGCGGAGCGGAAGAAGCTTCGCTCGGCGCTCATGCCGCTCCAGAGAGGCGGTCTAACGAGTCATTGGAGATGACGCTCGCCCAGCACGGCTCGCATGATGTACGTTGTGCAGGGCTTCGCGCATCTCAATTCCGGCGTTAGACCTCTTCGCGCTACCGAGACGCTATGTCTAAACGAACTTTCCGACTTCTAATTTTGCTTCACTGGTTGCTTGTTATTCCAACCGTTTTCATCGCCGTCCTGACGAAGAAATCTCTCCCCGTAGAGTTAGTAGCCTTCATGGACGCGCAGGCGAAAGCACCTGCGGGATTCGCCCGTGAGCTTGCGGGCTGGTTATACGTCGCCGCCACTTTTGTCGGCTGGGTCGGGCTTCTCCTGTTCAAGAATTGGTCGCGAAGCCTGGTGCTCTTGTGCTACGTCATAGGGCTTGTGTTTCTAGCCAATAGGATGGCGTATGTACGCAGCGGCTGGGTTGATGCGATGCTAAACTTAATCACGACCCTCGGTGGGGCAATATTTGCCCTGATGTATTTCTCCCCGACTAAGGATGCGTTTGAATCCAAAGGCGAGGTCTAACAAGGGGATGAACCGGACTCGCAATAAGCGCGCATCTCATCCTCAATCATCCGCGCTCGCCGGTTATCCCCGGCGTTGGGCGTCTCCCCGTGATGAACCTTATGAATAGGATTCTACTTCTGCTTAAACTTTGCGGCATATGGATTACGGCATGGATAATTGGATGCTTGGCTAGTGCAATTCAATGTTACGCTACGGCTAAGGACTTCATCTTTCAAGGCGTCAATCATGGTAATCATGCCTCTGAGTGCGCCATAGAAACAGCCGTCTACTCGTTCGCCATCATCATGCCAGCGTTCCCGATATTGTATCTGCCTGT
This sequence comes from Acidobacteriota bacterium, assembly GCA_020200155.1. Taxonomy (GTDB): domain Bacteria; phylum Acidobacteriota; class Blastocatellia; order Pyrinomonadales; family Pyrinomonadaceae; genus JAIVJG01. The sequence continues at coordinate 964 of JAIVJG010000285.1, read as the reverse complement.
GATGTTCGGGCTGCGCTGGTTATTGGGCGGCGTAAAGCCGAAGGTTGTTTTCTCCCTTGTGTCAGCCTTCCTCTACCTTATCCCGATGGGCTACATTTATTACTCCAGATTCCCGGACTTCTGGCTGAAGGCGCTGTTTAATCCAGAGGGAGAATTCCACGTCGTGCTGCTTGTCACGGGGCTTGTGTTCGGCCTCGGCTTCGTCTGGCTTTTATCCAAACGCGCCGCCCAACAACGGCATGCACCCGACCGCGAATAGCGCGGCTCTCATCCGCGAGACGCCGTGCCTGTTCAGTTGAATGCGCGGCGGGTGATGCCGGGCGTTATGTCGCTTCCTAGTGCGCGAGTTGTAATACAAAGTGAGTGAGGCGGAGGTCTATCTGATGAGACGTGCGATAAGAATCTTGGTCGTCTGCCTATGTTTGACTCTGTGCCAGAGCATTCCCTGCTTTGCCAAAGAGTGGCGCGGCATCGTGCCCTTACACTCGACTCGCTCTGACGTTGTTAAGCTCTTGGGTGAGCCTAAACATCTCCAGTGGGGTTATCAGGATTATTTCATCCTTGAGGCTGAAACGGTAACGTTTCAATGGATAGACCCGACCTGTAAGAGGAAGGCCCCCGTTGAGCCGGATAGTGAGATTCGGCCTAACGACCTGGTGCTAAACATCTCCGTCAGACCGAAGAAGCCGTTTCCTGAAGATGTGTTGCACCTCCCGCTCTTAAAGCTTTTTTTCACGAGTTGCATAGAGGGTGCAAACGGCAGCGGCGGATGTATTTTCATGGACAATGAGGAAGGTTTCGCCTTCTCAACGTCGAAGGATGGCGTGACCAGCCACTCTTATAGCCCACCAGCAGAAGAGTACAAATCATGGATGCTAAAGCACAGTGCCTGCCAACCATCTCGATAACGGCGCCACATAACAACGGCATGCACCCGACGCCCCACACGAAGCCTCTCATGCAC
>JAIVJG010000200.1 GCA_020200155.1 Acidobacteriota bacterium | reverse complement strand
ATGCTCGGCGCTTACGGTTTCCTGCGCGCCATCTTCGAGGTCTTCGACCGCCATCGCACGGCGGTTGACATGGTCACAACCTCGGAGGTCAGCGTCTCGCTCTCGCTCGACGAGACGAGCGCGCTCGACGCCATCGTCGCCGATCTGCAAAAGGTCGGCGCGGTCAAAGTCGAACCGGCGCGCGCACTCGTCTGCATAGTGGGCGAGGGCCTGCGCACCACGCCGGGGATTGCGGGACGTGTTTTCCACGCAATCCGCGACATCAACATTCTGCTCATCTCGCAGGGCGCGTCGAGCATCAACCTGACTTTCGTCGTCGAAGAAGAGTGCGTTGAAGAAGCCGTCGCGCGCCTGCACGCGGCGTTCTTCGAGTGCGCCACCTCGGAATTGCTCGCGCACATCGGCGGGCATTGAGAGGCGCAGGCATTTCGCGCACGCCCACGTAAACCGGGATTCAACTTCCGACTGCCATGAATTTATTTGAACTCACACGCCGCTTGATTGATATCCCTTCCACCTCCGGCGAGGAGGGCGAGGTCGGGCGCTTTCTGGTCTCTCACCTCGAAGGGCGCGGCTTCACAGTCGAGACGCAGGAAATCGCGCCGGGCCGCGCCAACGTCATCGCGACGTTTGGCGCAAGCCCGCGCGTCGTGCTCTCGACGCACATGGACACAGTGCCGCCCGCCACCCCTTCCAGTGAAGACGACGCACACATTCGCGGGCGCGGCGCGTGCGACGCGAAAGGCATCATCGCCGCGCAAATCGCCGCCGCCGAACGCCTGCGCGCCGAAGGCGTCACACAACTCGGACTGCTTTTTACAGTTGACGAAGAACTCGGCAGCCTCGGCGCGCGTGCGGCAAACGGGCACACGCTGGCGCGCGAATGCCTCTACCTGATTAACGGCGAGCCGACGGACAACAAGCTCTCCGGCGGCTCGAAAGGCTCCCTGCGCGTGCGCCTCTCTGCGGGGGGACGCGCCGCGCACTCGGCTTATCCTGAACACGGCGACTCGGCGATTGAGAAATTGCTCGACGTGCTCGGCGACGTGCGCGCGTGCGCGTGGCCGTCGGATGATTTTTTCGGCGCGACGACCTGCAACATCGGGACGCTCTCCGGCGGCACGCGCCCCAACGTCATCCCCGCAGAAGCGCAGGCGGAGTTGCAAATCCGTCTCGTGACCGCGTCGTCGCTCATCAAAGACGTGCTCGAACGCGCCGTCGCCGGACGCGCGCGGGTCGAATATCTTTCCGTCGCAGAGCCTTTGCGAATGCATGCCGTCGAAGGATTCGAGCAATGCGTCGTGCGCTTCACGACAGACATTCCGTACCTGTCGAACTGGGGCACGCCGCTCCTGCTCGGCCCCGGTTCGATTCTCGACGCGCACACCGAACACGAGACGGTCACGAAACACGAACTGACCGAGGCCGTCGAGCTTTACACGCGCATGGTTCGGTCGTTACTTTCAGGAGGAACGAGAGATTTGGATTAGACGTTGAGAATGTGGCGGCTTTTGCCGTGCGGCAGAAGTCGCATGGAGCGTGCTCTCGGACTTCTTTTACCGGATGACAGCACAGAAAGAATTTTCAAGATGAAGCTGGCGTTAATCGGGAATGGCGCGATGGGGCGGCTCGTGGCGGCTCGTGCGCGCGAAGAGGGACACGAGGTCGGAACAATTGTCACTTCGCGCGAGGCTGCGCTCGGCGCGGAACAGTTGACCGAACGAGTGCGCGGCCACGACGCTGTCGTTGACTTCTCCGTCTCCGGCGCGGTGCTCAGGAACGTAGAGGCTTGCGCGCGCGCAGGCGTCCCGCTCGTGGAAGGTACGACGGGCTGGCAGATGCGCGAACAGGAGGCGCGGCATGTCGTCGAACAGGCGGGCGGCGCGCTCATCTACGGCGCGAACTTCTCCGTCGGCGTCAATCTCTTTTACCGTATCGTCGCGCACGCCGCAGAGTTGTTCAGAGTCTTCGATGCTTACGCCCCCTTCATCGAAGAGGCGCATCATGCGCGCAAACGCGACGCGCCGTCGGGCACGGCGCTTCACCTGCGCGACATTCTGGTCGGGCACATCGAATCGGAGATTCCCGTCTCTTCGACGCGAGCCGGTCATATCCCCGGCACGCACCGCGTCGGCTTCGACTCGATTGAAGACCAGATTACGCTGACACACACGGCACGCTCACGCGATGGTTTTGCCGCCGGCGCGCTCGTCGCCGCGCGCTGGATACAGGGCAAGACGGGCTTCTACGAATTCTCAGAGACGGTTGGCGAAATACTTAAGAGGAGTGGTGAGTGATGAGTAATAAGTGATGAGAAGGAAGCAATGGTTTTTCACTTATCGCTTATTACTCATCACTACCTGGGAGGTGCACGTATGACGTTGAAGGTTGAATGGATGAAGGGCTGCGCGACGGCGCTGGTCACGCCTTTCAGGGATGACGGCGCGGTTGACGAGAATTGTTTGCGCGCGCTCGTCGAGCGGCAGATCGCGGGCGGCGTGCGTTTGCTCGTGCCGTGCGGGACGACGGGCGAGAGCGCGACGTTGACGGAAGAGGAAGACCGCCGCGTCATCGGTCTCACGGTTGAAGTGGCGCGCGGGCGCGCGCGCGTCATCGCCGGGACGGGGAGCAACTCGACCGCCGACGCCATTCGTTACGCGCACGCCGCGCGCGAGATCGGCGCGGACGCGTTGCTCGTCGTCGCGCCTTTTTACAACAAGCCGACGCAAGCGGGACTCTACGCGCACTTCCGCGCCGTCGCCGGTGCGGTGGGCGAAGTGCCCGTCGTGCTCTACAACGTGCCGGGCCGCACCTCTTCCAACATCGCCGCGCAGACCGTGCTGCGACTCGCGCGCGACGCGGAAAACATCGTCGCCGTCAAAGAGGCTTCGGGCAATGTTTCGCAGATCATGGAGATTCTGCGCGGGAGGCCGGAAAATTTCCGCGTGCTGTCGGGCGATGATGCGCTGACGCTGGCGCTCGTCGCGCTCGGCGCGGACGGACTGGTCTCCGTCGCGTCGAATGAAGCGCCGGATTTGATGTCGCGGCTGGTTGAACTCGCGTTCGCGTGCGAATGGGAGGCTGCGCGCGAGTTGCACTATCGCCTGCTCCCGCTGATGGAGGCGAACTTCATCGAATCGAGTCCGGGGCCGTGCAAGGCGGCGATGGCTTTGATGGGATTGCTGGAAGAAAATTTCAGGCTGCCGCTCGTGCCCGTCGAGGAAAAGACGCGCGTTCTCATGCGCGAGGTGATCGCCGAACTCGGACTCTTGAAGGAGACGACGCATGTCTCTGCGTGAAGACATAGAGGCTCTGGCCGCCGCGCCGAAGTCGAAGTACGAGAAGAAAGACTTCAAGCTGTTCGAGCAGTTTAAGGAGGCGCTCACGCGCGGACGAGTGCGCGCTGCGGAAAAAGCGGAGGACGGCGTGTGGCGCGTCAACGCATGGGTCAAGCAGGGCATCCTGCTCGGCTTCCGCATGGGAGAGCTGGCCGATATGTCTTCGGCGGACGAGAACTTCCGGTTCTTCGACAAGGAAACTTACCCTGTTCGACGCCCGTCTATGATCTGCCGCACGGCCAGATTTACCGTCGCACGAAGGACGCGCCGCTTGAGATTCCGGCGGGCGCGGTGGTCGTCCCCGGCGCGCGTGCGGTCGAGAGCGAGCAGGGGCGCGCGTGGGGACTGTCGCTCTACGCGCCGGTGATTGTTAAATATCGTGATGAGCGGACGGACGCGGCGGCGCAGTTGGAGGATTATCTACGTTAGCGAGTCGGAGGACTATTTACGTTGAGCGAATTCGAGCCGCCCGCGCGCCTGCGCGGAATCCAGAAGAGCGTCATCCGGCAGGTCTTCGACCGCGCGCGTCCGGGCAGCATCAATCTTGGATTGGGCGAACCCGATTTGCCGACGCCCGATTGTATTCGACGCGAGGCCGCGCGCGTCGTCATCGAAGAGCAGAACGGCTACACGACGCACGCGGGTCTGCCTGCTCTGCGCGCTCTCGTCGCGTACGACTATCCGCAACTCGGCGCGACGCCGGATCAAGTCGTCATCACGGCAGGCTCGCAGGAGGCGCTGTACCTCGCGCTGTTGACGCTCGTGGACGAGGGCGACGAGGTGCTTTTGCCCGATCCGGGCTTCGTCGCTTACCCGACGATTGTGCGGATGGCCGGAGGCCACCCGAAGTTTTACAACCTGCCTGCGGCGGGCGGCTTCGCCTTCGACCGTGATGAGTTTCGCCGCCAGATCAGCCCCTACACAAAGGTCGTGGTCTGCATCAGTCCATCGAACCCGTCGGGGCGCGTGCTCTCGCACGACAATCTGGCGATCATGGCCGACGCGCTGCGCGGCACGAACGCGTACATCGTGAGCGACGAGATTTATCGTGAGATTTATTATGCGGACGAAAGGCCGTTATCCATCTCCGAGTTTTACCCGGAGCGCACACTCATCATCGGCGGGCTGTCGAAATCCATGAGCATGACGGGCTGGCGTCTGGGCTGGCTCTGCGGCGACGAGGCTGTCATCAAGAGCGCGCTGGTGCTGCACGGCTACGTGACGACCTGCGCCTCGACCGTCTCGCAAAAGGCCGCGCTCGCCGCGTGGACGACGGAAGCCGAAGAAGCTCGCCGCTCCATCCGTCAAACATTTCAAGCGCGGCGCGACTACCTGCTCGAACTTCTCGCGAGCCGCTTGCGCCTCCGCGCCGTCGCGCCCGACGGAGCTTTTTACACGATGGTTGACGTGAGCAATTACGGCAACTCGATGCAGGTGGCCGAGAAGTTGCTTGAGCACGGCGTCATCACCGTGCCCGGCGCGGCCTTCGGCAGCGAGGGCGAAGGATATTTGCGACTTTCATTCTGCGCCGACCTGCCGGTGCTTGAAGAGGGCGTGCGAAGGATGGGAGAAGCGTTAAAGCCGTAAACCGTGACAGGTGACAGGTGACAAGATAAAACCTGGTCTTTTCTGTCACCTGTCACGGCTTTTGAAGGAGTTGATATGAGCAGGAAGTATCGTGTGGGCATTCTCGGCGCAACCGGGACTGTCGGGCAGCGTTTTATTCAACTGCTGGAAGGACACCCGCAGTTTGAGGTGACGGCGCTGGCGGCCTCGGAGCGCTCGACCGGCAAGACTTATCGAGAGGCGTGCGCGTGGCGTCTGGCGGGCGAGATGCCGGAGTCGGTCGCGTCGCTCGCGGTGGGAGCGCCAGCGCCGCCTTTGGATTGCGAACTCGTGTTCTCAAGTCTGCCGGGCGGCATCGCGCGCGTGAGTGAAGAGGCTTTCGCGCGGGCGGGCTACGCGGTCATCAGCAACTCGTCTGCGTTTCGCATGGACGAGGACGTGCCTTTGCTGATTCCCGAAGTCAACCACGGGCATCTCTCCCTGCTCGACGCGCAGAGGAAGCAGAGAAATTTCGACAAGGGCTTCATCGTCACCAATCCGAACTGCTCGACGATCATGCTGGCGCTCGCGCTCGCGCCGCTCGACGCGCGCTTCGGCATCGAGTCGGTCGTGGCGACGACCATGCAGGCGCTCTCCGGCGCGGGCTATCCCGGCGTCGCGTCGCTCGACATTATTGACAACGTGCTGCCGTACATCGCGGGCGAGGAGGAGAAAATCGAGAGCGAGACGCGGAAGATACTCGGCCAAATGGTCGGGACGCAGATCGAGCACGCGCCCTTCAAGGTGAGCGCGCAGTGCTATCGCGTCAACGTCTCGGACGGCCACATGGCCGCCGTCCGCGTCAAACTCGCGCGCACGGCAAAGCCGGACGAAGTGCGCGAGGCATTCGCTTCTTTCACCGCGCTCCCGCAGGAGTTACAACTGCATACGGCTCCCGCACGTCCCATCGTCGTGCGCGACGAGGCCGACCGGCCACAACCGCGACTCGACCGCGACAACGGAAGCGGGATGAGCGTCACGGTGGGGCGCATCGCGCCGGACGGCGTGCTCGATTATCGCTTCGTCGCGCTCAGCCACAACACCATACGCGGCGCGGCGGGCGCGGCCATCCTCAACGCGGAACTGCTGATCGCGACCGGCAGACTCTAAAAGCCTCGCGCCTTACGGGCACACGGCGACGGCGGATGGTCGCGCGCACGCCTCAGAATCTTGACCCGATAATCTTCCGCCGGAGGAGAACGCGTTAGATGCTTCAATCAATTCAGTGGCCGGACGTGTGGCGCGGCGTGTTTCAACTGCCGATGCCGTTCGTCGAAAAAATTCTGCGCTCGGTACTCGTCTACTTCGCGCTCGTCGTGCTGTTGAGAGTCTTCGGCAAGCGCGAACTGGCGCAGCTCAACCCGTTCGACCTCGTCGTGCTCCTCTCGCTCTCGAACACAGTGCAGAACGCCTTCATCGGCGACGACAACACGATCACGGGCGGCGTGCTGGGCGCGCTCACGCTGCTCCTCACTAACTACATCGTGGTGCGCTTCGTCTTTCGCCACCGCCGGCTCGATCAACTGTTCGAGGGCACGCCCACCGTGCTTATCGAAAACGGCGAACTGCGGGAGAAGGCGATGGCGAAAGAGTTGTTGACCGAGTCAGAGTTGCTGACGGTCGCGCACCGGCAGGGTTTCAGGAATCTCGAACACGTGCAGACGTGCGTGTTGGAGCCGGGCGGCACGTTTTACATGGAGGGCAAGGAACAGGCGACCGCCGCCACCACGCTCGAACTGAGCGGCGAAACTTCACAACTGCTCAAGCGTTTCGACGCGATCACACAGGAACTCGAAGCGATCCGGCGAGAGTTGGCCGTGCGTAATTAGTCCGCCCGCAAGTTCCGGCGGGAGTTTGATAGACCCGGCGGGACTTAAAGTGAAGCAGGCTGCTTCAGTAAATCAGTTGGTCTAAGGTTTGATCGAGCTTGATGAGTTGCCTGTGCGCGTCGCTGAGCGCGCCGTGCTGGATGATGCGCTCGACGCTCTCCAACTCGGCCAGCGCCGAGAGCAATCCTTTGCGTTGATCGTCCTTGCGCTCTCTGGTGTTAAGCGCGTGGTGTGTGGCCTTGCGCGCTTGCGAGAGTGCGCGCAGGGCCGGGGCGCTCTGCCGCTTTTGCAGATAGACGGAAGCCTCCGCGATGCTGTCGCCAGCCGCCTCGATGTCCTCGTCGCGGGGCGGCAACTGCGCGGCGTAAATCACAGGGGTCGCCGCCGGCGTGGCCTGTGCGCGCACACCGTCGGTCGTGACGGTCTCGACCACGGGGTTGCGTGCACGTCCGCATGAGATGAGCAGCGCAGCGCACAGGCCGCACACGGCCAGAGTGCGACGCCGGTGCGCCGAAAACTTCCCGGACAGGTTTGTGATTCGCCTCTGAGAGAACATAATCTTCCGCCGCCGCTCGCCGGCTCTCAGGTCGCGGCGACTTCCGCCCGAATGACGAGAGGGACGCTCACCGCAATCACACGGTTTCGCGCCCCTCCCCTTCGCACGAGCCTCACGACTCAGTTCAAACTGCTCGCGTTTCGCGTGCCCGCGTATGCCGTTGACACTCGATGAGGTCGCGGCGACGACGGGTCGAACCTGAAGGGCGCGGAGAACTTTTCAGACCCGCACCCTTCAGAGCCTTACTGGTTCGCGTTGGTGTTCGTGGCCCCTCCGCCCGACTTGTGGTGCATGCGGTGGTGCTTGCGATGGTGCATGCGGTGGTGCTTGCGATGGTGTTTGCCGTGATGCATTCCGGCCATCGTGCCACTCATGTTGTCATTGGTGGTCGAGGAATTCGTGTTCTGCGCGAAGGCGATGCTGCCGAGGCTCAGCACGAAGGCGAGCGCGGTCGCGAGTCCGAGTGTCCGTTTCATGTCTTTCGATTCTCCTTTTCGGGCTATCCTAACTTAGATTGTGTTAGAGCTTTGTGAAGGGGGCGGGCGCGCGTCTACAGACTAACTCTCGCTCGTCTCCCCTTGCCTGCGTGTTTGTCCATCGCAACGTTCATGCCAAGCGGACAAATGCGCGGGAGCGGATTTTACCCCTCTTTGGTGGGTTTGAGAAGACGCGCCGCGTCGGAAAGTGTGGCAACTTTGAAAGCGCCTCCATTTCGCCACAGGCAAAAGCAGGGACGGCGGGCAGGAGGAATGACAGATGAAAGCCTGGCTCTTAAGCTTCGCTTTGACTTCCGGCGTCTGCCTTCATGCGTCATCCCCGCTTCACCTTTCGGGATTCGAGACTCTCCGCGTCGCTGCCGGCTTCGGCTTGATTGTTCTCTCGATAGTCGTCCTTGCGCCGCCGCGCCGCCGGTGTGTTAGTCTGCGCTCGTGGAACTGTGGCAGGAAGTTTTCATCGCGGCGTCGGCGTTTGCGGCGGGGCTGATTAACTCGATTGCGGGCGGCGGGACGCTGCTTTCGTTTCCGACGCTGGTCTGGCTGGGGCGCGATCCCGTGCTCGCCAACGCCACCAGCACCATCGCGCTGTGGCCCGCCTCGCTGGCCGGACTGTTCGGCTTCCGCCGCGAACTCGCGGGGAGTTGGCGTTGGGTGCTGCTACTGCTCGCCGCGCCGCCACTCGCGGGCGGAGTGCTCGGCGCGTACCTGCTGCTACGCACACCTTCCGGCACGTTCGCGCACATCGCGCCGTTCCTGATTCTCTTCGCCACTCTTTTGATGACGATACAGGAGCCGCTGTCGAAACGCCTGCGCGGCGCGCACGAAGCGCCCACACGCGCGTGGTGGGCGGGGGCGATGGTCTTCCAGTTTTTCGTCGGCGTCTACGGTGGCTACTTCGGCGCAGGGATCGGCATTCTGATGCTGGCGGCGCTCGCGCTGCTCGGCTTCACGGACATCCACCGGATGAACGCCCTCAAGAATCTCTTCGCCATCTGCATCAACGGCATCGCCGCCGCCTACTTCATCGCGTCCGGCGCGGTGATCTGGTTTGACGTGCTCGTGATGACGTTCGCGGCCATCGCCGGCGGCTACTCCGGCGCGCGGCTCGCCTACAAACTCGGACGCCGCTTCGTCCGCGTCGTCGTCATCGTCATCGGCCTGCTGATGGGAGTCTCAATGCTCATCTTCCGCCGTTAGTTCGCACATCTCCGCGCCTCAAATTAAAGGTTTGCGCCGCGCGGCTGAGTTTAACGAAAGCATCTTGATCGAAAGGATTCGGGAGCCATGAATGCCAAACAACTTGCCGGCGAGAAAGCAGTCGAGTTCGTCGAGGACGGGATGACGCTGGGCCTTGGCACAGGCTCGACCGTCTACTGGACTGTGCAGCGTCTGGGCGAGCGCGTGAGAGAAGGCTTACGCGTGCGCTGCATCCCGACCTCGCGCCGGACTGAAGAACAGGCGCGCGGACTCGGCATCCCACTCATCACTTTCGCCGACGCGTCGCAACTCGACCTGACGATTGACGGCGCGGACGAAATCGGCCCCGGCCTCGCGCTCATCAAAGGCGGCGGCGGCGCGTTGCTCAGGGAGAAGCTCGTCGCTGCGGCCTCGCGCCGCCTCATCATCGTGGCCGACTCAAGCAAGCGCGTCGCCACGCTCGGCCAGTTTCCACTGCCCGTCGAAGTCGTCCCCTTCGCATGGGAAGTCACGACCGGGCGCGTCGCCGCCACGGGTTGCCGCCCGACGCTTCGGCAAGACGGCGATGCGCCTTACGTCACCGACAACGGCAACTACATACTCGACTGCGCCTGCGGCTCGATCAAAGACCCGGCCAGCTTAGAGCGCGATTTAAAGCTCATCACCGGCGTCGTCGAGTGCGGCCTCTTCGTGGGCCTCGCCGACCTCGCCATTATTGCCGGTGGTGAAAAGGTGTTGACGATTGAGAAGAGTTGAGAATGGCGCGGCTCAGAGCGTTTCGTTGCGACCGGCTGCGACATTTTGCTTGCCCCTACTCGCAATCCTCGTCGTATAATGCCCGCCGGGCAGCCTCAGTTGATATCTCGATTGGTTTCCGACAGACAGCTCGTCGTCGCAACTTTTTCCAAGCCTCGAACCGGCCCGATCATGCGAATCACCAAAGGTAAATATCAAAAACGTCCTCTGCAAAGCACACCCGCCGACGGCGTGCGCCCGACGGTACGCCGCCTGCGCGAGACGCTTTTCGATTTTCTCGACCCGTACATTCGCGGCGCGCGTTTCCTCGACTTGTGCGCCGGTTCGGGCGCGGTCGGCCTTGAGGCGCTGTCGCGCGGCGCGGCACATGTGACCTTCGTCGAGCGCTCGCCGAAAGCATGCGACGTGATCGAAGCCAACCTGGAGCAGTGCGGCGCGTCGTATGAGCACGCGGAAGTGGTCGCGGACGACGTGCTGAGCTTTCTGCGCCACGCGGTTGAAACACAAGAGCCAGTCTGGGACGTGGCTTTTTTCGACCCGCCTTACGCCTCCGACTACACGGAGGTACTCGCGCTTTTCGGCGCGGGCGCGATGCTCAGACGGAAGGGCGGCATACTCGTCGTCGAGCATCTTCACTGCAATACGCTGAGCGACGCGCTGGGACTGCTGCGTCGCTGGCGCGTCGTCAAGCGTGGAGATTCATGCCTGAGTTTTTACGAGCGGAAGCGTTGAACTGGCTGGTGAACGATGAATGCGGCAGTGTTGAATCAAAGAGTCGCTGTCCTTTCGTTCATCGTCATGCATTCGTTTTCTCACTCTCACCCTTCGCCTTTCGCCTTCCTTTCGTGCTCGCCTTCTTTTTCTTCTGGCCGATCACTTCCGCCGTGTGGCCGACGACGGCGAACTCGTCTTTGAGCTTTTGCAAAAGCCAGAGCGGCCTGCCGCGCTCCTCGCGCCCGCCCATTTTGAAGAGACGCCACTCGCCATTCAGTCGCTCGCCATGTAGTCGAAAGCGGAGCGCGCCCCGTCGCCATCCTTCGAGCGCGTCGCCGTCCGTCATCTCGAATGTCCCGGTGTCCCAGCGATAAACCTGCCCCGCGCCGTAAGTGCCTTCCGGCAACTCGCCTGTGAAGTTCAGGTATGAGAGCGCGTGGTCGGGCACTTCCACTGCCAGGCGCTTCGACGAAGCATCGAGCGACGGCCCCTTCGGCACGGCCCAACTCTTCAGCACGCCGCCGATCTCCAGGCGAAAGTCCCAGTGCAGTCGGCTCGCGTGGTGCTCCTGCACGACGAATTTTGATTTAACATTGCCGCATTCATCGTTCATCACTTCTTTTTTCATCCTGCCCATCCTGTCCATCCCTGTCAATTTGTTTTTCCGAATCGAGGCTCCGAGCTTTACTGTCACAACGCCGCCCCGACTCATCACGCCCGCAGTCCGTTTCGTCACACTACGCCGGCACGTTTCGTCTTACGATTCTCCCCGCTTCATCACAGCCAACGTCCCGTTCATCACAAATCTATTTTTCGGCACGCGCCGCACGCCTACAATCGCCGCGTGCGCGACGGGCGTGCGTTAACGTTCGCCCGGTCGCCGTCGTCTTTAACAACGTGCGCTCGCGGCCCGAAGCGGGAACGGACGTTGAAAGGAGTTCCCTGACGATGCTGGAAAACAGAAAGCATTACGAACCGGATCACAAAGAGGCGGGTGGCACGGGCGAAGAGCACGCCGGCTCGCCCATTAAACTTCGCGCCCTCAAAGAGCTGACGCTCGCGCTTTTGAACGAGGTCGAGACGCTGAAGGACAGCCGCCAACTCGACGAGGCGCGCGGCGTCAACTTCAACGAAGAGGTGCGTCGCTTCGAGATTGACATGATTCGCTGGGCGCTGATGCGTACGGGCGGGCACCAGCGGCGCGCGGCATGCCTGCTCAACATCAAGGTAACGACGCTCAACGCGAAGATCAAGCGCTATGGATTGCGCCCCGCCAACATCCCCGTCAGCAACGTCGTTGACCTTTACCCCGAAGGCCGGAGCGGCGCGAGTTAGATAAGCGTGGGACGTGCAAACCCCTGCCTGCCGGGGCTGTCGCAGGCAGTCTCAAGGGTGCTTGGGGAACACGCTGGTTCGGATTTGCCGCTCGACGGTTTGAGTTTATCTACTGACAAAACAAAGAGGGCGCGTGCGAGTTCATTCGCACGCGCCCTCTTTAAGTTTATGTCGCGGGCGGCGTGAATGCGTTTTTGCCGCCCGCGACTGTTGTGGTTAGTTGACGCGCTTCTTCAGCGGTCAACGTTCGAGGACGAAGCCTTACGGCAGCGCCTCGACGTTGATGAAGAAGCGGAAGTTGCCCGTCTGCTGAATGCCGAGCAGGAACTGGACGTTGATGCTCGCGCCGTTGGCGATGGGTGTTCCGAGCGTCACCGTCCCGGCAGAGAGCGTGGAGTTGAAGCCGCCGCCGTTTGGCTGCGAAGGCGGCTCTTCCAGCGTCGTTTGTTGCACGACGCAGGAGTTGGCCGGGCACGCCGGATTCGGCCCGGTGATCGTCACGACGACCGGAGCGACGCCGGAAGTGCGCGCGCGCAGGTCTGCCGTCCCCGAAGGAGCCGGGAACGTCGTGAAGTCAATGATGCGGAAACGCAGACGCGTAATGCTCGCGCCCGTGTTGTTCGTCACCGTCCGGCGGATGGTGAGCGTGCCGAACGTCGAGTTGTTCCCTGCGTCAGACGTGAAGTCACGCACGCGATTCGGCGCGACGCTTGCGGCCACACCGGGATCGAGAAGGGTGACTGCAACATTGAGCTTCTGCACCGGGCTGGAAAGATTCTCCGGCCCCGGCGCGCCGAGTCGCTGGCCTGCGCCAGCCGTCGTGCCGTTGGTGTCTACGAAGACGAAGTCCGCGCTGTTGTTGTTGCTGTCCTTCGGGCGTCCCGTGCCGGTCGAGAGACAGCCGAGAATTGAGCCAGTAGGGCCATTGTTCGGACAGTTCGAGCGGTAGAAGCTGTAGTCAATCGAGGGGACGGGGGGCGTCAGAGCAGGATAGCCTGTGCCTTCCTTGTAGAGCGTGTTGGCCTCCGAGGTTGAGCCAGCCGCATCGAGCCGATTCCCCAGCGTAAAACTCGCCGCCGTCGCCGTGTTGAAGAGCGCGATGCCGGCGTTGTCGGGGATGTCCGTCGTGTAAGTGGCGTCGCCCGTCGCGGTCGTGCCGTTCCCGGCAGGATATGACGCGAGCGAGTAGCCGACGCTGTTGACGCCGAGGTAATGGCCTCTGGCCGGGATCGCCGTGCCATTCGGGACGGTGAAGCGAGCCGCGCCGTCCGAGGCGGCGACCGAGTAGCCAGCCGAGCCGTCAAGCGTCTGAATGGTCAGCGGCGTGTCGTTGTTGTTGTAGAGTTCGATGAACTCGTCGTTCGTTCCGTTCAGCCCGCGCAGGCGGAATTCGCTGATGAGCAAATCGGTCGCGCCCACCGGTGCGGTGATTTTCGCCCACCACGTCGCCCAGCGCGAGTTGTTCGTGACGGAGTTAGCATCCGCCACGGTGCGCGTCCCCGCGTACTCCTGAAGCGTCCACATGTCGCGGTCGTTCGAGGGGTCAACGAGCGTGTGGCTGTAGTCGCCGAAACGGTTCCTCGTCCCCGAGAAGGTCTTCGCGTAGTAATCCTCGCCCGCCTTGTAGATGAAAGGATCGCGCATCGTCGCCGCCGCGTCGCCCGCCAGACGGAAGGCGTAGCCGGCGGAAGCGAACTGGTTGGAGGCGAACTGCGTAAAGCCGAGCATAATATCGCCGTTCTTGTTCGCCGTGATGGACGGGTAGCCGTACCACTTGCCGCCGTTCGCATTCGTCGCGGTCGGGTCTTCGACGCGCCCGCCGTCCACGAAAGCAGCCGTCACCGCGTTGACCACCGTCCACTGCGCGGCGGTGTGCGTCAGGCCGCCAGCCGGAATGCCGACGGTCTGCGAGTAGTAGACGTTGCCGTTGCGGAAGGCGGGATTCGAGCGCACCTGCGCGTCGCCGACATCAATGAAGCGCAAAGTCGTCGGGCAGGTCACGCCCGGCGTGCCGACGCAGGTCTGCGGCAGGATATCGCCGCTGGGTTGCGTCCAGCCGCCGCCGGGGCGCGTCTGGGTCGCGCCGACGGTTAATACCGGGGCCGAAGGCGTGCCCGTCATGGCGCTCACCTTGTAGGTCGCGCCCGCGCTGCTGAGATGGCTGACGAAATACAGTGTCGGCTCGGTCGGCGAGAAGGTCGTCACCGGGTGAAAGCAGAAGCCGCCGTTGCCGGAAGTGATGCCGGTAAAGAGCGTGGCGACGGCGGTGCCGGCGCGGAGTTGCGGGTAGTCGAGCGCCAGCACGCGGCCTTCCACAAAGGCGTTGCTGGTATTGAACATGTTGACGGCGACGGCGACGAAGTTCTGGTTGTAGCCGAGCATCGGGAAGTCGGCGAAATTGAGCGTGGCGTTGCCGACGATGAA
>JAIVJG010000284.1 GCA_020200155.1 Acidobacteriota bacterium | reverse complement strand
CCTTCATATCCAGCGCGCGGACGAGAAAGCCCCAGCGGTCTGCGACTTCTTCGATGGTCTTGGAGACGGGCTTGCCCGCGCCGTGACCGGCTTTGGTCTCGATGCGGATGAGGACGGGCGCGGGGCCGGCCTGCGCGGCCTGCATGGTCGCAGCGAACTTGAAGCTGTGGCCGGGCCAGACGCGGTCGTCGTGATCGGCGGTTGTAATCAGCGTCGGCGGGTAGTTTGTCCCCGGCTTGACGTTGTGCAGAGGCGAATAGGCGTAGAGCGCCTTGAAGTCTTCCGCGTTGTCGGACGAACCATAGTCGGAAGTCCACGCCCAGCCGATGGTGAACTTCTGGAAGCGGAGCATGTCCATCACGCCCACGGCTGGAAGCGCCGCGCCGAAGAGGTCGGGACGCTGAGTCAAGACCGCGCCGACGAGGAGGCCGCCGTTCGAGCCTCCGCCGATGGCGAGTTTCGGCGTCGAGGTGTACTTGTTATTGATGAGCCACTCGGCGGCGGCGATGAAGTCGTCGAAGACGTTTTGCTTCTTCAGTTTCATCCCTGCCTGATGCCAGTCCTCGCCGTACTCGCCGCCGCCGCGCAGGTTGGCCTCCGCGAAGACGCCGCCCATCTCCATCCAGACGAGGATCGAGACGGAGAAGGCAGGCGTCTCGGAAATGTTGAAGCCGCCGTAGCCGTAGAGATAGGTCGGGTTCTGGCCGTCGAGCTTCAGGCCTTTTTTGTGCGTGATGAACATGGGGACGCGCGTGCCGTCCTTGCTCGTGTAGAAGACCTGCTTCGTTTCGTAGTCTTCGGAACGGAAGTCAACCTTCGGCTGGCGAAAGACTGTGCTCTTGCCCGTCCGCAGGTCGTAGCGATAGACGGTCGTCGGCGTCGTGAAGCCTGTGAAGGAGTAGAACGTCTCCCTGTCTTTGCGCTTGCCGGTGAAGCCCGACGCCGTGCCGAAGCCGGGGAAGGCGACTTCGCGAACGAATTTCCCTTTGGTGTCGAAAAGCTTGACCTGCGTGTGCGCGTCCTTCAGGTACGAGACGATGAGCCGGTCGCCCACGACGCTGACGCCGTCAATCGTCTCGGCGGCTTCGGGCACGAGCACCTTCCAGTTGGCGCGCTCAGCCCTGCGCGCGTCAACGGCGATGACCTTGCCGCGCGACGCATTCAAATTCGTCTGGAACCAGAAGACGGGGCCGTCGTTGCCGAGGAAAGTGTAGGAGGCGTCGAAGTCGTCGAGCAGCTTGATGACGGGCGCGTTCTTCGTGAAGAGGTCTTTGAAGTAGACCCGGTTCTTCACGTCCGTGCCCTGCCAGACGTTGATGATGAGGTAGCGCCCGTCTTCGGTCACATGGCCGCCGAAGCCCCAATCTTTGTGCTCCTTGTTCTCGTAGATGAGCGCGTCGTCTGCTTGCGGCGTGCCGAGACGGTGAAAGTAAAGTTTCTGATACTCGTTGACGGCTGAGAGTTGATTGCCTTCCTTCGGCTCGTCGTAGCGGCTATAGAAGAAGCCCTTGCCGTCTTTCGTCCATGACGCGCCGGAGAACTTGACCCACTTGATCGTGTCCGGGAGGTCTTGGCCCGTCTCCACGTCGCGCACGTGCCACTCTTCCCAGTCCGAGCCGGAAGCGGCCAGCCCGTAGGCCATCAGCCTGCCATCCTTCGTGAACGCTTCGCCGCCGAGCGCAATCGTGCCGTCGGTCGAGAGCTTATTCGGATCGAGCAGCAGCTTCGGCTCGCCTTCGAGGGACGTGACGGTGTAGAGCACATTCTGATTTTGCAGGCCGTTGTTTTTCGTGTAGACGTAGCGCGAGCCTTCCTTCGAGGGCACGCCGTAGCGCTCGTAATTCCAGAGTTTCGTCAGTCGCTCCTTGATCCGCGCGCGTTCGGGAATGTCTTTGAGGTAAGAGAACGTCAGGCGGTTCTCGGCTTCAACCCACGCTTTCGTCTCCGCGCTGTCGAGGTCTTCGAGCCAGCGGTAAGGGTCTGCGACTTTCGTGCCGTGGTAGTCGTCTACTTGCGTGCCTTTGTGCGCCTTCGGATAAGCCGGCGCTTTCGCGCTGCCGGCGTCGCGTAACGAAGAGTTTTGTGCGGCCACTATTATTCCCTGCGTAAGTAAAGTGCCGACGAGCGCCGCGCCGGCGATGATGGATTCGAGTTTTCTGAACAGATTCATGGCTACTCCTCCGAAAAGCAGTCGTGACGACGATGTCTGTTGGAGTCGGCGACGGGAAGCGTTCCAATCCTTGAAAAAGATTCCCAACTCATTGTACGCGCTGCCAGACGCGCTCACAAACCGGAGAGAATCTCGCGCCGTGTAGAGAGCGCGCGGCAAGAGGCCGTGGCCGAATGAGTTGATTCGGCCACGGCCTCTTGCCGCCCTTCGCGGAGGGGAAGCTATTTCAGGTTGAACCTGTAGCCGGGATCGAGGTGCTGGTGGATGACGAGAATCTCGTGAATGTTATAGGGGTGTGTGGGGCTGCCGGTGAAGTGGTTTTTCAAGACCTGAAAGATGTGGCCGAGGCCGCCCGCGTCGTCTATGTCTATGTCGGCGACGCAATCGTCGCCCTTCATAAAGAAGGTGAGTTGCAGGTTTCCGAAGTGGTCGTCGGTCTTGAAGCTGCCTGCGTGCTTAAACCCCTCGAACTGTCCGGGGACGTGATGCAGGATTTCGGGGACGGAGTGGAACAGTCCTGTGTTGACGCCGTGCTTCGTCTCTTCCCGTAGCTCTTTGTCCACGAAAGCGAAGAAACGATCTCCACGCAGTTCCCTGATCTCCTTAACCAGAGAGAGCACGGATTGCTCGTTGCTCAACCGCGTCGCGAGAGTCTTGCGCGCGATGTTCAGGACACCGGCGCGGCGGATGTCGTCGAGCGCGTCGTAGAGTGCCTGTCCGGTGTTGTTCTCGAAACTGAGGACGTTCGGGCTGTTCGTCAACACGGTACGCAATTCTTTTACCACGCTGGGGAACTTTGGGAAGGTGACGCTGGCGATCTTCGAGATGTTCACGGGGAAGGGGATGGTCATCTCCGTCGTGCCGCTGGTCTTGATGTTCACGAAGCGGTTGACCGGATGATACGACGGCGGGTCAATCGTCAGCTGGTAGATGCCATGCGGCCCCGCAAAGAGATCGGTGATGTTGATGAGTTTTGAAGCGTCAACGCTTCTCAGGACGGGGTTGTGAGTCAGTTGCGTGTTGCGGAGCGCGATGTCAACCTTCTCCTGTAAACGCTTGCCGAAAACGTCAACGAGTTCCAGCTTGAGCTTGCCGTTCTGTGCCATTTTCAAATCTCCTCTGGCT
>JAIVJG010000199.1 GCA_020200155.1 Acidobacteriota bacterium | reverse complement strand
TTAAACCAAGCGGCACTTGAGCAGAGCCTTAATGAGATAGTGCGACGCCATGAAGCGCTACGCACAACATTTTCAATCGTTGATAATCAGCCGGTGCAGGTGATTGCTCCAAGTTTGAGCTTGTCTGTACGGATGGTTGACTTAGCGCATCTGCCGGAGTCGGAGCAAGCGACAAAGGCTTCGCGCCTATTCACAGAGGAAACGCGGCAGTCCTTTGATCTTTCGCGTGGCCCTCTCATCAGAACCCTGCTGTTGCGTTTGAGTGAGGATAAGAATGTATTGCTGGTCACGATGCATCACATTATCTCCGATGCGTGGACATATGAGGTGTTCAGCCGTGAGTTGCACGCGCTCTACGAAGCTTACTGCGAGGGGCAGCCATCGCCGCTGGAAGAGTTGCCCATCCAGTATGCTGACTTTGCGGTGTGGCAGCGGCAATGGCTGACGGGAGAGGTGCTGGAGAAACAGTTGGAATACTGGCGGCAGCAGTTGGCAGGAGCGCCGGCGGTGTTGGATCTGCCGTTGGACAAGGCGCGCCCTCCCGTCCAGAGTTTTCGTGGAGCAAGTCAGTCCTTGACCCTCTCAGAGGAACTGACGGAATCATTGAAGGCACTGAGCCAGCAAGAGGGAACGACGTTGTTCATGACGCTGCTGGCGGCATTCAAGACCTTGCTCCACCGCTATACCAGTCAGGACGACATTGTCGTCGGTTCATCAATCGCAGGGCGTAATCGAGCCGAGACGGAAGGGCTGATCGGATTCTTTATCAACACGCTGGTGCTGCGCACGGATATGTCCGGCAACCCGACCTTCCGCGAGTTACTGGGGCGGGTACGAGAAGTAGCACTGGGAGCCTATGAGCATCAGGATTTACCATTCGAAAAGCTGGTCGAAGAGCTACAACCTGAGCGGGACATGAGTCGGAATCCGCTTTTTCAAGTGACCTTCCAGCTTGTCAACGTCACAAAATCAGTTGATGACGTTTTGGAATCAACCGCAGAATCTATTGAGGATGACTCGGACCCAAGCGACCTCTCTCTGGATATTGAGAGAGGAACGGCGATCTTTGATCTGGCCTTCGATATGTATGAAGGAGATGACGGGTTGAGCGCAGAGGTTGAATACAGCACAGACCTCTTTGAAGACGCAACGATCACATACATGCTGAGGCACTTTGAGAGCTTGCTTGAAAATATTGTAGCAAATCCGAGCGGGCGTATTGCCTCATTACCTTTCATAAGTACAGAAGAGCAGCAACAGGTACTGGTAGAGTGGAATGACACCGGAGCAAGTTATCCTCAAAGCTCTTCTATCCATGAAGCGTTCGAATTTCAGGTGGAGCGCACGCCTGATGCGGTGGCAATAATTTCCCCCGACGCGCAATTGACATATCGCGAACTCAATAAGCGTGCGAATCAACTGGCGGGGTATCTACGCAAGCGTGGGGTGGGGCCGGAAGTGCTGGTCGGCATCTGCCTGCCGCGGTCAGTGGAGATGATCGTCGGATTGCTGGGGATATTGAAGGCGGGAGGAGCGTATGTGCCGCTTGATCCGGCGTATCCCAAACAGCGGTTGGCGATGATCCTCAAGGATACAGCGGCGGCGGTGCTGGTGACGGAAGAGGGGATGAGAGGGGAGTTGCCGGAGCACGGAGCGAGTGTGGTGAGTATAGATGGAGATAGGGAGGAGATAGGGAGGGAGAGTGTGGAGAACGTGGAGAGTGGAGTGGGTGGGGAGAACCTGGCATACATCATCTACACGTCGGGTTCCACGGGCACGCCCAAAGGGGTGATGGGCCTGCATCGGGGCGCTCTAAATCGCTTCTTCTGGATGTGGGAAACTTACCCGTTCGAGGCAGGAGAGATTTGTTGCCAGAAAACATCCCTGAACTTCGTAGACTCTGTCTGGGAAATATTCGGGCCGTTACTTAGCGGTGTTCGGGTTGCAATCATTCCCGACATAGTCCTCAAAGACCCTTACCGGCTAATGCAGATGCTTGCCGCGAATCGAGTCACTCGCATCGTTCTGGTGCCATCTTTGCTGCGGGTCATTTTAGAAAATGAGGATCTTCAGAGCAAACTACCAAAACTGAAATACTGGACGACCAGTGGCGAGGCGCTTTCAATAGACCTTTTCGATCAGTTCCAGAAGTCTATGCCCGACGCCATCCTCATCAACCTGTATGGCTCTTCAGAAGTCGCAGCCGATGCTACAGGCTTCGACGCGAGTGAGAGAAAGAAACTTGCCAACGTCCCCATCGGGCGACCGATAGCGAACACGGAAGTCTACATACTGGACGAGAACTTTCAACCCGTCCTCTGGTGGACGGGAACATCGAGTTTGTGGGGCGAGTGGATCAGCAGGTCAAGGTGCGTGGGTATCGGATCGAGTTGGGAGAGGTAGAGGCGGCGCTGAGGGAGCACGCGGCGGTGGAGGACGTGGTGGTCACTGCCAGAGAAGTCGCGCCGGATGACCAGCGGCTATGTGCTTATTTGGTTCAGAATTCGCAGATTGAAATAGAAGACCACAAACAGATCGCGCAGTGGCAGGCGGTCTGGAACGATACCTACAACCAGACTTCTCCTGAGAATGACCCCGCATTCAACTTTATTGGTTGGAACAGTAGCCATACGGGCTTGCCAATTCCGGCGGAAGAGATGCGCGAATGGATAGATCAGGCAGTTGAGCGGATTCTTTCTCTTAAGCCGAGCCGTGTGCTGGAGATTGGGTGTGGCAGTGGGCTACTGCTGCTTCGGCTTGCTTCTCATTGCAGTCACTACTGGGGAACAGACTTCTCGCCGGCGGCATTGGCCCTTCTGCGGCGGCAATTAGCAGAGTCTGAGTTGCCGCAAGTAACTCTTAACCAAAGATTGGCGGATGATTTTCAAGGCATGGAGGCGGAAGCCTTCGACGCAGTAGTTCTTAATTCTGTGGCTCAGTATTTTCCGAGTATTGAATATTTGCTGCGTGTTCTGGAAGGCGCTGTCAAGGTGGTATCTGCGGGAGGCTCTATCTTTGTGGGAGATGTACGTAGCCTGCCCCTCTTAGAGGCTTTGCACACCTCGATTGAACTGCACCGAGCACCTGCATCGCTGCCAGTTGCACGTCTCCGGCAGCGAGTGCAAAGACTCCTGGAGCGAGAGCAAGAGTTGATTATTGATCCAGCCTTCTTCATGGCCCTGAAGCAGCACCTGCCGCAGATTAGTAGTGTGCAAATCCAGCCTAAGCGAGGCCTCCATCATAATGAGCTTACGCAGTTTCGCTACGATGTGATTTTGCATGTCGGTAACGAGTCCTCTCAAGGCACGGAACCTGAGCAGATGGATTGGCAGATGCACGGCCTGACACTAGCCGCAGTACGACGACTCCTGCGAGAAAGAGAACCTGAGATGCTGCGTTTCGTGCATGTGCCGAATGCGCGCGTCCTAACACATGTCAAAGCTCTGGAACTGCTCACAAATGAAGAGTCACTGGAAACTGCGGGCCAACTGCGCGAAGTTTTACTGGAAGTAGAAAACAAGGGAGTGGACCCGGAGGATTTGTGGGCGTTGAGCCAAGACTTACCTTACAGCGTTGACATTAGCTGGGCGAATAGATATGCAGACGGTGGCTTTGATGTCACATTCACGCACAGCTCGAAAGCGCAGGCAGAGTCGAGCGAGCAGTTGAGAGGCTCTGCTGGAATAACGTTACGTTCCGAGCCGTGGAGCCATTACGCCACTAATCCCCTGCGAGGTGCATTCGCGCGTAAGTTGGTTCCAGAGTTAAAGCACTTCTTGAGTGAGCGGTTGCCTGAGTACATGATCCCCTTTACCTTCGTTCTGATGGAGGCGTTACCCCTTACGCCAAATGGTAAGGTTAACAGGCTCGCACTTGCTGTGCCCGACGACGTTAGACCGGAAATAGAGAGTGCGTTTGTAGCTCCTCGTACCCCGGATGAAGAGTTGCTGGCGGAAATCTTTGCCGAAGTGCTCAATCTTGAAGAGGTCGGTGTACATGACCATTTCTTCAAGCTGGGCGGGCATTCTCTGTTGGCAACCCAAATTATATCCAGAATCCGCGATGCCTTCCAGGTAGAGCTGCCTCTCCGCAGTATGTTTGAAACTCCTACGGTCGCTGGCTTAACCGCAACAATCGAGGAATTCAAGAACAAGAATAAGAGCGCTGAGATACAAGCTTCAACGATAGGCAGAGTCTCCAGGGAACAACACCGCGTCAAGATATCTCCACAAGGATTGACGGAAGTTCCCGATGCTTTGAGAAGAGACCCTTCTCGGATTACGAAGAGCGGCTTGAATACGTCACCTATTAAATCGCTGCCACTAGAATGACTCCCCTGAGGTTCAGGTTTTTGCATCTCTTATTCGTGTGTCATCCCGTGTCCGCCTATGTGTGAATAGACGGACACAGAAACTGCGCGCTTAGACTCAGGTTAATAGTGCACATATGAGCTAAGAGGCAACTGGAAAGTCGCTGCTTTATTCCCGATGAATATGTTGATTACGTCAGTCCCGACTCCTTGGTTCTTATCCATCAGGTCAAATCCTCAGGTGAACCTCAAGTTGTTTTGCTTTCCCTATGCTGGTGGCGGGGCCTCCATTTTCCACTCGTGGCCGAAAAGTTTACCGACAAATGTCGAAGTTTGCGCGATTCATCTGCCCGGGCGTGGACCGCGGATGATGGAAAAACCTTTTACCAGAATGCCGCCATTAATTCATGCTCTGACACAGGCTCTGCTTCCGCACCTGGATAAGCCATTCGCCTTCTTCGGTCACAGCATGGGTGCACTCGTCAGTTTCGAACTCGCCCGCCATCTTCAAAAGCAATACAACATTATCCCACTTCACCTTTTCATTTCCGGTGCTCGTGCCCCTCAAATTCGTAGCCGAGCCAGGCCCATCCACGGCCTGCCCAAGCGTGATTTTGTAAGAACCTTACGTGGCCTGGATGAAACTCCAAGGGAATTACTGGAGAGCAGCGAGCTGGTACAGCTAATGCTCCCAACTCTAAGAGCAGATTTTGCCGTTTGTGAAACCTACACTTACGCGAGCGAGTCCCCGCTTAGTTGTTCTATCTCAGCGCTTGGTGGCTTGCGGGATCGTAGAGTTAGCCGTGCTCATCTTGAAGCCTGGCGATGTCAAACATCTTCTTCTTTCTCTTTACAGATGCTCCCCAGCGACCACTTCTTCTTGCAAACTGCCCAACATCTCTTTCTTCCATTGCTTTCTCAAGAACTACGCCGCCTTACCAGCGAGATAACTTAGCACCGCATGAATGTTTATACTTCGTAGTATCCGCCAAGGAAACTGGTTCATAAAAGGATGCCTCGCCAGCACTGTGAAATATTGAGAATATTTTTTGGTAAGTACTTCCCAAATACCGAATATTGGGGTATAAGCTTTCTCCAAGTGCTTGATATTGTGTTATGCAATGCATCCTTGAGAGACGAGGCTTACGTAATTAATCCTATCTTCGTGAACATAACACCGATATGCATGGCTCTCTGATGGTAACCGTTAAACGGTCTCTAATTATCACAGGCTAGGTCATCACTCACGCAATGACTCTATGGAGGAGATATATCAATGATCCGAACTATGATCTACGGCAAGATTCACCGCGCCACTGTCACTGCGGCGGATCTCAATTACATCGGCTCAATCACGATTGATTCGCTGCTCTTGGAAGCCGCGCGTATCCTTCCTTTTGAGCGAGTCCAGGTTGTTGACATCAACAACGGTAATAGGTTGGAAACCTATACCATTCCCGGCGAAGCAGGGAGCGGAATTGTGCAGTTGAATGGGGCTGCCGCGCACCTGGTGAGCGTGGGTGATCTGGTGATAGTTATGTCCTATGTCCAGGTTTACGAACCAGTGCCAGAAGACTGGCAGCCCGCCGTCGTTATGGTAGACGAGAAAAACCGAATGACGGAAGTGCTTGGCCTGCGTACGCTCGTTGAAGCAACTTCTTGAAGAAAGGCGTGTTGCTTTTCTGAGGATAAACTTATGAGAAAGAGAGAAAAGAAAGGCCCGCTCTCGGTTCACGCAATCGCCGGTTCGTATGTTGTGCTGCTAGGCATAGACATGAATAAGGCAAGCAGTAAAGGGATACTTGGATTCGCCATTGAGCGAATTGATCATAGCAACAAGGGCAAACGCGACTGGCTGGCAGGATTCAAAACATTCCCAGGAGCCAAGGTGCCAAAGGGTGGACTTGTCTCAACCAAAGACCATCCATTGCAGACATTCTTCTGGGCTGATTTCACCACCAGACTCGCACATCAATACACCTACCGAGTCGTGGCGATGCGCGGCACGCCGAAGAAGCTTGAGCAAGCCGAAGATGTAGAAGTGAAGATTGACATGGAGGACGAAGACAAAGACAAGCATGCTGTGTATTTCAATCGCGGCGTTGCTGGCTCGCAGGCGTACGCGCGCAAATTCGGTAATAAGCGTCCGACTCAGGTGGCGGATAACGAAGCGTGGATATGGCTGTCGCGCGGGCTGGAAGAAGGCATGCTCGCCTTCATTCGCCAGGCAAAGGATGATCGCTATTCATTGCGGGCTGCGGTTTACGAGTTTCAGCACCAACCCGCGTTGGAGGAGTTCAAAACCGCGAGTCAAAATGGGGCGGACGTAAAGATTGTTTTTGACGCACGCCAGAGCGCCAGTAAGAAGTCCCCGAATGCAGAGAATCGCAAAGCAATTGATGAAGCCGGCATCGAAGCCATTACCATCCCGCGAGAGGCTAACTCAAGCTATATCTCACATAACAAGTTTATCGTGCTTCTCAGGGATGATAAACCGATACAAGTCTGGACTGGCTCGACCAACATTACTCAAGGAGGCATCTTCGGACACTCTAACGTCGGGCACATCGTGCGTGATTCCAAGGTCGCTGCCAGTTATTTAGAATACTGGAAGCAGTTGAGCGATGACGCCGCCGCGAAAGAATTGCGGCTGTGGAATGAGAATGCGACGCCCGTGCCGGAAACAATTCCATCACCACATTCAACCACGACCATTTTCAGTCCACGTCCCACGCTCGAAGCGCTTGAGTGGTACACCGAGCGCATGGACAAGGCGAGTTCCGCTGTCTTTTTCACGGCAGCCTTCGGAGTCAACGATCTGTTTGCGGAAGTTCTGGCTAAGCACAAAGATTACCTGCGCTACGTTCTACTTGAGAGTGAAGGGAAAGATATGGAGAGCCTGCGCCGGGAAGCCGCGAACCGCGTCGCCGTTGGCAATGTGCTCGGAAGTGGCGCTTTTGACCGCTGGTTAAAAGAAAAGACCACTGGTTTGAATACCCACGTCAAATACATCCACACGAAGTACATGTTGATTGACCCGCTGGACGACGATCCTCTCGTTATTACTGGCTCAGCCAACTTCAGCAACGCTTCAACCAAGAATAACGATGAGAACATGCTGGTGATTCGCGGTGACAAGCGAGTGGCGGATATTTACCTTGGAGAGTTCATGCGACTGTTCAATCACTTCTACTTTCGCTACATCGCAAAGCGCGGCGACGAGCCTGACTCGGAAACTGGTAAGAAGAGGTTTCTGGCGACGGATGGTTCCTGGCTCGAACCATATTACCAGAAGGGAACTACAAAACGGATGGAGCGCCTGTATTTCGCTTAAGAGTAGCCGGCCCCTTCGACTGAAAGCCGTGCCAGTAATTCGGTTTGAGTAATAAAAAGAGACCATCTCATAAGTAGCCGGGGCCAGTTCAAGGAACAGTCTTTATGTTTCCTCGCAAAAGCCCTAAAGGTTATTGATGAGATGGTCTCTATCCGCAATGTGAATCAGGGATATTACTCTTGACTTCAACCCGGTAATAGCTATAATTCCGCTTCTGCTGAGTCTTCGCACGTGGCTGACGGTTGACCTCACTTAGGCAGGCATCCAAGTCACCCTCGCTCCATATTTAAGAACGTCGGCAGGCAATCATAAAATTCCAGATTGCTCAGAAATCTCCGCAGTTTCACTCGCAGCCAGTACCTGACATTTGTACTCGGCACATTTCCCTAATTATCTCCGAGGCGCGAGGAGGATACAAGAATGATGCGCGAGGTATTTATGCAGGCACGCTACCGGGGCGGCCAAGCCTTGATTTTGCTGGCTCTCTTGTCAGTCGTGTCAACTTCGCACGCCGGACAGGTTCGGCTCCGCGCGCGGAGTTTCATGTTCGAGTACACGGCCACCGTCCGGGACATTCCCGTCGGGGCCAGGAATGTCGAACTCTGGATACCCGTTCCGCACAATGATCCCTTCCAGGAGATCACGCAACTCGAAATCGTTTCACCCTATCCGTATGAAGTTCACACCGCGCAGTACGGGAACAAAGTCCTGCACCTTCGTGTGACAGACCCGAAACAGCCGAGTTTCGCCGTCGTGATGCGCTTCGACACCGTGCGGCGCGAGCACGTCAACACTATGCTCCAACATACCGGCCACGCCGCCGCGTCGAAGGAGTCAGCCGACCGCGACGTGAGACGCTGGCTCCAACCCGACCGCCTCGTCCCGCTCGACGACCAGATCAGGAAGTGGGCGCGCGAAGTGGTTGACGTCGCCTGCGCGAAGACTGACTTTGAGAAGGCGCGGGCGATTTATAACCACATCGTCGCGACCGTCAAGTACGACAAGACGGGGCAGGGTTGGGGACGCGGCGACATCTACTATGCGTGCGACGCGCGGCGCGGTAACTGCACGGACTTCTACGCCATTTTCATCGGCTACACGCGCGCCGTCGGCATCACTGCGCGCTTCGCCATCGGCTTCCCGCTGCCGCGTGATCGAGGCGAGGGGCAGGTCAGCGGCTATCACTGCTGGGCCGAAGCATACATCAAGGGTTTGGGATGGCTGCCCGTGGACGCCTCCGAAGCCGCCAAAGACCCCTCGCGGCGCGAATACTTCTTCGGCGCGCACGACGAGAACCGCGTCGAGTTCACACGCGGGCGCGACCTGACGCTCAGCCCGCGACAGAAGGGCGAGGCGCTCAATTACTTCGTCTATCCTTACGCGGAGGTGGACGGTAAGGCTCACGCCGCCGAGAAGAAATTCGCGTATCGCGACCTGCCGGAAACAGCTTTGAAGGCGAAGCACGGCACTTAACTTCAACGGCATATTTCCGACGGCGTCTCATCGTGCGGCAGGCCGGCGTCATTAGAGCCATGCAGGCCGAGTGGCCGGCACGCGAAATCTCAAGAAAGAGGCTGGTATATGGGGCCGACTCCCCCCGACTCCGACAATCTTTCAACCTCACTGGTGAGGAAACTCCCGGCGGCGGCGGCAAGTGCTTTCGGGGTGTTGATCGCCTGTCTGGTGCTTGGCGGCTGGGCGTTCGACGTGATGCGGCTGAGGAGCATTATTCCGGGGCAGCCGCAGATGTTCCCGAACACGGCGCTAGCATTCATCTTCGCCAGCGCATCGCTGTGGCTGCTGGGAGCCGAAGGCGCGGGCGTGCGCGGGCGGTTTGCGGCGCGGGCGTGCGCGCTGCTCGTCTGTGCGCTGAGTCTGCTGACATTGGCCGAGTATGCATTCAGCCATGACATGGGGATTGACAGGCTGCTTTTCTCAGACAGGCTGCGGGCCGAAGCGTCCGCTTTTGCTGGCCGCCCGTCGCCGCACACGGCGTTCAGCTTCTTTTTGCTGGCTACTGCACTGCTGTTTCTGGGGGCGCGGAATGAGAGTGCCGTCAGGCTCGCGCAGATGCTCGCACTCAGCACCGCGACGGTCGCGCTGCTGGCCCTCGTCGGCTACATCTACCGTGTAACGCTCCTCTACGGCATCTCGGCCTACACCGGGATGGCCCTGCACACGGCGCTGACCTTCATGGTACTCAGCTTCGGGGTGCTCTGGGCGCGCCCGGAGCGCGGATTGATGTCGGTCATCACGAGTGACACTGCGGGCGGCCTCATGGCGCGGCACTTGTTCCCCACCGCCGTGCTGACCCCAATTTTGCTGGGCGTTGTGATCGTTATCGGAGCACGACGGGGGCTGTACGACACGACGTTCGGGATGTCGCTCTGCGTGATGGCGAGCATCATCGTCCTGTCGGCGCTGGTCTGGCGCAACGCGAAGATGCTGTACTGCGTTCACGCCGGACTGGAAGGCAAAATAGAAGAACGTACCGCCGAGCTGTCTCAACTCAACGAGCAGTTGCAAGTCGAAATTCTGGAGCACCAGCGGGCCGAGGCGTCGCGCGTTCAACTACTGCGGCGGCTCGTCACCGCTCAGGAAGAGGAACGCCGGCGCATCTCGCGCGAGTTGCACGATCACATGGCGCAGCACCTGAGCGCGCTCATGCTGCGCCTCAAGACGCTGAATACCGCAACGCCCATTGACCCCACGGCCCGGCACAACCTGCAACAGATACAGGAACTCACCGACCAACTCGTGCAGGAAGTTCATCACATGGCGTGGGAGTTGCGCCCCGCCGCGCTCGACGACCTCGGCCTCAGGACGGCGCTCGCGAACTACGCGGAGAAGTGGGCGGAGCGGAGTGGCGTGGCGGTTGACTTTCACAGCAGCGGCCTCGACACGGAGCGCCTGTCGCCGGAGGTCGAGACGAGTATCTACAGGATCGTACAGGAAGCCCTGACCAACGTGCTCAAGCACGCAGGGGCGCGGCGCGTGAGTGTCATCCTTGAGCGCCGCCGCGAGCAGGTGCTGGTTATCATCGAGGACGACGGCAGGGGCTTCGAGATGGAAGCCGTGATGAATGAAAAAGAGGGGGAGGGCAGCCTCGGTCTGTTGGGCATGCACGAGCGCGTCGCACTGGTCGGCGGGACGCTCAACGTCGAATCGCGACCAGGCGCGGGCACCACGCTTGTCGTCCGCATCCCGGTTTCTTCATCGCCGGAAAAGGAGGTCTTCCCACGTGAGTACACTGCAAATCATTTTGGCCGACGATCACGTCGTGATGCGTGAGGGGCTGAAATCGCTCGTCAACGCGCAGGCTGACATGGAGGTCGTCGGCGAGGCGGACAACGGCCTCGCCACGCTGCAAAAAGCGCAAGAACTCCAGCCTCATATCGTGGTCATGGACATCACCATGCCCAAGATGAACGGAATACAGGCCACAAAGCGGCTGCGCGGGCTGTGCCCCTGGACGAAAATTCTGGTGCTGACGGCGCACGACGACAGCGGCTACCTGCGGCAGTTGCTTGAAGCGGGCGCTTCCGGATACGTGCTGAAGCGAGTCGCGGCGGAGGAGTTAGTGAAAGCGATTCGCATCGTGGCGGCGGGCGGCATCTACCTCGATCCGACACTGGCCGGCAAAGTCGTCGGCGGGTACGTCGGCAGTACGAAGCTTCGCGGATCATCGCAGGGCAGCGACCTGAGCGAACGCGAACTGGAAGTGCTGCGCCACGTCGCATGGGGCTATACCAACAAAGAGGTCGCGGCCTATCTCGACATCAGCGTCAAAACCGTCGAGACGCACAAGGCGCACCTGATGGAAAAGCTCGACCTCAAGAGCCGCGCCGAGATCGTCCGCTACGCTCTGCGACAGGGCTGGCTGCGCGAGTCATAAGCGCGTTCGAGGGGTGTCGAGCCGGGGTGTCTTCTCGTCCTTCGAGGCCGTCGGACGCCACACGTCAGCCGACTCTCCACCGGCATGTGTTGACTTCCATGCGCGGTTGAAGTAAAAGCCGCTTGTGCAGCTTGCTAAAAAATTTCTCAGGATGGCGGAAAGGAGCTTTCACATGAGGCGAATTTTTCTTAGCGCATTGATGATCGTCGCGGTGTCAACACTTGCCGTTGGGCAGAAAATTGTCAAACCTTCAAACATACGGGTTCGCGGCGATGAGGAGGTGCTGAAACAGTTAGTGAGCGAGTGGGCCGACGCGGTCGTCCACGCGGACGTGAATAAACTCGACAAATTTGACACCGACGACTTCAAAGGCTCTTCGGAAGGTATCAACTACAACAAGAAGATGTTGAGGGAAGCCTTGAAATCCGGCCTGATGAAAATAGCGTCTTGGACGATTGAGGACGTGAAGGTAGAGGTGCGGGGAAATTCAGCCGTCGTGTCGGGGCACAGTGAATTGGTCAACGCCACCTACATGGGAAAAGACTTCAGCGGCAAATACGAATGGACAGACCGCTTCGTCAAACAGAAGGACGGGGCTTGGCGCGCCGTCTCTTCACAGTCGAAAAGAATTAAGAAGTAGCCGGCGACGATTTTAATTCTCGCTGCCTTCGCATGTCCGCCGCGCCGTGTGCTTCGCGCGCACGGCGCGGCGGATGTTTTTTATTCCGGCCTCGCCCGAAGTCCTGCGTGTTCGTCCCGGCTCCCGGCACGACTGCTGTTGCTCGCGAAACTGCGAATCCTCGTCGGCGCGACAACGCGCATGTCCCGTCCTCTAAAGTGGTTTATTTTCTGCGTTGAGCAGGCGTGCGACCGTGTCGGCCAACGCGAGGATGTCCCCCGGCTTTCTTAAAAACACGTCCACGCCCGCGCGTTGCGCCTCAGCTTCGCAGTCGCTGCCCGAGAGCATGACGATAGGCGTACGCCGACAGCGAGAGTTTTCCCGCGCACGGCGGGCGAGTTCCAGTCCGCTCACGTCCGGCAGTTCGTTATCCAGCAGCAGGATGTCGTAGTGAGTGGCGCTCTCAATTTCTCTCAGCGCGTCTGCACCCTCAGCGCAAAACTTGACTCCCCACCCCTCCGATTCCAACGCGTCACGCACGGCTTCGGCGACCATCAAACTATCTTCGACGTATAGAATCCTGACGTGCTGAACTTCTTTTTTTTTACCGCGCACCGGCTCGCCGTGAGCAGTGATGATACTGCGCCGGCGAGGTTTGATGGGCGTCCTAGCGTGAAGCGTTCCGTGGCGCGCTCGTAGGTGGTGCTCAAGTCGTCGTTAGAGAGGTATTGGCCCAACTCCATGATGATGGTCAGCGCCGCATGTCCCGCGCCTTCCGTGTCGCCTGCCTGCTCAGCCACTTCCACTGCGCTCTGGAGCGTTAAACGCGCCTGCTGGTGACGACCAAGACGCGCCATCGCGACGCCGTGCGTCGTCAAGGCTTCGGCCAGTAACGCCTGCTCACCACCGTTTTCGAGGGCCTGCACCGCCGCTCCGGCGAGTTTCTCCGCTAGGGCGACGCGTCCATCCGAGAGCAGCACGCGCGCTCGCGTCTCGTCAACCTGTGCTAGATGGACGCTATCTTTGAGCGTGGAGAAAAGCGCCTGTGCGCGGTCGAGATGCTCGTGTGCATCGGTGAATTTGCCAATCGTCCCGAGCAGAAATCCAAGATTGTTTTCGACGCAGGCGTGGTTGCGCATGTGCCCGGCCTGCTCAAAGTGAAAGCTTGCGGCTGCGTACTCGATGAGGGCGCGGTCAATGTAGTCCTCGCGGTTTTCCGCTGTCCCGAGATTCTTCAACACCATGCCGTATTCGTTGTGGAACTTTCCTTTGAGTACCTCGTTGCTGCTCGACTCAAACAAAGGGATAGCTTCGATCAGGATGCGCAGGGCATCACTGTATCTAGTTGCTGAAGTTTCGACTAGAGCACTTCGCAGCAGAGCGACGGCTCTCAGATCGCCGTCTATCTCTGTGAGTTGAGAGATAGAGTGTCGCAGCATGACGCGCGCCTCATCGAAAGCGCCCTCACGCCAGTAGCAGATTGCCAGGTCAACTTGAGCTTCGGCGACCTTCTCTGACTTCTGTAGTGCCCTGAAGGTCGTGAGGCTTTCACTAATCAGGTCTTTCGCCGCCTCCTGCGCGCCCTCAATTTGCCTGGCGCTGCCAATCAACCCCGTTAGTGCCCCTGCCCGCAACAGCACTTCCGCCGTCGCCGCCCGATCAAGACCTTCCAGCGTGGGATGCTCGCCGACTCGCTGCCACAATTCACCCATGGCCTGCCGGGCGCCCTCGTAATCACCCGTCCATTCGAGCTGCTTGGCAAGCTCGCAACGCAGCTTCGCGCGTTCGCTGTGGAGGAGTGCCGGGTCGTCTATCTGGTGAAGAATTTCTTTCGTTAAATTCATGTGAGGCCTACCTTTCTCTATGAGTAGAAAATTTTTTGCATCGCGGAAAGCGCAGCCGGGAAGAGAGTGCTAAGATGCGCTCGCAAGGCTTGCCTTGGGTCAGTCGAAGGGAAATGCATTTCACCGTTCCTTACAGACCAAAACTTTAGCTTCACCTTAGATCAGGAGAAAACCATGAAAAACATTCGCCAACTCTGCACGGCAATCGTGTTGACACTAATGCTCGCCCTTTCTGCATCCGCAGGCGATATACATACTCCATTGATAGACCCGCCGCCAGCACCTCCATCATCTCCATCATCTCCATCATCTCCATCATCTCCATCATCGGCGACAAATGGCGACATGGAAACTCCGGTTGCGGCATCGGCAGACTCAGTGACGGAGGCCGCGTTGAACCTGCTCGAAAGCGTGCTGTTTCTGTTCTAACAGTCCACCAAATCTCAGTCATTCCGGGCTGCCTTGATGCTCTATCACGGGTGGTCAAGTATTAGTATGCCTGATTGAGAGAGCGTCGGGAAGCCAGAATGCCTGACGAGGAGACACCCACAGTGCGAGAGATTAACGCTCTATGACGGGCAACGCAATAGTTTTCTTCGCCCATCCCACGCCGGCCAGACATAATCTAAAGGATTTAGCGCATGCTGAAAAGGCTCTGCGTGCCATCGGCACCCTTTCACGGCGACAAATCGCCTGCCGGGAAGCAGAAACCTGCCCTGAAATGAAAGCATGGGACAATAGTGGCTGGTGAAGCTTTGCATGTCACTTCGACGGCGCTTGAACTGTGCACGTTCACACTCACCACAGTCGAGGCCTGCGACGCTCAGGGAATTCCCTGAGCGTCTTTTCTCTCATCCCCTATGTACAAAAACGCCGTGATGTGAGAAATTACCAAGCGTCTCATTAGGCAAAATGACTTTCACGCCGTAGGCAGTTCGCGCCTATCACAGCCCTGCGGCCATCCTCGACTACCACGCATCCGTCGTGACAACCCTCATCTACCAGAGATGAATACGGCCCGTTGACAGGGAGAAAGGCTTCTATTTATGGATTCGGAAGTGATTAGAGCCACAATCAAGAAGTCCATCGCGACTATCGCCAACCTTGATCCCGAAGAGATTTCGGATCATGCGTCATACAAGGACGAACTGCAACTCGACTCTCTGACGATCCTTGAGATCGCCGTGGACGCCGAGTACAAGTTCCAGATCAAAATCCCCGACGATGAACTGTCGGAGGTACGCACGCTGGACGACACCGTCCGGCTCGTCCAGCAATATCTGCCGGTCGCGGCGCAGGTGGCCTGAGCTATGCAACGGCGAATCGTCATCACTGGCATTGGGGCGGTGACTCCGGTCGGGACGGGTCGCGAGCAGTTCTGGGATAACCTGCTCGCCGGGCAGTCTGGCATCGGCGTGGTCGAGTCCTTCGACACGAGCGGCTACAGCGTCCATCGAGGGGCTGAAGTCAGGGGCTTCCGCGTCGAAGACTACCTCGAACACACGGAGGCATCGCAACTCGGTCGCGCCTCGCAGTTCGCCATCGCCGCCGCGCGACTGGCTCTGGCCGACGCGCGTGTCAGGCCGGATGCGCTCGACCCCGAACGGGCGGGCGTGGCGATGGGCACGACTTCGGGTGAACCGCGAGAGGTTGAGCGCTTCGACGACGCGTTCGTCGGCAAGGAGTTGAGCAGCGTGGGCGCGGAGTTCATCGCGCGCTACCCGTGCCACGTCATTAGCGAGCACGTCGCGAGCGAGCTTAATTTCGCAGGCGTCAACATGATGATCCCGACTGCCTGCGCGGCGGGCAATTACGCCATCGCCTATGCCTTCGACATGCTGCGTGCGGGGCGCGCGGACTTGATGCTAGCCGGCGGCTCGGACGCTTTCTCGCGCATCACCTACACGGGCTTTGCGCGCCTCGGAGCCATTGCGCCGGAAATTTGCCAGCCCTTCGACCGCAACCGCAAAGGCATGGTGCCGGGCGAGGGTGCGGGCGTGCTCGTGCTCGAACCGCTGGATGGCGCGATGGCGCGCGGCGCGCACGTCTACGCGGAAGTCGCGGGCTACGGCCTCTCGTGCGACGCGCACCACATGACGGCGGCGCACCCGGAGGGCGACGGCGCGGCGCGGGCGATGCGGCAAGCTTTGGAGCAGAGCGGCGTGCGTCCCGAAGAGGTCAGCTACATCAGCGCGCACGGCACGGGGACGGCGACCAACGACCGTCTGGAGACCATCGCCGTCAAGCGACTGTTCGGCGACGCGGCGTACAAGATTCCAATCAGTTCCGTCAAGTCAATGCTCGGCCACACGATGGGCGCGGCTTCGGCCATTGAGGCGGCGGTCTGCGCGCTGGCTGTCAACTGCGATCGCATTCCGCCGACCATCAACCTCGAAGAGCCAGACCCCGACTGCGATCTCGATTACGTGCCGAACTACGCGCGCGAGCATCGCGTCAACGTGGCGATGAACAACGCTTATGCCTTCGGCGGCAACAACGCGTCGCTCGTCCTCAGAAAGTGTGAGGTGTAAGAGATGAGAAGAGTCGTCATCACGGGAGCCGGCGTCGTCTCTTCGCTCGGCGATTCGCCAGCCGCGCTGCACGCCGCATTATGTGAGGGGCGCAGCGGACTGCGTCCCGTCGAGCTTTTCGAGACCGGAATGCTCGGCTGTCCGCTGGGCGGTGAGATTAAATCGTTTGACGCGCGGAACTATCTGGGGAAGAGAAACCTGCGCCCGCTCGACCGCACTTCGCGGCTCGTCGCTTCGGCGGCGCAACTGGCGCTGGACGCGAGCGAGTGGACGGCGGAGTTGCGCGCCGACAGGGAAGTCGGGCTTGTGCTCGGCACGATGTTTTGCAGCGTCCACACCATTTCCGAGTTCGACCGCCGCGCGCTCGAAGCCGGTCCCGGCTATGCCAGTCCGATGGATTTCTCCAACACCGTCATCAACGCCGCCGCCGGCCAGACGGCGATCATGCACAACCTGCGCGGAACCAACACCACCGTCTCGACCGGCACGACTTCCGGACTCAACGCCATCGCCTACGCGACCGACCTGATTCGCGGCGGTCGCGCGCGTGCGCTCCTCGCGGGCGGTGCGGACGAACTCTGCTTCGAGTCGTTCTACGGCTTCGACCGCGCCGGACTGCTGTGCCATACGACGGGCGCGGCTGGCGATTTCCCCATTCCCTTCGACGCGCGGCGCAACGGCGCGGCGCTCGGTGAAGGCGCGGCGCTCCTGATGCTCGAAGACGCAGAGTCGGCGCGCGAGCGCGGGGCGCGTGTGCTCGCGGAGGTCAGGGGGCACGGCGGCGGCTTCGACTGCTCGCGCGGGAAGAAAGACCTGAAA
Organism: Acidobacteriota bacterium; assembly: GCA_020200155.1. Lineage (GTDB taxonomy): Bacteria > Acidobacteriota > Blastocatellia > Pyrinomonadales > Pyrinomonadaceae > JAIVJG01. The sequence goes on along the minus strand of JAIVJG010000199.1, from coordinate 15,373 downwards.
GCCGTCGAGGCCATCTCGCGCGCCGTCCGGCTGGCGTTGAGCGATGCAGGTGTTTCGACGCGAGAGGTTGACTGCCTGAGCGCGTCGGCCAATGGGAGTCCCGCGCGCGACTGGCACGAGGCGCACGGCGTCGCCTGCGTCTTCGACGATAGTTCACGGAGCCTGCCCGTGACGGCGATCAAATCAATGCTCGGCGAGACGCTCGGCGCGTCGGGCGCGATGCAGGCCGTCGCCATGCTCGAAACAATGCGCGACGGAGTGCTGCCCGGCATCCCTTCGCTGCAAGAGTTGGAAACAGACTTCCCGCTCGCGATGCTCAGCCCGGAGAGTCGAGAGGTCGAAGTGCATTGCGGCCTCGTCAACTCCGTCGGCCTCGACGGCAACAGTTGCTCGCTCGTCCTCGCGCGCGGCGAAGAGTTTTAGGGATTGACGACCTGTTTGTCCGCAGCGTCGGGAGCGGCCTTCCGGCGCAGCGGAATCTCAAAGGAGCTTTCACTGATGTCCGACCTGACCTTGGCTGAGCCACAGACCGGCGCGGAGCCGCTGGAACTCGTGCCGCGCCTGAAGGGGCAGGGCTACGCGCGCGAGCACGTCGAGCGCCGCCGCGAGTGGGTCGAGGAGAAGACCGGGAGCCGCCTGTCGCACGTCGGCGCGTATTCGATTCCGTCCGAGGAAATGCGCGGCAACGTCGAGAACCCAATCGGGACGGCACAGATGCCTTTAGGCGTCGCCGGGCCGCTCGCCGTCAAGGGCACGCACGCGCAAGGCACTTTCTACGTCCCGCTGGCGACGACCGAGGGCGCACTCGTGCGCTCATACGAGCGCGGCATGGTGACGTTGACGCGCGCGGGCGGCGCGGACGTGCGCGTGCACGCCGACGAGAATCGCGTCGCGCCCGTCTTCTTCTTCGACGACGTGGCCGGCGCGCACGACTTCGCGCGGAGCTTGAATGAGAGCTTCGACGAAATCCGTGCTGAGGCCGAATCCACGACGCGCCACGGCAGGCTGCTACGGCTTGAGTGCCACCCCATCGGGCGCGAGGTGATCGTCGGCTTCTGCTATCACACCGCTGACGCGCAGGGCATGAACATGATCGTCAAGGCGACCGAGCACGCGTGTCGCTGGATCATGCGCCACACACACGCCCGCCGCTTTCAAGTCTTTAGCGGGTTCAGTTCGGAGAAGCGCGCCGCAGGGTCGCTGCTCCTCGGCGGCAAGGGTAAGCGCGTGACGGCGGGAGCGCACATCCCCGCCGGGGTCGTCAGGGCGTACCTGCACACCACGCCGGAATTGCTGCTCGACATGTGGCAGCACACGATGATCGGGCATGTGCAGGCGAACGCCATCGGCTACAACGGCCATTACGCCAACGGCCTCGCCGCCCTCTTCATCGCCTGCGGGCAGGATGTCGCCAACGTCGTCAACTCCTCGGTCGGCATCACCAATTTTGAAGTGACGACGGGCGGCGACCTCTACGCCAGCGTCACGCTGCCGTCCCTGACGGTGGCGACCGTCGGCGGCGGGACGGGACTCGGCACGAGCCGCGAGTGTTTAGAAATGCTCGGCTGCGCCGGCGCGGGCTACGCCGCCAAATTTGCAGAGATCGTCGCCGCGACATTGCTCGCCGGCGAACTCTCGATGGGCGCGGCCATCGCCAGCGGCGAGTTCGTCGAGGCGCACGAGACGTATGGCCGTAACCGGCCAGGGGAAACGCGGAATGACGAATGAAACCCGGTTTGAGATGTGAAGTCTCAAATTTGAAATCCGAGATTGTCTTTCATTCATCGTTCCGCATTCGTCATTTATGAAAAGGCCCTTCAGAGGCTTGCGGCAGACACCGCCGGAGAAATCCTACGACGCCGTCGTGATCGGCGCGGGCGTCGGGGGGCTGGTCTGCGCGAATTTGCTGGCGCGTGAAGGGATGAGAGTGCTGCTCGTCGAGCAACACTACATGGTCGGCGGCTATTGCAGCACGTTCCGGCGCGCGGGCTATACGTTCGACGCCGCGACGCACTTCTACCCGCTGCTCGGCAACCCTGCGACGATCACCGGCAGGCTGCTGCGCGAACTCGGCGTGACGCAGGGCTGGGTCAAGATGGACCCGGTGGATCACTTCCACTTCCCGGACGGCACGAGCTTTTCCGTCCCTGCGGACTTCGATAGCTACCTCGCGAAATTGAAAGTCGAGTTTCCCGAAGAGTCGCGCTCGATAGACGAATTCTTCGCCGCCGTGCGCGAAGTTTACATGCACGGGCTTCTGGAATACTTTCGCTGGCGCGACACGGACAGGCTCGATCCGTTCCGCGAGATGACCGTGCGCGGGGCGCTCGACCGCTATTTCCGCAGCGAGAAGCTCAAGCTCGTGCTGGCCGGCGACTGCGGCCACTGGGGTTCGCCTCCGTGCCGCACCTCATTCGTCTTCGATTCGATGCTGCGGCTCTCTTACTTCCTCGGCAACTATTATCCGCGCGGCGGCTCGCAGGCTTTCGCAGACGAGTTGGCGCGGAAGTTCGAGGAGCGCGGCGGGCACATCCTGATGAGTTCGTCCGTCAAGCGTATCCTCGTTAAAGGCAGGACGGCGTGCGGCGTCGAGGTCGAGACGGGGCTGAAGAACTCGCGCCGCCTCGTGCGCGTGGAGGCTGGAACAGTCGTCTCGAACGCCGACCTGCTGCTGACGCTCGAACGGATGCTCGGCGCGGAACACGTCGGCGCGGAGCGACTCGCGGCGATCAAGAAGCTCAGGCCGACGCACCCTTGCTTTCTCACGCACGTCGGCCTCAAGGGGATGCCGACCGAAGTGCTGCGCGAGGCCGAGGGCTACCACTGGTCTTCATGGAACCCGGACGACGTGGCGACCGACGCCTTCAAGATTTTCGTGCCCACGCTGTTTGACACGTCCATCGCTCCGCCCGGCGGCCACATCGTCATCGTCCAGAAGCTGACCCGCGTGGACTTCGACAAAGTCGAGGACTGGGCGGCGCACAAGGCGGCGGTCGAGCGCTACGTGATGTCGAATCTGGAACGCGTGATGCCGGGTTTCTCGGAGAAGGTCGTCGTCAGGTTGAGCGCGTCGGCGCTCACGTCTTATCGCTACACGCTCAACCAGGGCGGCGCGATGCTCGGCTGGGAGATGTCGCCCGATCAACTCGGCGCTGACCGCCCGGCCACGAGCGGCCTCGTCAGGAATCTACATTTCGTCGGCCACTGGACGCAGCCCGGCGGCGGCATTACGCCCGTCATCGTCTCGGCCATGCAGGTCGCGAAGCTCATCACCGAATGCGCCGGAGGCCACTTCGCGCCAGCCGACGCGGTAACATCCCCCGCTGCGTCGTCTGAACTGTCCCAAGGGGTTCACGCGGAAACGCTTTAGAGCTTGTCCCGGCGCGGGCGTCTCGCGCGCCCACAGCGGCGATGAAATAGTGAAGGAAAGAAAGATGGCGAGAAAAAGAACACTCCTCAAGACTCTGGCGAAGATTCTCGTCGCCCTGTGCCTGATCGTCGCTGTCGGCGTCGCCGCCGCCCTCTACGTGATGAACGGGAAGGACAAAGAGCACGCCAGATTCTTCAACACCGGAAAAGCGGTCAACACCTTCCTCGGCAACTACAGCAAGGCCGTCCGCGAAGGCGTCGAGAAGAAGAATCCGGCGACGGTCGCCGCGCTCTACTCGAACGCTTACGCCTCGCAGGGGCGCGGGCGCTGGGTGATGCAGCCGGACGGCGAACAGAGCGACGTGGCCGTCTCCAAAGTCGTCGCCGAAGGCCGTCAGGATTTCACGAAGGCCGACATCCCCGAAGAAGTCTCGCGTTATTTCAACACGCTGGCGTCCGTCCAGAACATCTGGACGAAGATTGACATGATCGAGCAGATTGAACCGGAACGCCGCGTGACCCTGCGCGTCAAGTTCATCCTCGACGGCACGGGCCGGCAGGGCGAAATCTTCGAGGATCGCCACTTCTATCGCTGGACGCTCGTCAACGAGAGCAGCGCGGCGGGCGAGATCAACTGGAAGATCACGAACGACGAGTTGATCGAGGGCTTGCGCGTCGCGGGCGACGGCGGCGGCTACAAAGATGTCAACCCCGCCTCCGCCGGCATTGACTTCAAGCACTCGCGCGACCCGAAGCTCGACGCCGAGAAATATTCCGCCAAGATGAAGTTCGACATCATCGAGCACGGCTCCGGCGGCGTCAGCGCTGCGGACTATAATAACGACGACCGCCCGGACATCTTCTTCCCCGACGGCGTGCGTAGCCGCCTCTACAAAAACGTCGGCGACACGGCAACGGGTGAGGTCAGGTTCGCGGACGCGACGAGCGAGTCGGGGCTGGAAGGCATTGACCAGTCGAACGCAGGGCTGTTCGCCGACGTGGACAACGACGGCTTCCCAGACCTCTTCGTCGCGCGCTACCTCGCGCCCAATAAATTTTTCCACAACAACGGCGACGGCACTTTCACCGACCGCTCGAAGGAGATGGGACTCGACCTCAATTCGACGAGCGTAACCGCCTGCTTCTTCGACTACGACCGCGACGGCTTCGTTGACGTCGCCTCCGCCGACTACGACGGCGACGGCTTCCCAGACCTCGCCGTCGCCAACGACTTCGGGCGCAAGTGTCTCTTCCACAATAACGGCGACGGCACGTTTACGGACGCGGCGAAGCAGGCCGGCGTGCTCGACTTCAGCGGCGGCATGGGCCTCGCCTTCGGCGACTTCAACGACGACGGCAAGTTCGACCTCTACACCTCGAACATCAACTCGAACCAGCGTTGGTTCGGCGAGGACATGACGGTCAGCCAGTATGTCCGCAACGTCGCGCGTACCAAGTGGTTGTTGCTCGACATGCCGGAGTACAAGAAGTTTTACGACCTCGTCGGCTCCGACTGGGTCAGCATCGGCAAGAAAATCGGCGCGGGCAACTCGCTCTTCCGCAACCGTGGCGACGGCACTTTCGCGACGATCGAAGACAGCCACACCAACCGGGCGGGTTGGGGTTGGAGCACGACCTTCCTCGACATGGACAACGACACAGACCTCGACATCTATGCCGCCAACGGCTGGATCACGAACAAGAGCAAGGACGACCTTTGACTGCCCTTCACTTCCGGTGCGGTCGCACAGGTTGACAAGTACAAGCAGGGATTTTTCTTCAGTCACGAGTTCGTCGGCGAAAACTCCTGGAACGGTTACGAGCACAACTGCTTCTTCGCCAACGTCGGCGGCGAGAAGTTCATGGACGTGGCACGCCCGACGGGTTCTGATTGCGTGAAGGACAGCCGGGGCGTCGGCGTCGCGGATTTCGACGGCGACGGGCGGCTCGACATGGTCATCAACAACAACAACGAGACGCCCACGCTCTATCTCAACAACCTGAGAAAGTCCGGCAACGCCGTCGAGTTGAAGCTCGTCGGGACGCGCAGTAACCGAGACGCCGTGGGCGCACGCGTGCGCCTGACCGCCAGCGGCAAGACCATGATGCGGCAGGTCGAGGCCGGCTCCGGCTACGCCTCCGAGGCGATGCTGCCGGTGCACTTCGGCCTCGGCAATGCAGAGCGGATTGACGCGGTCGAGATTACCTGGCCGAGCGGAATCCAGCAGCGGTTTGAAGGCGAAAGCCTCGGCGCTGCGTTCGGCGTCAACCGCCTCATACGCATCGAGGAGGGAACCGACACGTCGCGAGGCGTCACGGTCGCGCGCTCTCTGAGACACTCGGCGGCCCCGGCGTCGGGCGACATTGCCTCGACGAGCCAGACCGGCGGCGGCTCGATGCATTGAAGCTTGCGAGAGACGACACGCAACGCTCTCGTCCCCCGTTCTTTTTTTGAAGTTGGAGACGCGGATTATGTCTAAGAAACAAAAACGAATTGTCTTTTACAGTTCTCCCCTGATCGTCCTGCTCCTGATCCTTGGGGTCGGCAAGATGAAGCTCGATTACATCGAGACCAACGCGCAACTGCTCGCGCAGATGGGGCAGGCGGCGCAGAAGGTTCTGGGGGAATATAAATCGGGCGTTGACAAGGCAGACATCGCGAAAGTCCTCAACTGCTACGACGATAAATACGCGAGTGAGAAGGATGGCTTCTGGGTCGAGGAAGAAGACCTTCAGGCGAAACGCGACGGCGTGCGCGTCTACCAGTGGAAACTGTCGGACGCGAAACCGTTCGGCAAGGCGGAGGTCGGCAATCAGGTCTCGCGCTATCTGAAGACGCTCGGCAAGGTCGAGGAGAGTAAGTTCAAGCTCGATTCGGTCGAGGAGGTCATCAGCCCGCAGTCATACCGCATCCGCTCCTTCCTCTGGATTCGCGGGACGCGCGACGCCGTGGGCAGAGGCGTTGACGGCGGCGCGGAGATGACGAAGGCAAGCTTCGGCGACGCAGGCAAGCCACATGCGGGCAGCGACGGCAAGACGGACGCGCACGGGCAGGAGGCGTTCGAGACACAGGTGCTGTTCCGCATGTGGCTTCAGGCGGACGGCGACACGTGGAAGATCACACGGCAGGAATTGATTAGCGGCACGACCGTCACCGGCGACCGCAAGGGCTTCACAGATATGTGGGGCCACCAGAGCCTCGACGGCGAGGCGGCGAACGGCGCGAATTCGAGCGCGGGCATTGATTTCGTCTCGCACAAGAACCCGCTTTTCGCCACGCCCGAATGGGAGCCGAAGGCTTTCGAGATTATCAAGTATGGCTCGGCAGGCGTCTCAGCCGGCGACTACGACAACGACGGTTGGTACGACGTGTTCTTCGGCGACGGCGAACGCCCGCGCCTCTATCGTAATAAAGGCGACGGCACGTTCGAGGACGTGACTCTGGCGGCGGGCCTCCCCGAACGCGCGCCCGGCATCAACGTCGGCGTCTTCGCCGATCTCGACAACGACGGTTACAAAGACCTCTTCCTCGGCTGCTACACGGGGCGCAGCCGCCTCTACCGTAACGTCGCCGACCAGCAATCGCCCGCCGGCAGGAAGTTCGTCGAGGTGACGGACGGCTTCAAGTTCGCGAATAAGGGCGACAGTGATTTCATCGTCGTCGCCGCCGCCGCCGATTACGACAACGACGGCGACCTAGACCTCTACGTCGGGCGAGAACTCGACGCGCGCAAGAATCTCCCGACGACGCTTTTCTACACGCGCAACGCAGAGGGCAACAGCCTGCTCCGCAACGACGGCAACCTCCACTTCACAGACGTGACCAGGCAGGCCGGCATCAACGAGACCGGCATCACGCTCGGCGTCGCATGGGGCGACTACGACAACGACGGCTGGCAGGACGTGTACGTCGCCAACGATTTCGGGCGCGACGCGCTGCTGCACAACAACGGCAACGGGACGTTCACGGACGTGTCGAAGCAGAGCGGCGCGTACGACCCCGGCTACGGCATGAGCGCGACGCTGGGCGACATAGACAACGACGGCGACCTAGATATCTACGTCTCCGACGTGCATTCGGGCCAGCGTTGGTACGGCCAGGCCGCCACGCTCTACAAGTACCTGCTGACCAGCGTCCGGCAGGGAACGATCTACGATGACTTTCCCGTCTACAAGGAAATCTACAATAACGTAGGCGGCACGGACTGGAGTTCCTACGGCGACAAGACGGTCAAGGGCAACGCGCTCTACATCAACGACGGTCACGGGAAATTCACGGACGTCAGCGAGGCGGCGCGCGTCAACCCCTTCGGCTGGTTCTGGTCTTCGACGATGTTCGATTACGACAACGACGGTCGCCAGGACATCTACGCCGCCAACGGGTGGATCACGTCCAAAAGCACGCAAGACCTTTGACTGCCCTACATTTTGAGCGCGGTCGCGCACATCAAAGACTACAAAACGGGCAAATTCTACAGGGACGAATTTCGCGGAGACATCTCCTGGAACGGCTACGAGCACAACGTGCTGCTCAGGAACGACACGGACGAAGGCGACGGCGCGAAGTCGGCTAACCCGGCGGCGCTGCGATTCCACGACGTGGCGATGGCGACCGGCGCAGACGACATCAAGGACGCGCGCGGGATGTCAACGGCTGACTTCGACAACGACGGCGATCTCGACATCGTCACGAACAGCAACCCCGGCGATTCGGGCCGCGCCGAACTCTCGCGCGCAACGCTCCTGCGTAACAACGTCGGCGAGCGCCGCAACTGGCTGGCCGTCGAACTGCGCGGGAAAGAGAGCAATCGCGACGCGGTCGGCGCGGTGGTGACGATTGAGGCGGGCGGGGGCAAGCAGATGCGCCTCGTCACCGCCGGTTCGGGCTTCGCCTCGCAACACACCGCGCGCCTCTACTTCGGACTGGGCGAGAAGAATGGGGCGGACTCGCTGACGGTGCGCTGGCCGCGCACAGGGCGCGTCGAGCGTTTCGAGAAGATCGGCGATCAGCCCATCGGCGCACGCCGCATGGTGCGCGTCACGGAGGGCGAGGGGATCGAGTTGCTCACGCTCCCCACGCGCCAGCCGTCACCCGGCGGCAAACAAATCGCGGCGGCGAACTGAGCCGTTGGCCGTTGGCTCTGTGTGGCCGGCTGTGACGTTGGCGGAGAGAGGGAAAGGCATGGACATGGCGAGAGTGCTGGTCATTGACGAACGCGACGGCTTCGCGGAGTTGCTGGTCGAGCGACTTCGCGAGAGTCACGCCGTCGAGACGTGCCAGAGCGCGCCGCACGGCGAGGACGGCTTCAGCGGCCTCCTGAGCGGCGGCCACGCCGGCCTGCTCCGTGAACAGGACGTGGACACGGTCGTCTATTCTCCGCCACTCGTCGCGCGCCGTCGCACGGCTCCCGACCTCGCGGACGCGGAGGCCGTCTTCAAGCAGTGTGCCCGCGCGGGCGTCCGCCATTTCGTGCTGCTGTCGAGCGCGGCGGTCTACGGCGCGGCCCACCACAACATCGGCCTCCTCTCCGAGTCGCGACTGCTCCTGCGCGGCAACAAGCCGACGCTCTCGAACGCCTGGCTCGAACTCGAAGCGCTCGCGGCCTTCCACCTCGACGAAGGCCAGCGCACGCGGCTCGTCATTCTCCGCGCGGCGGCCACGCCCACGCCCGGCGGCGCGGACTACTTCAGCCGCCTGCTGCAAACTCGCGTGGCCGTCACGCTCCCCGGCCACGATCCCTCGCTACAGTTCCTCAGCCCCGAAGACCTCGCGAGCGCCGTGTGCCGCGCGGTCGAGCAAAACGCCGGAGGCGTCTACAACGTCGCGCCCGACGGCGTCGTACCGCTGCGGAAGGCTCTGCGCCTCGCCGGTGCGCGACGCATTCCCTTGCCGCGCACGTTGCAGAGGCTCGCGCGCCGCGCGCTCGCGCCCGCCGGCCTCGCGCACCGCATCGAACAACTCGAATACATCCGCTATCCGTGGACGATCTCGAACCGGAAGATCAAGCGTGAACTTGGATTCAAGCCGCGCCGTTCGAGCGTTGAAGCGCTGCGGGAACTCCGCGACGCGCAGCCCGGCGGACGCGCTGCGGACTCCGGCATTGCGCGCTCGGGCGAGGCCGCGCAGCCGGAGTCCGCCGACTTCGACGACTTCGGGATGGACAAGCAATACATCGGTGCGTTCGGGCGGACACTCTTCAAGTTCCTGCACGACCGTTACTGGCGCGTCGAGGTCGAGGGACTCAACCACGTCCCGGCGAAGGGACGCGCGATGCTCGTCGGCGTCCATCGCGGCTTCATGCCCTGGGACGCGGTGATGACGCTGCACCTGCTGGCGCGCGAACTTGGCCGCTATCCGAGATTCCTGATTCATCCCGGACTCATCAAGTTTCCGTTCCTCTTCAACTTTCACACCAAGCTCGGCGGCATCGTCGCATGCCAGGAGAACGCAGACTACGTGCTTGAGCGCGACGAAATCCTCGCCATCTACCCGGAAGGAATCCGTGGCGCATTCTCGCTCTACGCGGACGCGTACAGACTGGGCAAGTTCGGGCGCGACGAGTTCGTCAAGATGGCCCTGCGCCATCAAGCGCCCATCATCCCATTCGTCACGGTCGGCAGCGCGGAGATTTTCCCCATCATCGGCAAGATCAACTGGGAGTGGTGGAAGCGCCAGACAGAGTGGCCTTTCCTGCCGATCACGCCCACTTTTCCGCTACTGCCGGTGCCGCTCCCGTCGAAGTGGCACACGCAGTTTCTCGCGCCCATCCACATCGAGCAGAGGTATCCGCCCGAAGCGGCCAACGACCCCGCGACGGTGCGCGCCATCAGCCGCGAGGTGCGCGCACGCATGGAAGAGGCCATCGCAGAGATGCTTCGCCGCCGCAAGTCAATTTTCTCCGGCTCCATCTTTCAGAAAGAGCCAGCCGGAGACGAGACGCCGCGCTATGAAAAGCGGATGAGCTTTAAGGAAAAAGTGAGTTGATGGAGTTGCTGGTCTACAGGTCGAGCCTGCGCCGGCTGGCGCACATCATCCGCGTCGTCGTGCGGCACGCGCTGGCGCACGCCTTCGGGCGCTCTCTCGGTCGCTGGCCCCGGCTCGCGCGGCGGTTGCGTGTGCGCTCAATCTCAGGCCCCGAACGACTGCGCGTGATGCTCGAAGATATGGGCGGGACGTTCATCAAGTTCGGCCAGATGCTGGCCCTCCAGCCCGACATCCTCTCGCTCGAATACTGCAACGCGCTCTTCGATCTGCTCGACCGCGTCGAGCCGTTCGCCTTCGCGCAGGTCGAGCAGATTTTCGTCGAGGAACTGGGCCGGAAGCCGTCGGAGATTTTCGACGCGTTCGACCCGCAGCCGCTCGCCACCGCCTCCATCGGTCAGGTTCACGTCGGATACCTCGGCGGACAAAAGTTGGCGATCAAGGTGCGTCGCCCCAGCGTCGAGATAGATTTCGCGGGCGACATTCGTCTCATCTCGGCGACCATTCGACTGGTTAAATCCCTGCGCCTGCGCTCGCTCTACTGGATGATCGAGCCGATGAGCGAGTTCGTCATGTGGACGCGCGAGGAACTCGACTACCGCTACGAGGCGCGCTACATGGAGCAACTCCGCCGCAACGCACGCGACAACCCGCGCGAGCGCGTCCCCTTTGTGCTCCCGGAATACACCACGCGCCGCACCCTCGTCCTCGAATTCTTCGAGGGCGAGACGCTGCTCTCGTTCCTGCGCGCACTAGATGCCGGAGACGAGACGAAGTTTCGCCGCCTGCGTGCGACGGGCTTCGAGCCGGACAAGATGGCGCACAACATCATCAACAACTTCCTCAGCGATGTGTTCCGCCACGGGATGTTCCACGCCGACCTGCACCCGGCTAATCTGTTGATCCTGCCGAACAACGTCGTCGGCTACATAGACTTCGGCATCACGGGCACGATCAGCCGCTATTCGCGCCAGAATCTCGTCGGGCTGACGCTGGCTTACACGCGCGGCGACCTCGAAGGGATGTGCGAGGCGTTCTTCAAAATCTCTGTGGTGGAGACGCCCGCGAGCGCGGAGAAGTTTCGCGCGGGGCTGAAGCAGATGGCCGAGGGGTGGTACGAGACGGAAGGACGTGTGCGCCGCCTGCGCAAGAATTTCACGCTCGTCATGCTCGACATGCTCAGGCTCTCGCGCCGGGCCGGAGTCTGGCCCGAACGCGACGTGGTCAAGTACATCCGCTCGGCCATCGCCATTGACGGACTCATCACGCGGTTCGCCCCGTCGTTCGATCTCGGCCAGCACCTTCAGGCAGTCTGCGACCGCGAACTGAAGTGGAACGCGCGGCGCGAGTTGTTCACCTACGAATCAATTCTCGGCTGGGCCATCTCCAGCGAGCGCGTCGTGCGCGACGGCCCGTTTCGCGCCGCCGAGTTCGTGGACAAGATGGCCGCCGGCGACTTGCGTGCGCGTGCGGAATTCGACGTGGAGAGCGAGGACGCCGACGACGCGACCCGGCGCAGGGTGATGCGTCTGGGAACGTCGGTCTTCGCCGTCTCCTTAATCATCACCGCCACGGGCGGGCAGGCGCAACTGGGAGTCAACCTGTTCACGGCTGAAATGTTATTCGTCGCGGCGGCGGCGACGCTGCTCTGGCAGACGATGCGAAGGCTGGCGTAGATGCGGGGCGCACGGCGTTTGATCGCGGCTCTGAAATCTAAGCTGTCGGGTGGTAGGGCATAAGAGAGAAGGAGGTCATTCATGCGAGATTTAACCAAATCAATGATGAGCTACACGTGGGCGATGTCGCTGTTCGGCGTCCAGCAGATGCTGAACATAATGAAGCCGCAGAGGGGGCAGCAACATCCTGCGACCGACGCTTTCAACAACGTCACGCAGGCTACCGAGGAAGAGTTTGACGGCGTGGCGAAGGCGGCCTTCAGAGCCGGCGACAATCTGCAAAGAGGGCTGGTTGACCTGACGTTCGGCATCTTTTCGCCCGGCGCGTTCAATCAGGGCGGCGCGTCGAGAATGTCGTCGAACATCGGGCAGCAGTCAGCCGATGCCATCAGGCAGGGGATGCGCGTGATGGAGCAGACGGCGGGCATGGTCGGGCAGACGATGCAGGGCGCGGCCTCCGCCGCTTCGAGCGCGGCACAGCAGGGCGCGGGTTGGGCTGCTGCTGCTGCGACACCGGGCGCGGGCGCTTACACGCGACCCACGACGGCGGGCACATCGCCGGGCGGCGCGGCAAGAACGGACGCAAGGGGCGGGGCGGCGTCGGGCGCGCAAACGACTGCTGGCTGGGGGCCGATGCCTTCGCAAGGCTCCGGGAGGTGAGGGGGCCGTTCGTCTTCCCGTGCCCGGAAGAGTTGAGCCTTCGAGGCCGCTGTTGAGAAAGGAGGTGAACCATGCGTGATCTGACCAAGTCGGCTCTGGGCTATACGTGGGCGATGTCGCTGTTCGGCGTCCAGCAGCTTGCGAACGCGCTCGCGCCGCGCGATCAAAGTCAGCCGTCGCGCAAGGTCAACGACGCCTTCTACTCCGTCACGCAGGCCACCGAAAATCAATTCGGCGACTTGGTCTTCGGGGCTTTTCAGATTGGCGACGAGATGCAGAGAGGTCTCGTCAACCTGACGTTCGACGCGCTCACGCTCAGGATTTTGAGTCCGGCCTACGTCTCGCGCATGGCTTCGGAAGTCGTCGAGCAGTCGCAGGACACTCTCCGAACCTTCTCGTCTGCGGAGAGCATCAACCTCGCGTGGCGGGAATTGCGGAACAATTATCAGGTCTTCAATCTGGTCAAAAACGTCAGCTCGCTGCTGAACATCCCGGAAGGCGGGCGCGATTTCGATCTCGGAAAACTCGTCGAAGCAGCTTACGCGCTCGGCGCGTATCCAGACCTCTGGGCGGTGGAGGGACTGGGGCACGTCTACGCGATGACGTTCTGGGGAAAGGGCAAGCCCATCCGGGGCATCCTGACCGGCGAGAGGGCCGGCGTGCTGCCCGCCAAGAGCCTGACCATGATGCACGCCGGATTGGGTCTGGCCTTCGCGCAGCAATTGATGAACACGATCACGCCATACGATTCGCCCGACGAAATTCGTCGCGTGCTGCGCGAGTTTGTGACGCTCGTGAAAGAAAACTCCAGACGCGGCTACGAGGGCGCGGCTTACGAGTCGCTCGGATTGGTGACGCGTTTCTGGCACGCGCAGATGGTCAGCGTTGTCGAGCGTCACCTGTTGGAAGTCGAGCCGGAAGCGGTCAGCTACTTCTGGCATGGAGTCGGGCGCTCGCTCTATTTTCTCCCGCTCTTTTTCGTGCCCGGCCTGCTCTCGCCGTGGCTCGCCGTCGAGCGTGAAGCGCCGCACGAACTGGCGCGTTTCAACATGACCGCCGGTCTCGCGTGGGCGACTACCATCGTCAACGTCCGGCAGCCGGAGATTCTGGAAAATCTCGTGCGCTATCAAGGCGAGCAACTCTCGCGCACGAACGCCTTCACGAACGGCGTGATGTCAACGCTCATCATGGGCATAGACATCACGCCCGGCGACGAGTTCATCAACCGCTTTCTGCAATACCAGCCTGACCCGTCCGACCGGCGACTGGTCGAGTTGTGGAACAACCTCGTCGCCCGCCCGGCCACAGAGGCCGTGCGCCGCTTCCATCCAGTGCTGGCGGCGCACGAACGTCTGGGTGAAGTGTTCCACTATCAGGCTCTGCCGGAACTGGCCGCGCGGTTGGAGAGAGAGATGGCAACAGCACGGACTTCATCGTTCGCCTAACGAGGACGGGCGAGAACAGCCGGGGCGAGTGAGAGTTGGAACAAGTTTTCCCGCGAAAGCGGAGGCCGCGAGCGCGCGGGGCGGCGGCGGAAACAAGCGTTGATTAAGTTTTGATTGCCAAGGAGACACAGGATGAGATTGCTGATCTCTGTAATTTTAATTTGCCTTTCCACCGTCTTCCTGCCGGGTTGCGGCGGCGGCAGCGCCATGAACCCGGAGGACGTGGTCGTCGGCAACACGATACCGGACTTTTCCCTCAAGTCGCTTGACGGGAAAACGGTAGACAGAGACTCGCTTAAGGGAAACGTCGTGGTCTTGAATTTCTGGGCGACGTGGTGCGCGCCGTGCATGAGCGAAATTCCCGAACTCAAAGAGGTGGCGGCCAAATCGCAGGCGAAGGTCGTCGGCATCGCTCTTGACGAGTCCGGCCTCGCTGCCATCAAGCCCTTCGTCGAAAGCAACGGCATCAACTACACCGTGCTGCTCGGCAGTCAGGACATCTTTCAACAATTCAACGGCGTGGGCATCCCTTACACGCTCGTCCTCGACCGCTCGCAGCACATCGTCAAGATTTATCGAGGCCCGGTCAATAAAGAATCGCTCGAAGAAACTTTGAAGGCGATTGGATAGGGCGCGGCCAGCGCCGTCGCTCTCCGCGTTCGGCGCGGGAGTCTGAAGCGGGAACTCAAGAGACCATCGTTGTGATAGAGCCGGTGGAAAAAAGAACGGAGCGCTCGGCGCTGAAGAAGCGTCGGGAAGAGATCGAGCAGCGACTGGCGGCGGCGGGACTGCCGTGCGTCGCGCGCCGCTCGCTGCGCGTGGTGCACGACGCCGCACACGAACAGGCGCGCGGCCCCAGACTGCGCTTCGCACTCGAAAGTCTGGGGACTGTCTTCTCCTTGTTCGGTCGCTACCTGTCAACGCGAGTTGACCTGCTGCCGGCGCAGACCTGCCTGGAACTCGCCACCATCCCCGACCGCGCCGCGCCGTCATCCTTTGACAACGTCCGAGACATCTTCGTCAACGAACTCGGCTGCCGGCCCGGAGAGGCTTACAGGGACTTCGAGGAAGAGGCGTGCGACGCGCGCCTGCTCTACCAGACGCACCGCGCGTGGCTCCACGACGGCTCGCCCGTCTCGGTCAAAATCATTCGCCCGGAAGCCGAGTGGGACGCGCTCCGCGACCTGCACCTGCTCTACTTGCTCGAAGCCGCGTTCGCGGAGGAAGTGAGCGGCTTAAGC
>JAIVJG010000198.1 GCA_020200155.1 Acidobacteriota bacterium | reverse complement strand
CGACATACTTGAGCGAGCCTCGGCGCGCGAGACGGCGGCGCGCGTGGGCGTCGGCGCGCTGGCGAAGCAGTTGCTCGCCGCGTTCGATGTCGAGATTGCAAGCCACGTCGCGCAGCTCGGCGGAGTTCCCGTTGCGCCGCTCGATGTCGAGTGGGAAAAAATCCGCGCCATCCCGGACGACGCGCCGCTGCGTTGCGCCGACGAAGAGGCGCAGGCGCGGATGGTTGAACTGGTTGACGAAAAGCGTCGTGAGGGCGACACGCTGGGCGGCGTCTTCGAGGTAGTGGCGCGCGGCATCGTGCCCGGCCTCGGCTCGCACACTTCATGGGAGGAGAAGCTCGACGGGCGGCTGGCGCGGGCCGTCATGTCCATCCCGGCGGTGAAAGCTGTCTCTATCGGCGCGGGCGTGGAGGCGGCGAGTTGGCCCGGCTCGCGTGTGCACGACGAAATCACTTATCGCGAAGAGTCGCAATCGTTCTCGCGCCTGACGAACCGCGCGGGCGGGCTTGAAGGCGGCATCACGAACGGCGAAGAGTTGCGCGTGCGCGGCTTCCTCAAACCCATCTCGACGCTCCGGCGCGCGTTGCGTTCTGTGGACATTGATACCAAACAGGAAGAGTCTGCGGCTTTCGAGCGCTCGGACGTGACGGCTGTTCCGGCGGCGGGCGTGATCGGCGAGGCGATGGTCGCGCTCACGCTGGCGCAGGCGATGCGGGAAAAGTTCGGCGGTGATAGTATTACGGAGATGCGGCGCAACTTCGAGAGCTATCGTGAACAGTTGCGCGCCTACTAGATGGAATCAACCGAGATTCAAAATGGCTTGAGGCTGCTTTCGTCGGATGCCGGATTGCGAGAGCGTTTCTTTCGTGACCCGCTCCGCGTGGGGCGAGAGTTGGGACTGAGCGCGGTCGAGACGCGACGCCTCGCGCAACTATCCGCGCCGCAGGTCAGGACTTTCGGCCCGTCACTGCACAACCCGCGCTTCCTGCACGTCTGCAAGGTACTCCCCCTCACGCACCGCTCGTTGAAGGAGTCGTTCACGGAGATTTTCCAGCAATACGCCTCCGCGCACGCGCCCGGAGAAATTTCAAGGCACATGGGCGACGCCCTCACTTTCGCCCTGTTCGCCGAAAAAAACCTGCGCGGCGAGCGCCTTCAGCCGCGCTGGATGCTCGACCTGCTCCGCTACGAGCGGGCGCGTCTTCAGGCCGCAGACCCCGCGCGCCGCGTCGTCGTCTGCTACTTCCGGCACGACATCAGCCGGCTTGTGCGAAGCGTCGCGCGCAGGGAAGAGGCGCCGTCGGCGCTGGCGCGTTCGACCGTCGCCGTCTGGTGGCGTCCGCGTGCGCGCGGCGTGGTACGTTACGCAGTGCTCTTGATGCCTCGACTGCCTCGACGACGTGCCGTGCAAGAGCCTGTCGCCTAAACACCCCTTCGTACCTTCAGCACAGAGGCTTCGACGAAAGGAACACCTCCCTTGAATGACGGCGTAAAACTTCTCGTCACGCTTGAGGACGGCATCAAGCGCATCACCTTCAACCATCCTGAGCGGCGCAACGCGATTGACTTCGAGATGTTCGCGCAGTTCGCAGAGGCCGTCAGAGAGTCCGCCGGAGATGAAAGCCGCGTCGTCGTCATCACCGGGGCGGGCGATTCTTTCTGCGCCGGACTCGACCTCTCGGCCCTCAATCCGCGCGACCTCGCCGCCCTCGACGTGGCCGCGCAGGTGCGCGACCTGATTAATCCGCCCATCCTCGCCATGCGCGAGATGCCGAAGCCCATTATCGCACGCGTGCACGGCCCCGCCGTCGGCATCGGCTTCAGCTACGCGCTCGCAAGCGACATCTGCATCGCTTCGGAAGATAGTTCCTTCAGCCAGAGCTTCGTCCGCATCGGGCTGATGCCGGACGGCGGAAGCACCTATTTCCTGCCGCGCCTCGTCGGCGCTCGGAGAGCTTTCGAGTTGATGGCGACCGGCGCGCAAATCACCGCGCACGAAGCTCAACGACTCGGCATCATCAACCGCGTCGTGCCTTTCGCCGAACTGGACGCCCGGGCGAGCACGTGACGGAGTTTGACGACAAGCTGAAGAAGCTCGTCGGCAATATGTTCGAGACGATGTATGCGGCGCGCGGAGTGGGTCTGGCCGCGCCGCAGGTCGGCGTCTCGAAGCGGCTATTCGTGATGGATTGCTCCGGCGGCGAAGACCCCTCTGCGCGCATCGCGCTCGTCAACCCGGTCGTCCTGCGCGTCGAAGGCGAGCAGAACGGCGACGAAGGCTGCCTCTCTTTTCCGGGAATCTACTTGGCCGTCAAGCGCAGTTTGCGCGCGGTCGTGCGAGCGCAGGACTTAAACGGCGAAGAGTTCGAGTACGACGGACTCGACCTCGAAGCCCGCTGCATGCTGCACGAGACGGATCACTGCGACGGCATCGTCTTCCTCGACCGCACGACGACGCTCAAACGCGAGATGGTCAGGCGCAAGATCAGGAAACTGGCGAAAGAAGGGCGCTGGATTTAAGCGGCGCACGAGCAAAACGACCACACGGCGCGGGGCGCAGGCTGCATGAAGCTTGCCTTCGCGCTTTTATCTTTTCGTTGTGGTAGCATGAAAGAAAAAGATGAGTGCGGAATGATAGATGATGAATGAAGACGAGAGCCTTGCTTCGCTTCTTATTCGTCACTGCGGCATTCATCATTCATCGCTTAAGGATGAGGAGCGGGGACATGCAGGACGAATTTCGTAACGAGTCGTTTACAGATTTCAGCAGGGAAGAGAACGCGCGGGCGATGCGCGAGGCGATTGAGCGTGTGAAGTCGGAGTTGGGGCGCGAGTACCCGCTCGTCATCGGCGGCGAGCGCATCACGACGGGGAAAACTTTCGACAGTCTCAATCCTGCGAAGAAGACGGAAGTGGTCGGGCGTTTCCAGAAGGCGACGGAAGAACTCGCTCGCGCGGCGGTCGAGAAGGCGAACGAGACTTTCCGGTCGTGGCGCAACACGTCGCCACGGCAACGCGCCGACCTGCTCTTCCGCGTCGCGGGACTCATGCGCGAACGCCGCCACTACCTCTCCGCGTGGATGGTTCAAGAGGTGGCGAAGACCTGGGCCGAGGCGGACGGCGACACCGCCGAGGCGATTGACTTCTGCGATTTCTACGCGCGCGAGATGCTGCGCTACGCAAGCGCACAGCCCCTGACGAAGATTGAAGGCGAAGACAACCGGCTGACGTATATCCCGCTCGGCGTCGGCGTGGTCATCCCGCCCTGGAATTTCCCGCTCGCCATCATGGCGGGCATGACGGTCGCCTCGGTCGTCACCGGCAACACGGTCGTCCTCAAGCCTTCGTCCGACGCGCCGGCCATCGCCTACAAGTTTTTCGAGTTGCTTGAAGAAGCAGGGATGCCGCCGGGCGTCGTCAACTTTATGACGGGTTCGGGCGCGGAAGTCGGCGACGTGGTGGTTGACCATCCCCTGACGCGCTACGTCGCTTTCACAGGCTCGAAGGAAATCGGCCTGCGTATCAACGAGCGCGCGGCCAAAGTCCACAAAGGGCAAATCTGGATCAAGCGCGTCGTCGCGGAGATGGGCGGCAAGGACGCCATCATCGTGGACGCGGACACGGATTTGGACGAGGCGGCGACGGGCGTCGTGCAGTCGGCCTTCGGCTTTCAGGGACAAAAGTGCTCGGCCTGCTCGCGCGCCATCATCCACACGGACGTTTATGAACCGATGCTCGAAAGAATCGTCGAGCGCACGCAGAAGCTCAAACTCGGCGACCCGGCAGACCCGACGACGAGTTTGAGCGCCGTCATCAACAACAAAGCCTTCAAGACGATCAGCGACTACGTCGAGAAGGGCAAGGCGGACGGCGGGCGCGTCGTCGCGGGCGGAGGCTCCGACGGCGAGCAAGGTTACTTCATCGAGCCGACCGTCATCGCCGACGTGAAGCCCGGCGACCGCATCGAACAGGAAGAAATTTTCGGCCCCGTCCTCGCCGTGATCCGCGCGCGGGATTTCGACGACGCGCTACGCATCGCCAACGACACAGAGTACGGTCTGACCGGCGCTGTCTACACCAACGACCACGCCAAGCTCGAACGCGCGAGCCGCGAGTTTCACGCCGGCAATCTTTACCTGAACCGCAAGTGCACGGGCGCGCTCGTCGGCGTGCATCCCTTCGGCGGCTTCAACATGTCCGGCACCGACTCGAAGGCAGGCGGGCGCGACTACCTCGGCCTCTTCATGCAGGCCAAAGTCGTCTCCGAGAAAATCCGCCCCGGCTACAGCGACAAAGAGAAGCGAGGAGCGATCTGAAAGCCGTGACAAGCGACGGGTGACAGGTGACAAGATAAAAACTTGTTCTTTCCTGTCACCCGTCACTTGTCATCTGTCACAGTCCTTATGCGTTTAATCTTCATGGGCACGCCGGAGACGGCTGTGCCGGCGTTAAGGCGTTGCGTCGAGGACGGGCACGAAATCGTGGCGGTGTGGACGCAGCCGGATCACCCCGCCGGGCGCGGGAATAAATTGAAAGCGCCGCCCGTGAAGGAGTACGCCGTCGCGCAGGGCATCCCGGTTCAGCAGCCTTCCAAAATAAAGACCGACGAAGCGCACGCGCTCTTTGCGTCGCACGCGGCGGACGCGGCGGTGGTCGTCGCCTACGGGCGCATCCTCCCCGCAACATTCCTGCGCGCACCGCGCCGTGGCTGCATCAACGTCCATTTCTCCCTGTTGCCGAAGTACAGGGGCGCGGCCCCCGTCAACTGGGCGATTGCGCGCGGCGAACCGCAGACGGGCGTGACGACGATGCTGATGGACGAGGGACTCGACACAGGCCCCATCCTGCTGCAACGCGCGACGCCGGTTGGCGTGGAAGAGACCGCGCCGCAATTGCTCGAACGTCTCGCGGGGACGGGCGCGCAGTTGTTGAGTGAAACGATGTCCCGGCTTGATGAAATTGAGCCGCACCCGCAGCGCGACGATGAAGCCACACTCGCGCCCATCCTGCGCCGCGAAGACGGGCGGATAGATTGGTCTTGCGACTCGTCCGAGATTGCGCGGCGCGTGCGCGGCTTCCAACCCTGGCCGAACGCCTACACGTCTTACAACGGGCGGCGGTTCGTCGTCTGGCGCGCTGTTCCGCTCGACACACACGCGGTGCTGAGCGGGTCGGGCGAGACCGGCGAAAGCGCAAAGGTGGTCGAAGCTCAGGGCGACGACCTGATTATCGCGTGCGGCGAAAGAACTGCGTTGCGGCTTCTGGAAGTGCAGCCCGAAGGTAAACAGCGTATGAGCGCGCGAGATTTCGTCAACGGCATGCGCGTGTGCGTCGGCGAGCGCATGGATTGACGAGCACGCACGGCTTTTTAACATTGGTACATGCATAGAGCTGCCTGTTATGTCGTTTGTGGGCACGACCGGGAGAGGTGAGTGGGGAAACGCGTGCGCGTCTTGAAAGGTAAGCGTGAGCGCGCGGCAGGCGAGCGCCATGTCTCGCCTGCACGAGGCGAGGCGTTTGAAATCCTGCGGCGCGTTGAAGAAGAGGGAGCTTTCGCGGCCCCTCTGCTGGCGGCACTGAACACAGAGTTGATCGCCGCAGACCGCGCGCTGTGTTACGAACTCGTGCTCGGCGTTCTGCGCCGGCAACTCTGGCTCGATAAAACGCTGGAGCATTACGCGGGACGCAGCGCGGAGACTCTGGACGCGCCGGTCAGACGCGCCCTGCGTCTCGGTCTCTATCAACTACGCTTCCTGACGCGCATTCCCGCGCGTGCCGCCGTCAACGAGTCTGTCAATCTCGCGCACGCGGCACGCCTGCGCTCCGCCGCCCCTCTCATCAACGCCGTCCTCCGCCGCGCCACACGCGAGCCGGACTACGACCCGGCAGGCAACGCTCGCACCGTCCTCGAAAACATCTCGATCAAGACCTCGCACCCGCTCTGGCTCGTCGAGCGTTGGGCAGCGGCGTTCGGCGTGGAAGAGACGCAGGCTTTTGCGCGTGCGAATAACCAGCCGTCCCCGGTCGCGTTTCGCGTCAACTCGCTGCGCGCGGACGGCGCGGAGGTGTTTGAACGCTTGCGCGAAGCGGGCGTCGAGGTTGCGCCTTCGCGCGTCGCGCCGGACGCGTGGCGAATTGCGGACGCGGGCGGGAACAGCCCGGTCTTGCGTGACATGAGCGCAGAAGGTTTGATTTACATGCAGGACGAGGCGTCGCAACTAATCGCGCACGTCGTCGGCGCGTGTGTGGGCGAGCGCGTGCTGGACGTGTGCGCCGCGCCGGGCAGTAAGACGACTCACATCGCCATGCTCGCGGGCGACGGCGCGGCGCTGGTCGCGGGCGACCTGCACGAACACCGCCTGCGAATCGTCGAGGAACTCTCCGCGCGACAGGGGCTGAAGAGTGTCCGCACAGTCGTTCTCAACGCAGAGGCGGGTCTGCCTTTCTCCGGCGAATCGTTCGACCGCGTACTGGTGGACGCGCCGTGCACGGGCACTGGGACGCTGCGCCACAACCCTGAGATTCGCTGGCGGATCCGGCCCGCAGACATCGAAACTCTCGCGGTTAGGCAGCTAAACATTCTCGCCGCCGCGTCGCGCACGCTGCGGCGCGGCGGGCGGCTCGTCTATTCGACCTGTTCGGTAGAGAGGGAAGAGAATGAATTTGTCGTCGCCGCGTTTCTGCAAGCGCACGACGATTTCCGGCAGATCAAAGTAACGCCCGCGCCCGGCGAACTCTTAACCCCGACGCGCGCCGCACGCACATGGCCGCACCGCGACGACGTTGACGGCTTCTTCGTCGCCACGCTCGAAAAGCAGGGATAAAAGCGGAAGGACGAAGTTAAAAGCGGAAGCATGAGAGCCATGCTTTCATCCTTCATCCTTGCGGCGCGTCTGTGGCGGATGTTAGACTCCCGGCTTGGTTTTTCAGGCTGGCGCGCGTCCACGTTGGGCGCGCGATTTCACGAAATGGTCGGAAGAGGCATCGAATATTTGTGGCTGAGACAACGGGGAAGTTTCTCTCGGCGTTCGGGAAGCTCGGACTCATCGCTGTCATCGCCGTCATGTTCGTAGTGGGCCTCGTCGGGACGGTCTACCTGTCGCTTCGCAGTCCCGAAATTCAGGTGCCGGATGTCGTCAACAAGTCTTACAACGACGGGACGGCGGTGCTGGTGAAGGCGGGCTTAGACATCAGCGAGCGCGCCAAGCGTTACAAGCCGGACGTGCAGCCCGGCGTAATCCTCGACCAGACGCCGCACGCGGGCGAGGTCGTCAAGTCAGGGCAGACCGTCCGTGTCGTCGTCAGTCGCGACCCGCGAGAGGGCGAGCAGCCCCCCGCTGCGGACGTGGCCGGAGAGAAGAAAGACGAAGGAGCGAGCGGGTCGAAGAAAGATGACGGCAAAGGAACTGCCGAGTCGTCGAATAAGAACGAAAACCAGAACCGTGAGCGGCGGAATAAAAACACTAACAAAAACACGAATTCCAATAGCAACAAGAATGCGAACAGCCGCAACGCCAATAACAGCAACGCGACCACGCGCAACGTGAACTCGAATCTGAATCGCAACGCGAATCGTGGATTGATCCTGAACGGCAACGGCGCGGTCAACGCCAACCGGAACAAGAACACCGGCAGCCGAAACGCGAACACGAACTCCGGTCACTCGAACAGCAACGCCAACCGGCGACCGAATTTCTGAGAAGCCGGCTCCCCGGCGAGACTCGAAATTAACATCCCGACAATTTTTTGGCTCACGTCCAGGTTGTTTGATCGCACGGGGAATGCCCGCCGGCGATTGAACCCGTAGGGAACGCACATGGTAGAAATTGCGCCGTCCATTCTGTCTGCGGATTTCGCGCGCCTCGGCGAACAACTCGCGGCGGTCGAGCGCGGCGGGGCCACAATCATCCACGTAGACGTGATGGACGGGCATTTCGTGCCCAACATTACCGTCGGATTACCCGTCGTCCGCTCACTTTCGCGCGCAACCCAACTACCCCTCGACACGCATCTAATGATTTCCGAGCCGGGCCGTTATGCGGAGTTATTCGTCGAAGCGGGCGCGCGGATGGTCTCAGTCCACATCGAGGCCGACCCGCACATTCACCGGACGCTCGCCGCGATCAGAAAAAAAGGCGCGCAGGCCGGCATCGTCATCAACCCTGCGACGCCTCTGGGCGCGCTCGACGAGGCGCTTCAGTTCGCAGACTACGTGCTCTTGATGAGCGTCAATCCCGGCTTCGGCGGTCAGGAATTCATCGAAACTTCAGTTGAGAAGGTGCGCCGCCTGCGCCGCATGATTGACGAGCGCAAGCTCTCGACGCGCATCGAGATTGACGGCGGCGTTGATAAAGACAACATCGGGAAGATCGCTTCCGCCGGGGCGGAAATCATGGTCGCTGGCACAGCCGTCTTCGGCCAGAGCGACCCCGAACGCGCCGTGCGCGAACTGCTCAAGGCCACGATGCAACTTGCTTAGGCATTTGCGATTTTTGATTCGCGGTTGAAAGAATGCGGAATCCGCTTTCAAGTGAAAATCAAACATCGCAAATCAAAAATGATCTGGAGGTTTGGCAATGCGTTTTCGCAATCTCGTGCTGACTATTTTGTGTGCGGCGGTTTTGCTGCCCACGCTGCCGCTCGCGCCTGCCTTCGGGCGTGGAACGCAGAGCGGGGCGACGGCGATGCAGCGCATAGACGTGCTGCGCTCTCGCCTTGATTCGATGCGCCGCACGCTCAACAGCGCCATCGCCGGCCTCAACGCCGGTGACGACGGAAAGAAAGCTGCGGCGGATAGCCCCCGCGCTCGCCTGAGCGGGCTGGAAAAAGAGGTCGGCGCGTTGCTCTCCGAGGTCAACGATATCCGCGGCAAACAGGAGCGCGCCGAAAGGTACGACGCCACGCAGCTCGACAAATTAGAGACGGCTCTGACAGACCTCGACACGCGCGTTCAGGCTGCGATGCGCGAGACCGCCGGCGAGCGTCGCGCGACCGTCGCGACGAGCGAGATGGCGGACAGCAGGAAGAAGAAAAAGGGCGGCTTCTTCGGTCGCATACTGGGACGCGGCGGCGACGAGAAGTACAGCGAACTGATCGGCACGGTCGCGCCGGGCCGTGACCGCGAACTCTTTGAAGTGGCGACCAAAGAGGCGCGCAAGGACAACTACGAAGAAGCGCGCTCGCTCTACGGCGTGATTATCAACACCTATCCCGATTCGTCTTACCTGCCACTCTCGAAGCTCGCCATCGCCGACACGTTCTATCTCGAAGGCACGACGGGCGCGCTCATCCAGGCCGCGCAGGCTTACCAGGACTGGCTGACCTTTTTCCCGACCGCGCCGCTCGCGGACGACGTGATGCTGAAGATGGCCGAAGTCGAGATGCGACGGATGGGTCTGCCCGACCGCGACGTGACTTCCGCGAAGAAGGCCGAGCAGCGACTGAAGGCGATCTTGCAGCAGTTCCCGAACACCTCGCTGCGCCCGGACGTGGAAATCCGCCTGCGCGAAGTGCAGGAGGTGCTGGCGATGCACAACAAGAAGGTCGGCGACCTCTATTATGACCGCTACTTCCAACGCAAGGCCGCGAATCCGAAGGGCGCGCAGATGCGTTATCGCGAGATCGCAGAGAAGTGGCCGAACTTCTGCCAGATGGACACGGTGCTTTATCGCCTGGCGACGACCTACGTGCAGGAAGAGGAGCCGGACGAGGCCGCCAAACATTTGCAGCGGCTGGTGCGCGATTACCCGAACAGCGAGT
Source organism: Acidobacteriota bacterium (assembly GCA_020200155.1). Lineage (GTDB taxonomy): Bacteria > Acidobacteriota > Blastocatellia > Pyrinomonadales > Pyrinomonadaceae > JAIVJG01. Next base: position 12,214 of record JAIVJG010000198.1, on the reverse strand, counting down.
TGGCCGACAAGGCGCGCGAGCAACTCGCGGCGATTGGCTCACCCGTGCCCGATCCAGACCCCACGAAGGCCAACCTTCCGCCGTGTGAGTCGGTGTCGTTCGTCGGCGGCATCATGCAGGAGATTACCGGCGCGACGCCTAAAACACTGGACAAAAACGGCGTCATTATCGGTACGGACGACAAGGCTGCTGACTTGATTCAGAAGGCCATTGAGAATAACGGCGCGATCCCCGATTCATACACCACGCAGCCCGTCCGTCGCGTCGCCCCGGCGCGTCGTCTTGAATCCACCACGCCGCCGCCGCCCGCCCAGCCGAAGACAGAGAAGAAGGCGATCACGCTCGCGCCCACGCAACCCGGCCCTCCGAAAACCGGCGGCGACCCGACCAAGCCCGCCGCCACTCAGCCGACAACCCCGGCTACACCCCCGCCGGGCGGCGGCGTGAAGCCTTAACCGTACCGCCTATCAACGGCACTCTTAACGCAGGGGCGATTGACGCATCGTTGGATAGTCAATCGCCCCTCTTTTGTTGACGCTGCCCTGCTGCTAGACTGAGCGACTTGTTTGCCCGCGAACGTGGCGGGTGTTAGAATTTTTTTTCCGTTCCCCTTCGAGGTAGCCCAACTATTTGCGCGCCCGTCGCGCGATCAATCGAGGTGTCAGCGTGGCACAAACTGCCCGGAGCACGCAGGATGAATTAACGAGCCGCCATCGAGCGGCGTTGATGACCGTCGCCGTCATGTTCATCCTGACACTGCTGCTCATGGCGCTCGCACTGTCGGGCGTCTTTCCAAACACACAGAGCCGCAATCCCGCCCTCGCAGGCACTCTGCGAATCGTCGTCGCGTTTTTCGTCCTCGGCGCTATCGCTTTGCGCCGGACGAAATTCTCGGCCATGCGCTTGCGCGACATCGCATCGCTGCGTGGCACTGCGGGGCTGTTCGATACTCTACAGAAAACCACCATCTACGTTGCGCTCATCGGCGGGGCCATCGCCCTGATGGGATTCGTCATCAACCTGATGACGGGCAACGTGAAAGATATGCTGGGGTTCGGCATCATCGCGCTCATCGTGCTGCTCTACGCGTACCCCAGACGAGCCGCGTGGGAGAGCGTCTTGAAGAGCGCGCAACAGCCCGACACCGCCGGCACGTCAACCGCGAAAGGAGACGACGGGTGAAGCTTCTTTCCCGACTCGCTCCGCGCGCGTACACACCGGCATTAGTTTGTCTGCTCTCCCTGAGCGCGGCCACGGGTGCGGGTGCGCTCGCGCAGAACCGTCACGATGAGAGCATGGGTGGGCGGCGCGGGCAGATCAGTGGTGTTGCTCAAACCGCCTCCGCAAGTCAGCCGCTGAGTTTTATCTCGCCACCGGGCGCGAAAAAGAGGCCGTCGAGGCGTTTCGTAAATGGGCGACCCTGCCCGCGTCAACCGAAGTCCGTTTCTATCAGATCATCACCAAAGGCAGGGAACTGACGCCGAGCACGGCGAACGCGCGCCTCGCGGAAGTCCTGCTGCGTGCGGGCCGCACGGACGAAGCCATCGCCGCCCTTCGCCGCGCACTGTCTCTGGAACCAAATAACGGGCGCTATCTGGAGATGCTCGGCGAGGCGCTGGAAGCCGGCGGCACACCCGATCAAAGCGTCATCGCGGAACTCAGGAATTTAGTCGCACAGAATCCGAAGAACGCCGTAGCGGTCGGGATGCTGGCACGCGCGCAAACTCGCGCCGGTCGCGTGGATGACGCCGTGGAGACGTTGCGCGCGGGCGTCGCGGCCAGCGCCGGCAATGAGCGCGACCGGCTCTCTCTCCAACTCCAACTCGCGCAGACCTTCGCGGACTCTTCGCGCTACGACGAGGCCATCGGCGTCCACGAAGACTTACTTAAAGCACACAAAATCGCGGACGCCCCTCTCACGTCCGAGAGAGAACGACGCTTCGCTTCGCTCATCTTGGGGAGCATCCTCAACCTTCAACAGCAGGCCGGGCAGACGGAGAAGGCGCTGGCGACCGTCGAGCGAATGCGCCTCGTGCTCGGCGACAAAGACCCGACGACGGACGTTCAGCACGTCAACCTGCTGCGCTCGCAGGGGAAACGCACAGAGGCGCTTGAGGCAGTCCGCGCCGCGCGCCAACGCTTCCCGGAAGAAGAGCGGCTACTTCGGCTGGAAGCGTTCACGCTCACAGACCTCGGTCGCGTTGACGAGGCGCTCGGCCTCATTCGCCCGCGACTCAAGGGCGTGCCGGAAGACTACGACCAGTACCTCATCATCGCGAGTCTGCTGATGAATGCCGGGCGCGGCGGTGAAGCTGTGGACGCCGCAAACAAGGCGCTCGAACTCGCACCGGCGGACGAGCCGGAGCGCACCACGAGGGCGCTCCTCGTGTTGTCTTCCGCGCAGGAACGCGCCGGGGACGTGAAAGGCTCTGAAGAGTCTCTCCGAAAAATTCTCGCCAAAGACCCTGGCAACGCGACGGCCCTCAACAATCTGGGTTACTTTCTTGCCGAAAGAGATGAGCGACTCCCCGAAGCTTTGCGGATGATTCAACAGGCCGTCCGCGCAGAGCCGTCAAACGCGTCTTACCTCGATAGCCTCGGCTGGGTTTATTTCAAACTCGGCCAACTCACGGAAGCCGAACGTTACCTAAGCGATGCTGCACGCCGCAATCCGGCTTCCGCAGCGGTTCAGGAACATTTGGGCGACCTTCTGCAAAGGCTCGGCAGGACTGAACGTGCGCGCACCGCATGGCAAAAAGCTCTCTCCTTATTCACGGAAGCCGCCGACACAAACCGAATCAAGGCGAAATTAAACGGCGGCAAGACCAAATAGTTCTTGCCGCCACGGGATAATCGCAGTAGAGTGTGCACGCCTTCACGCGAGCCGCAACAAAGCGACATTTTCGTAAACATTCCCCCGATGTCGTCTGGCTGGCTGTTCGCAAATTTCAACTCTAACTGAATAAATATTTGGATTTAACAGATTGACCCGGACACGTGTGCTCCCTGCAATAAATCTACAACAAAACATTGATTGACCATAAGCAAACCATGTTATACAATTGCCAACTGTGAGGCCGATTGCCCCCGATTACGGCCTTGATGTTGACGGCGGCCTCCCCGCCTGTGATTTGAATTTTTTTTGGAGAAGAATTCCCCTGATGAGATTTACAAGGCAGTTCCCCCGTATCGCACTCATCCGACCGACACGCTCAGCATTGTTGCTCGCCGCGTGGATAGGTTTCTCAAGCGTTGCCGCGTACGCCACCGGCGGAACCAAGCCCGTCGCGCGTCCCGTCGCTCGTTTGCTCTCGACTTCAAATTCACGTCAGGAAATTCCGTCGAATACGCGCACGCGTCTGATGGGTCGCTTCGTTCCTGCATCCGCGAGCTACGCGCCTTCCTACGCGCCCGCGATTACTGTGGCTGCTACGGCTGACGAAAGGCGTGCCTTCGACCTTCTTAACGCCCAGCGGCGTGCGCGTGGCCTCGACCCGCTCGTGCTCGATGGTCAGTTGACGAAAATGGCTCGCTACCATTCGGAGAACATGGCGGAAGCGGGCAATCTCAATCACAGGGACTCGGACGGGCTTGACACGACGGCGCGCGCCAGCCTGCTGGGTATTCACGGCTGGAAAGCGTTGGGCGAAAACATCGCGTATAATCAGGGCTATGACGACCCCGTCTCGTTTGTCGTTGAGCGCTGGATGCGCTCGGACAAGCACCGCGATAACGTCCTGAACGGCCAGTTCACACACGCCGGGCTGGGCATCGCAAGGACTTCGGACGGGCGTGTCTTTTTCACGCAGGTTTTCATGACGCGCTAATGCCGTCGGCATTGACGGAAAGAATTCAGGCGGCTGGCGCTTTCTTTAATTGGGAGGCCAGCCGCTTCGCTCGTGTCGGATACAAAATTCACGCTCCCCGCTTTCGCCAAGATCAACCTCACGCTCCGCGTGCTGGGCCGACGCGCCGACGGCTATCACGAAATCCAGACCATCCTCCAGACGATCACGCTTCAAGACAATCTGACATTCGAGGCGTTGGAGGGTGAGCGTTTGGAACTCATCTGCACAGACCCGCAGGTTCCCGCCGATGAAAGCAATCTTGTCCATCGCGCCGCGACGGCTCTGCGAGAGCGTTTCGGCATACGCCGGGGGGCGCGTGTTGTACTCGAAAAAAGTATCCCGGCGGGCGGCGGCCTGGGCGGCGGATCGTCGGATGCGGCGGTCGCGCTGCTCGGCCTGTCAAGGCTCTGGGAAATAAGATTGGACAAGTTTGTCCTGACGGAAATCGGCGCGCCGCTCGGAGCCGACGTGCCGTACTTTTTCACGGGCGGGACGGCGCTGGGAACGGGCACCGGAACCATTATCACACCCCTTCAAGACATCCCCCGGCAGCATCTGGTAGTCGTCGCGCCGGATGTCAAAATCTCGACGGCGGAAGCTTACAAAGCACTGAATGCGTCTGCCTTGACAAAGGCAGAGCGCGCCGTTATGCTGCCTATTTCGCGCGTCGAGCCACAATTTTCGGATTCTCTCCATGAGGTGATGCGCAACGATTTCGAGGCGGTGGTTTTCAGACTCTACCCTGAAATCGAGCGCGCGAGAAATGCGCTGCTGGAATGTGGCGCGCGGCGAGCATTGCTGTCGGGCAGCGGTTCGAGCGTGTTCGGAATCTTCGACGGCATGGCAGAAGCAGGGCATGCGCGTGATGCGTTGAGCGGCAAGGTGAACTGGCGGGTGTTTGTTTGCGCCACGCTCACACGAGCGGAATACTTGAAGGCCCTTGGCCGATGTGCGGCGCTGTTGTGAGCGGCTGCCGAGTGCGAAACGAGATTGGGGCGTCGCCAAGTGGTAAGGCACCGGTCTTTGGAACCGGCATTCGTAGGTTCGAATCCTTCCGCCCCAGCCAAGTGCAGCAGAGGTTAGAGGCTAGAAGTAAGAGGTCGGCGCGGACTCTATTACTGGTCACTAACCTCTGATCTCTGATTCTTATGCCTACGACCGGCAGCATCAAAGTGTTTTCCGGCAACGCCAACCGCGCGTTGACGAATGAGATTTGCAACTACCTGAGCTGCGACCCCGGCAGCGCGACGACGGGGCGGTTCTCGGACGGCGAGTACAATTTTCAGATCACCGAGAACGTGCGCGGCGGTGATGTTTTCATCGTGCAGCCGACGTGCCCGCCGACCGATCCGAATCTGATGGAGTTGCTTGTCATGCTCGACGCCTTCCGACGCTCTTCCGCCGAGCGCGTGACGGCGGTGATGCCGTATTACGGCTACGCACGCTCGGACAAGAAAGACCGCCCGCGCGTGCCGATTGCGGCCAAACTTGTCTCGAACCTGATCGCGACAGCCGGGGCGGATCGAGTGCTGACGATGGACTTGCACGCGGCGCAGATTCAAGGCTTCTTTGACATCCCTGTGGATCACCTGTACGCCGCGCCGGCGTTCATCGGCTACTACGAGGAGCACCCTCTGCCGAACCTGACGGTGGTCGCGCCGGACACCGGAGGGGCCGAACGCGCACGCGCTTATGCCAAGCGTCTGAAGTCTGCGGACGGCAGCCCTGCGCAACTCGCTCTGTGCGACAAGCGGCGCGAGAAGGCGAACGTCGCGGAGGTGATGAACGTCGTCGGCGACGTGCGCGGGCGCAGTTGTCTCATCGTGGACGACATGTGCGACACGGGCGGCTCGCTGACGAAGGTCGCAGTGGCTCTACGCGAGGCCGGTGCCGACCGCATCCACGCGTGCTTCACGCATCCGGTGCTGTCGGGCAGAGCCTGCGAGGCGCTGGCCGGTTCAGACATCGAACAGGTCGTCACGACGAACACGATACCGCTACGCAACGATGCGTGCCGGCTGGAAAAAATCAGAGTTTTGAGCATCGCGCCGCTTCTGGCGAAAGCGATCAAGTCGATCCACGAGGAGACGAGCGTCTCTTCGCTCTTCGTCTAGGGAAGGGCAAACACTGGCGGTTGAAACCAGAAAGAGTAAGCACAATGGCAGAAAGAGAAGAGATTACGGTAAAGGCCGAGCAGCGCACCGGGCGCGGCAAAAACGACTCGCGACGCCTGCGCGCACGCGGCATGGTTCCGCTGACGATCTATGGCGGCGAGGGCGAGTCTGTTTCAGCCGCCGCTCCTTTGAGAGAACTGGCAGCAATCTTACGCTCCGACGCGGGACACAACGCCATTTTCACGCTCGACGTTGAGGGCATCGGCGGGAACGAAGTGATGTTCCTCGACCGTCAGCTTGATCCTGTGCGCGGGCGTTTGATTCATGCGGACTTGCGCCGCCTCGTGCGCGGGCAGAAGATCGAAGTGACGGTGCCCCTGCACCTCGAAGGCGAGCCGGAGGGCGCGCAGGGAGAGGGCGGCGTTCTCGAACAGCTTCTGCGCGAGGTCGAGATTCGTTGCAGCCCGCGCGACATCCCCGACGCTATCAACGTGGATGTGTCGCACCTACAGGTTCACGACGTGCTGCACGTCTCGGATTTGAAGGTGGACGAAAGCATCGAAGTCCTGACCGACCCTGAGACCGCCGTGGCGACCGTCGCCATCGTGCGCGAGGAGCCGGTCGAGGCACCTGTTGTCGAGGCCGAATCCACTGAGCCTGAAGTCATCGGCAAGGGCAAGAAGGATGAGGAAGGCGGAGAAGGTTAGAAGTAAAAAGGCAAAAGGAAAAAGTGAAGACGAAAGCACGTCGCCTTAGTCTTCTCCCTTTTGCCTTTGACCTTTTCCCCTTTGCCTTATGTTAGTCGTCGGTCTGGGCAATCCGGGCGCGCAGTACGAATGGACGCGCCACAATCTCGGCTTCATGCTGGTGGACTTCGTGGCGCGCGAAGCGGGGCGCGATGTCAAACGCACTGAATGCCGCGCACTGGTCGGACACGCTGAGCTTGAAGGGCGGCGGGTCGAACTGGTCAAGCCGCAGACGTACATGAACCTGAGCGGCGAGTCGGTGGCGTGCCTGCTGCGTAAGCGCGAGAGCCTGACGCCGGCAAGCGGTCTGCTCGTCGTCAGCGACGACATCGCGCTCCCGTTCGGCATGATTCGTCTCCGCCCGTGTGGTTCGAGCGGCGGGCAAAAAGGTTTGCAGAACATTATCGCGTCGCTCAAGACGGACGAGTTCATGCGCCTGCGTATCGGCATCAAGCCGGAGCATCCGGTGGGCGACACGGCGAGCTTCGTGCTGGAACGCTTTCCGCACGCGCAGCGCGTAGAGGTCGAAAAGATTTTAGAGCGGAGCGCCGAAGCACTCCGCGCCGTCATACGCGACGGCATTGACAAAGCAATGGCACGGTACAACTAAATGATGAATGCGGAATGATGAATAAGAAGCAGAGAGTTTCTTTTCATTCATCACTCATCATTCCGCATTCATCATTTCTAACTTTCCTTCTTGCTTCAACCATGTGGCTGAGGCTAGACATCCAAAAGGAGGATGATTTTGGCAGAGAACAGAGTTTACGAAGTGGTCTTCATCGTTGATCCGGACACTGGCGAAGAAGACATCACACGCCTGAGCGAAAACCTTCAGCACATCATCGTCGAACAGGGCGGAACAGTCACCAAAACGGAAAACATGGGCCGGCGTCAGCTCGCCTATAAAATCGGGCGCAAGAACGACGGCATCTACATGCTCTTCGAGATCGAGGGCACAGGCCGCGAGATCGCCGAACTCGAACGCCGCATGCGCGTCAGCGATCAGGTCATACGCTACATGACCGTGCGCGTGGACGAAGACCGCCGCAGGGCGGAGAAGTTTAAGGCGCGCCGCGCGGCGAGGACTGCGCGACACACGCCGGGTGCTTCGGCTTCGAGCGGGAGCGGCGCGAGTGCGTCCGCCGCCGGCGCGAGAGGTGTTGACGAAGCGTAAGGGAGCGCCCGAACGTTTTCGTCGGATTTGAGATGCGGCGGCGGGTGGCGTGCGCTTTCGAGCTTAAGATCGGCGCTGCCGGCCCCGTCGCCTTCGAGAGAATAGAGAGAGAGATTATGTCGAGAAATTTTTCAGGCGGTGGTGGCGACCGCGATTTTGATATGGATGACGACGGCCCGTCGCATGGCGGGCGAGGAGGTGGCCGCGCGGGCGGGCGTGGGCGCATGCGCCGGCGCAAGGTCTGTCGCTTCTGTCTGGACAAAGTAGACCTCATTGACTTCAAAGACGTGAAGCTGCTGCAAAACTACATACCGGAGCGCGGCAAGGTTGTGCCGCGCCGCATTACGGGGACGTGCGCGCCGCACCAGCGTATGCTGGCCGAGGCGATCAAGCGTGCGCGCAACATCGCGCTGCTGCCCTACGCCGCCGACTAAAGGAGAGAGAAGATGGCTACAACGAACGTCCTTTTACGCGAAGACGTGGACAAACTGGGCGTGCGCGGCGAGATCGTCAAGGTCAAGGCTGGCTACGCGCGCAACTATCTTTTGCCGCGCAAGCTGGCCGTACAGGCGACCGCCGGCAACGTCAAACAGATCGAAGCCGAGCGCGGCGCGCTACTCAAGAAGGAAGCCAAGGAGCGCTCCACCGCCGAAGGTCAGGCCGCGCTGATGAAGGCTCTCAAGCTGAGCTTCGAGCGTAAGGTCGGCGAGCACGGCATGCTCTATGGCTCCGTGACGACGATGCAGATCGCCGAGGCGCTCAAGGAGAAAGGCTACGAGATTGACCGTCGCCGAATCATCCTGAGCGAGCCGATCAAGGAGACGGGCGACTACACCGTCGCCGTGCGGCTGCACCGCGAAGTGACCGTGGAAGTGCCCGTCACGGTGTCGGGCGAGAGCGGCGCGCAGACGAACGCGCACGCCGGCGCGGACACGGCGAGCGCGGAGGCAGCCGAGCCAACGGCGACAGAGGCGACTGCCTCCGGGGAAGCTTCATCGCCCGAAGTCGCTGCCGAAACGTCGTCGGACACGCCGCAGTCTTAGCAAATTCCTCATCAAAAACGGGCGCGACGACTCTCTGTTGTCGCGTCCCGCACTTTGTTGTATAAGAACAGCGGCGCGCTTCCACGCGCTCCTCCACGCGCCCGGCGGCGAACGGAGGTGACACGCGGGAACGTGCCGCTTTCTTTTCTTCAAACAACCCGAAACTCCCGATGGCAAACTATCCAGTTGATACGTCGCGCGAACAGATGCTGGAGCGTCCGCTGCCCCACAGCGCCGAGAGCGAGCGTGCCATCCTCGGTGCAATCATCCTCGACAACAGCCTCGTCAATCAGGCCATCGAGCTTCTCAGGCCCGAAGACTTTTACGTCCGCGCGCACCAGTTCGTCTTTCGCGGCATGATTGCCTTAAGCGAACGCGCAGCCGAAATCAACCCGATCCTTTTGGGTGAGGAATTGCGCCGCGAGGGCGTGCTCGAACAGGTCGGCGGCATCGCCTTCATCAGCGAGCTGACCTACGGCATGCCGCACTTCAACAACGTCGCGGCCTACGCCGGAATGGTGCGCGGCAAATCCACGATGCGGCAACTCGTCAAGGTCGCTAACAAGATCACGAGTGAAGCTCTGGAGGAAGAAGACGAGCCGGAGGTTATCCTCGACCACGCCGAGCAGATGATCTTCGCGCTCGCAGACGAGCGCACGCGGCAGGGCTTCTCGCACGTCAAGCCGGTCGCCGACGCGCTCCTCGAAAAAGTGCAGGAGATGGCCGGTCGCTCCGCCATGCTCACAGGCTTGACCACAGGCTTCAGCGAACTCGACACGATGACCTCCGGCTTGCAGGAATCCGACCTCATCATCGTCGCCGCCAGGCCTTCAATGGGCAAATGCGCCGCCGCTTGGACGCTCATTGACGACCCACAGACGGGTGAGCGCCTCACACTCGAAGAGTGTGTGGAGCGACGACAAAAAAACGTTTTCGGCGTGTCGTCGAGCGGCGAGGTCAGGGCGACGCCGATTTCTGCATGGATTGACAGTGGCGTCAAGCCGGTTTTCCGAGTCACGACCCGCACAGGGCGCAACGTTGACGTGACCGGACACCACCCGTTTTTAACCATTAATGGGTGGAAGCCTCTTTATGATCTCCGTGTCGGACAAAAGATCGGCGTGCCGCGAACTGTCCCGGCTTTCGGCACTGACGGTTACGCGCCTGATCTTGTTCGCCTGATCGCATACTTCATAGCGGAAGGCGGCTTGACTGCCAAGTGCCCGATGTTTACAAACATTGATCCGGTCATCGTCGGAGATTTCCAAAATATTATCGCGCGGCATTTCCCGACGTGCGTCTTACGACAAGACCGGATCACGTACAAGGTCGTGCGCCCGACGCGCCGCCTCTGGAAGTCGTCGCCGAACCCTGTGACGGAATGGCTTAAAGGTTTGGGCCTGTGGGGAAAGCTTGCAGAAGATAAAAGTTTTCCGGCGTGCGTCTGGCGTTGGACGCGCGAGCATCTGGCCGAATTCCTGCGTGTGCTGATGAGTTGCGACGGCACGATTTATTCGTTGCAGGGATACCCGCGCATCGAATTCGCGGTCGCTTCGGAGAAGTTAGCGCACGACGTTCATCACGCCTTCACGCGTTTCGGCATCGTCGCGAAGTTCTGGCGTAAGCGCGAGCGGTGCTGGCGCGTGGAGATTACTGAGCCGGAATCGGTGGCCGTTTATCAGGAACATATCGGCTGGCTCGGCGAAAAGGCGTCCCGCTGCGTTCGGGAGTTGCCTCAGCGCCGCAGCAACGTCGGCCACGCACCGCGCGAGGCCTGGGCACTGGTCAGGACGGCGGCGGCGCGCTCCCATCTCTCGCTGACCGAACTCGCGCGCCGGAGCGGCGAGCCTGTTCCTGCCTCTGGGTACAATCCGCATGCGGGTCGCGGCATCCCCCTCCGTCGCCTGTCCCGGTATGCGGACGTGCTGGAAGATTCAGGGCTTCGGTTGATTGCCGGGACTGATATCTACTGGGACGAAATCATCTCCATCGAATCAATCGGCGAGCACCAGGTGTATGACCTGACCGTTCCCGACGAAGCGAACTTCATCGCACAGGACATCTGCCTGCACAATACCAGTTTGTGTCTGACGCTGGCGCAGAATGCGGCGATTCAGGCGGGCGCGGTCGTCGGCGTCTTCTCGCTGGAGATGTCGAAGGAGGCGCTGGTGATGCGTATGCTGTGCTCGGAGGGGCGTGTGGACGCGCATCGTTTTCGCAGCGGGTTCCTTTCGCGCGACGAGTGGGCGCGGCTCGCAGGCGCGCTCGGCACACTGGCCGAAGCGAAGATTTTTATAGACGACACGCCGGGCATCTCCGTGCTTGAAATGAGGGCGAAGGCGCGGCGACTCGCGGCGGAGCAGAAAAAGTTAGACCTGATCGTCGTTGATTATCTGCAACTGATGTCCGGCTCGTCTCGCCGCGTCGAGTCGCGACAGCAGGAGGTCTCGCAGATTTCGCGCGAGTTGAAGGGGCTGGCGAAAGAGTTGAGAGTCCCGCTCGTCGCGCTCTCGCAACTCTCACGCGCGCCGGAGGCCAGAACGGATCACCGCCCGCAGCTCGCGGACTTGCGCGAGTCGGGCGCGATTGAGCAGGACGCGGACGTAGTCGCGTTCATCTATCGAGAGGAGCAGTACAACCGGACGGAAGAGAATGCGGGCCTCGCCGAACTGATCGTCGCCAAGCAGCGCAACGGCCCGACGGGGATGGTAAAGCTGGCGTTCCTGAAAGAGTTCACGCGCTTCGAAAACATGTGGCGCGAGTGAGCGCGGCTCAACACGACCGCAAGGGCAATCCTTTGTAGACCGCCACGCCCGGCGGTCTAATTTTTCATAAGCCTCAAAGCGCGCCGGCGGTGAAATGTTAATGAACGAATTCCATCAAGACGCACAACGTCCGACGTGGGCGGAGATTGACCTCGATGCGCTGGCGTCGAATTTCCAAGAGGTGCGCCGACGCGTCGCGCACGGCGTGCGTGTCATGGGCGTTGTCAAGGCTGACGCATACGGGCACGGCGCGGTCGCGTGTGCACGCAGGCTGGCCTCAGAGGGTGCAGACTGGTTCGGCGTGGCGACGTTGGAAGAGGGCAGCGAATTGCGGCTCGCGGGAATCGAGCAGCCCATACTGGTTTTCGGCGGGTTCTGGAATGGGCAGGAGGGAATCTGCATCCGTCACAGGCTCGTGCCCGTGGTCTATCGCGCGGACATGGCGGCGGCGCTGGACGAAGCCGCGCGTGCGGCGGGCGTGGTCGCAGACGTGCACGTCAAGATTGACACGGGGATGGGAC
>JAIVJG010000041.1 GCA_020200155.1 Acidobacteriota bacterium | reverse complement strand
TCAACTTCCTCCGCCGTCGCCACTCTCCCGCGCAGCATGTTCTTCATCGAGCAGTCTTCTCATCTCCTCCGGCGGAGGCGAGGTGAACTCCATCCAGTCGCCGCCCCGTGGGTGGTGAAAGGCGAGACGCGCGGCGTGCAGGCACAGACGCGTCGCCGCGCCGCCATCGCGCCATTCGTCGCCGACGATGGGGTAGCCGACGTGCGCGCAGTGTATACGCAACTGGTTCGTGCGCCCCGTCACAGGCTCAAGCTCGACCAGACTCAAGCCGGCTTTTCTCTCAAGCACGCGCACGCGCGTCTCCGCGTGCCTGCCGCTCTCCAACACGCGCCACTTCGGCTGCGCCTCGTCGTCGCGACCGATGGGCGCGTTGATCTCGAACGCGTCCTCCGGCGGGCAGCCGCGCACGAGCGCGAGGTAACGCTTCTCGACCAGCCGTTGATGAAAGTGACGGGAGAGAATACTGAGTGCGCGCTGCCCTTTGGCGACGACCAGCAGCCCCGAAGTGGCGCGGTCGAGCCGGTGCACGAGGCCGGGACGGATGAACGGCTGCGGATTTTCAATTTTCGATTCCGGGTTGAGAGCGCCCTGTCTCTCAAACGGCAATCCGAAGCTAGAAATCAAAAGTTGGTTGAGGTGGTAGACGAGCGCGTTGGCGAGCGTGCCGGTTTTGACGCCGCGCGTCGGGTGGACGAGCATCCCGGCGGGCTTGTTGACGACGAGCAGGTGCGCGTCTTCGTAGACCACATCGAGCGGCAGCGGCTCCGGCGTCATCGAGTTCGGCGCATCCTCTTCGAGCGCGATCTCCAAAATATCGCCGGCCTTGAGACGTTGGCCCGCGTGCGCCGTCGTCTTGTTCACAGTGCACGCGCCACGCGCGAGCAGCGTGGCGATACGCATGCGGCTCAACCAATCGAGCCGCGCCGCGAGAAACTCGTCAAGCCTGCGCCCGTCGCTCTCAACACCGGCGCGAAGCTGTATCACTTGTGCGGCGGAATTGTCCATGAGACTTATCGTGGATGCTGCCTGAACGCTGCCTGTGCGCCTTCACGTCTTTGCGTGCGGCTTCTTCACTCCGGCGCGGACGCGGCGCGTCAGGGGATACCGAGCAGTTTGTGCGTCTGCAAGCTCAGACGCCATTGCGGGTGCGCGAGGCAGTATTCAATCGCCAGCCGCGTGTTCGCGTCGCGGCGTGGGCCGTCCAACGGTTGCAGGAAGAAGTGCCGGAAGTCGAGACGCTCGAAGAGTGACGGCTCCGCTCCGGGCTGCGGAAAGACGAGCTTGAGTTCGTGGCCGGAGCGCAGAATCAACTCCGCGCCCGCCTTCGGGCTGACGCAGACCCAATCAACGCCGTCCGGCGCGAGACGCGTCCCGTTCGTCTCAATCGCGACCTCGAAATCCGCCGCGTGAAAGGCCGAGACGAGCGTTTCGTCCAACTGTAAGAGCGGCTCGCCGCCGGTGCAGACGACGAGTGGCCGCGCACGCGTCGAGACTTGCGCGTGAGCCGCAGGCCGCGCGGGCCAAGCCGACGCGACCGCTTTCGCCAAATCTTCCGCCCGCGCGAAGCGCCCGCCGCCGTCGCCGTTTGTGCCGACGAAGTCCGTATCGCAGAAATCGCAGACGGCGTCCGCGCGGTCGCGCTCGTGTCCAGTCCAGAGGTTGCAGCCGGCGAAGCGGCAGAAGACGGCGGCGCGGCCCGTGTTGGCTCCCTCGCCCTGAAGCGTAAGGAAAATTTCTTTAACGCTGTAGCTCATCTCTGTCAAGCACGCCCCTCTCATCGGTAAGGCGCGGGGTCGGCGATGCCGTTCTCGGCGAAACCTTTCAGGCGCAGCAGGCACGCGTCGCAGTGGCCGCAAGCCTCGCCCGGCGGCGACGGGTCATAACAGGTAATCGTCAAGCCGTAATCAACTCCCAGTTCAAGCCCCCTCTCGATAATCTCCGCTTTTGACAGTTGAAGGAGCGGCGTGTGTATCTTCAACCTCTGCCCGCCTTCGACCCCGGCCTTCGTCGCGAGGTTCGCCATCCGCTCGTAGGCTTCGACGTACTCCGGCCTGCAATCGGGGTAGCCGCTGTAATCGAGCGCGTTGACGCCGATGAAGATGTCGCTGCTTCGCAACACCTCGGCCCACGCCAGCGCGAACGAGAGGAAGATGGTGTTGCGCGCAGGGACGTATGTGACGGGGATGCCCTCGCCCATCTCCTCGACGGCGCGGTCTTTCGGCACAGGTGTATCGGAGGTTAAGGCCGAGCCGCCGAAGACACGCAGATCAATCTGCGCGACGACGTGTTCGGCGACGCCGTAACGCCCGGCGACGCGTCGCGCCGCTTCGATCTCGACCTCGTGCCGCTGCCCATAGTTGAACGTCAGCGCGTAAAGTTCGTAGTCCTCGCTTTGCGCCACGGCCAGCGTCGTCGTCGAGTCGAGGCCGCCGCTTAAAAGGACGACTGCTTTTCGTCTCGTCTCAATGGAGTTCGTCATTTCCCGCCAATCCCAATTTCATTTGCCGTGTGGTGACGGCACGCGGCGCGGACAATTTACTTCTTCAGCCTGTCCAGATAACGCTTGCGAAACTTGCCGACTTTCGGGGCGACGACAATCTGGCAATACGGCTGGTTCGGGTTACGCTGAAAGTAGTTCTGGTGATAATCCTCCGCCGTGTAAAACTCCGCGAGCGGCGCGGTCTCGGTCACGATGGGCGCGTCCCAGACCTGCGCCGCGCCGACTTCGGCGATGACCTGCTCGGCAATCTCCCTCTGTTCCGGCGTGTGATAAAAAATCGCCGAGCGATATTGCGTGCCCACGTCGCCGCCCTGCCGGTTCAGCGTGGTCGGGTCGTGGATGGCGAAGAAGACTTCCAGCAGTTCTTTGTAAGACACGACGCGCGGGTCGAAGGTGATTTGCACAACCTCTGCGTGCCCCGTCGTGCCGGAACAGACCGCCTGGTAAGAAGGGTTCGGCACTTCACCGCCTGCGTAGCCGGAGACGACGCTTTCGACGCCGCGCAGGTCGTCGTAGACCGCCTCCAGACACCAGAAGCAACCGCCCGCGAGCGTCGCGATTTCTTTATCTCGTTGCGTAGTCATGGCTGAAATAATTCCTCCGGAGGGAGTTTGGAAAAGTATAGATACCTTTGGCGAGCGGCTGCACCCATTGAGGGTCGCTGGCCGGTTCACGTTCCTTTCCGCTCGACATTGTCGTGGCGTTTCTCCTCGCGCTCGATGACGCTGATACGCCCGTCGCTTTCGATGTACGACTCCTTCACTTTTGAGATGTCGTCAATTCCCTGCTGGCGGAGCTGGCTCATCAACTCCGCCTCGGAGATTAACTCGTGGCGCATATTCCTGCGGAGCATTTTGCCGTTCTTGATGAGCGGGAGTGGAGCAGGCTCAATCAGGCGCTCGAACCAACGCGACTTGTAGGCGAGCCAGTCGAGCGCGTAGTTCCAGAAGATGATGGTGCTGACCAGCACGATGCCGTCGGGGACAGATTTGTACTCGCCGGCCATGGCGTTCTGCGACGCGTCCGCGAGCAGCGTGATGAGCAGCAGGTCTGTCATGCCGAGCGTGCCGGATTGCCGCTTCAAGACCACGCGCAGCAGCGTGAAAAGCGCGAGGTACATCAACGACCCGCGCACGATGATTTCGATCAGGGAAGTGTCAGGCAGGAAAACCGTCTTCCAATCAACGCCGCTGAACATAAGTATTATCATGGATTCCTTCCCGGAGAGCGCGGCGATTCAATCGCCCGCTTCGCCGAAGACCTGCCGTAGATGGTTCTTGAGATGCGCGATGTAATCGAGCATGAGATATTCGAGCGTGGCCGGCGCGTCTTCGCTCACAGTCTGCCACGCAATGCGGTTCAGACTGTGTTTCACGCGCGGCTTCCTACGCGCGTCCTCCGGCACGCGCGCCATGACGTGCCAGAGGTGCAGGTTGTAAGCCTTCCAGAGTTCGACGAGCAGGGGCCAAGGCTCCTCTTGATAGTTCTGCACTCTGACCCACTCGTCCTGCTCGTAGCCCGGAAAGACGAGGTCGTCCGTCAAGTGTCCGACGATCTCCTTGGCCGACCAACTGCCTTCAACGCCGCGCGCACGGCTTTCCTCTTCCGAAATCAGAAGCAACCGCACGGCGGCGGACTCGACAGTCTGACGAAAATCCCCCAGCGCCTCATCCATGATTCGTTCCACCTCTTTCAAGAATACTGTTGAAAGTTTCCGTTTGCATCCCGGCGTGGAGATTTATCTCACGTCGCGCGGGCGGCGCCGCCCACGCCGCTGTTGACCGGGAAGCCATTGACTTGCCTTCAATTTTGACATGCGTGGCCTGCTCGCGCCTCGCATGCTTAACACGAAAATTCTCAGCGCCGCTTTTCATTGTCGGCGGAGGGGCGCGAGCCGAGGCCGAATTCCTGCGGGTTGGGCAGCGTCGAAGTCTCTTCGTATTCGCGGAGCGCTTCCTGCACGGCCAGACTCTTGGTGAGCCAGCCGTCAATCGCGAGGTCGTAGCGCGCGAGGATACTGTCGAGCCACGAGGGGCGGTTTTCCGCGAGCCACTGGCGGCGATAAGCCTCGCGCAGCGCGGCCAGCTCTTCGGCCATCTCGCGCAAACGATTGTTGACCGCGCCGGAATAGTTACGCAGCCGCCTGACCTTTCTTTGATCGCCGAGGTTCAGGTAAGCGTCCCAGTAAGCGCGGCTGAACCCTTCGACGACCTGCATGCGCCGGCCCATGTGGTCGAAGCGTTCGGCGGCGAAGCGCATCGCGTCGAGCGACGGTTGGTTGCGCCGCACACGCGTGCGCTCGCGGATGATCGTCTCCGCAGCGCCCTCTACGAGCAGGCGCATCTGCCGTGTCTTCTCGCTCAAAGCACGCGCACGCTCTTCCTGAAAACTCTCCGTGAAGGGGTTGCGCCAGAACTCCGCGTCGCTCGCGCCCGTGCCGAGCACCTTGTTGACGCTGCCGAGCGCGCGAATCGCCTTCGTCAATTCGTCGCCGTCGTGGCGGAAGAAAGACCAGTCGAACTTCGCGTCGAACTTCGAGACATCAAGCGGCGCGGACTCCCACGAAGCCGCCGCGCCGAGCGCGATGGCGTACCAGTTCATCTCAAAGAGAGCTTCGCCGTCGTCGTCCCAAGTCGTGTTCATCATGCCGAGCGCGCCCACCGCCTGCCCGTCGCGCACGAAGTTCGAGATGTTGACGACCGCCGCCTCGGTGTTCGGGAAAATCTGGTTCCAACTCTGCACGCCGGGACAGACGAACTGGTCGAGGCCCGCGTCTTTGAACGGCTTGATGCGCGCCGCGTAACTGTCGCGTGGGCCGTAAGTCCAGTTCATCACGATCATGTCTTTCGGCACGCTGCCGATGAGGTCAGGGTGGTTGAGGGCGATGTCTCCCCAGAACATCAGACGCCGCCGGTAAGGCTGCAAAATCTCGCGCACGCGCCGGAGATGCTCGAAATAAACCGCGCCGACGCCTTTGGCCTTCACCTCGTCGCGACTCTGCCCCTCGCCCAACTCGAACGTCTCGTCCGCGCCGATGTGGAAGAACTTGCCGGGGAACAGTCCGTCGAGTTCTTTGTACAAGTCGGCGACGAGTTTGTAAGAGCCTTCCTGTTGTGGCGACAACACGTCGCCGTAAGGAACCTCCGCGAGTTCGTTGTACTTCTCAAGCTTGAGCGCCTTGTGCAGGTGGCCGAAGGTCTGTTGCTCCGGGACGAGTTCGATGTGATAGCGGCGCGCGTATGCGACGAGTTCGCGAATCTCTGCGGGCATGAGCGAGCCGCCTTCGGGGGCGACGAGTGGGTGAGCTTCGGACGCGAACGTGTGCTCCATGTAGAAGGAGTGCATGTTGAGCTTGAAGTAGGCGAAGGTACGCAACTGCCGCTTGACGTATTCGACGGTCGGGACGGGGCCGCGGCTGATGTCGTCGGAGACTGCGCGCCAGCGCATTGTCGGCCAGTCGGTAATCCGCGCGCCCTGAATGTAGGCCGCGTCGCCCTCGCCACGCACCAATTGCTTCAAGGTCTGCATACCGTAGAAGACGCCCGCCGCCGTCCGCCCCGCCACGACTACTTCGTCTGCGCGGACGCTCAACACGTAGCCCTCTTCATTCAAATCAGACGGCGCTGTCAGGCTGGCTCGACCGAGAGCTTCGTTGATCGCCTTCGCACCGAACGTACCCAACAGGATAGAGCGACGCCCGCGTTTCTTCCCGGCCACCAGCGTCACGCCCGCCGTCTCGCGCGCGTCCTCGACGAAATCCCGCGCGGCGAATTCGTCTTCCTCCGAGCGCGGGTCGGCGACGGTGACGGTGACGCCGCGCGTGAGTTGAAACGTCTCGCCCGTCGCGTCCAGCTTCTTCGGCTGTGGGATGACGCGAACGGCTTCGTGGGCGGCAGAGGCGACGGGTGCAGTCGTTTGCGCGTTGACAGTTACGTTGACGACGCCGCCGCGAGCGCCGCCCAAAGCAGCGACCAGCAATAAGGCGCACACGCACGGCGAGATTTTGAGAGACTTCATTCTTTCCGGCTCCGTTCGGTAAAAGTTAGAAACGCGCGTCGGGCTTCATGTGGGCGACGAAATCGCTCATGCGCTCAAGGGCGAGTTTGATTTCGGCGTCCCAGAAACGCCATTCGTGCGCGCCGGGGCGCTCGTGGTACTCGTATGCGATTTTGCGCTCGCGCAGAGCCTCTGCGAAACGCGTGTTGGCCGGCAGCACGGAGGCGAGCGGGTCGTTGTTGCCCGTCGAGACGTAGAGGTACGGCACGCGTGCGCCTTCTTTGACGGCTCGCGCGAGTTCAAAGACATCATTGCGGCGGCGCGTCTCGCTGTCCGCCGCGCCGAAGACGCGCAGCAGAATTTGCGAGCGTTCGTCCTTCGCGCCCACGATGATGTTGGTACGCGGGGCGTCGAAAGCGCCGCTGAAGCTGGCGGCGAAGACGAACAGTTGCGGGTACGAAAGCGCGAACTTCATCGCGCCAAACCCTCCCATCGAGAGGCCCGCGACGGCACGCCCGTACCCGCTCGCGAGCGTCCTGTATTTTTCGTCAACGTGCGGAATGAGGTCGCGAATGATGGCGTCCTCGTATCGTGCCTTCTCGTCGCTCGCGCTGTTGGCGTACCAACTGTCGCCGACGCCCGGCATCACGACGATGAGTTGGTAACGCGCGGCGTAAGCGGCAAGGTTTGTGCGCGTCGTCCAGTCGCCCTCGCCGCCCTGCGCGCCGTGCAGTAGATAGAGGACGGGATAGCGCCGCGCGCTCGTCGCGTAGTCGGCGGGCAGCAGAATTCTGTACGGCAGCGCCGCGCCGCCGAGGCTCGCCGCGTTCACGGACTCGCGCAGGACGACGGGTTGAGCGGTGCGCGTCGCCGGAGCGGAGTGTCGCGCGCGTGCGGCACTCGCCGCATGTTTCTCCGCCGCGACTCTCTGCCGCGCATCGAGAGACGACGACGGCCACAGTGCGGCGACAACGAGCGTGAGCCGCGCGATCAATAGCGCGCGTGGTTTCGTCTTCATAATCGTGACGCATCCGCATGGTTGCGAACGACACGCGAGCATAGACACGGCGACGCCGTACTGTCAAAAAGAAAGCTGGAAGAGCAGAAGGCGCGAAGAAAGATTGGTACTTTCCTCGCGCCTTCCTGTAAGTTGAAACTCTGTTGATTTCGCGGTGCGTCGTCGTCAGGCCGCGATTTTGTTCGCCTTCGCCCCGGTGAAATTCAGCTTCGCTTTTATGTACGCCTCGACGGACAGGCGCGTCGCGGCGCTCATGGTGTTGAAGGCCGACGGGTTCTCTTCGCGCATTTCAAGCAGACGCTCGTAGAAAGCGTTTGGCTCAAAGCCGCACGCCCCCTGTTCACGCTCCGTCTGTTGCGCGGCGCGCTTACCGCTTTTTGCGTTCCGACGTTCTTTCATTGATCCGACTCTCCCCTTGATGATTCCGCTCAAGCGGCTTTCGCTCTTTCCTGCGAGTCCGCCGCCCGACTTTCAATTGACCGTTGCGATTTCGCCGCGCCCCTGACCTTCGGCCCGCCGGCACAGTCGCAGGCCGACATGGGCGGCAAGCCGCCACTCGCAGACATCGTGCCCGGCGCGTAAACGTCCGCGCTGCATTCTTCGCATTTCCCTACCCTGACGTATGCTGGAATAATCATTTTCACTTCCGCCATCATGCCACCCCTTTGCTCCTAACTCCCCGGCACGGACTCACCGCCTGACGCGCACGCACTGTTTCGCGCCAGCGGGTGTCTTTTAGACGCGCCGGGGCGGCTCAAAGTTCGCCGTCGCGACACTTCTCCATTTCACAAACTGAGGTTTGGCGTTATATTGAGCACCCAAGTAAGAAGCAAGCAAGCGGATATTTTTGAGACGCGCCGGCATCTCGAAACTGCATTACTCGCCGGGGCTACACACCAAACTGATTCCAGATTCTCTTCGGAGGTGAAACGTGATCGCACTTCGCAGCCTTGTGCTCGTCGTCTGTAGTTTCCTGCTTCTGCCCTGCGCGCCGTCGGCGACAGCCGCGCAAACCTTCGACCCGGACACGTATCAGGGCATGCGCTGGCGCATGATCGGGCCGTTTCGTGGTGGCCGCACCGTGGGCGCGACGGGCGTGCCGGGACAGCCCAACGTCTTTTACATCGGCGTCAACAACGGCGGCGTGTGGAAGACGAACGACTACGGGCGCGTGTGGAAGCCGATCTTCGACGAACAGCCGACCGGCTCCATCGGCGCGCTCGCCGTCGCGCCGTCGAACCCGGACATCGTCTACGTCGGCAGCGGCGAGGGCTTGCAGCGTCCAGACCTCTCGACCGGCGACGGCGTCTACAAATCAACGGACGCCGGGCAGACGTGGCGACACCTCGGACTTCGTGAAGGCCAGCAGATCGGCGCGATCATCGTTGACCCGCGCGACCCCAACCGCATCTTCGTTGCCGTGCTCGGACACCCTTACGGCCCGAACGCAGAGCGCGGCGTCTTCCGCTCGACTGACGGCGGCGAGACTTTCGAGCGCGTGCTTTACAAAGACGAGAACACCGGCGCGATTGCGCTGGCCTTCGACCCGGCGAACCCGCGCATCGTCTACGCCGATTTGTGGGCGGCGCGGCAGGGGCCGTGGGAGAACGGCTCGTGGCAGGGGCCGGGCAGCGGTCTTTATAAATCAACGGACGGCGGCACGAACTGGAAGCAGTTGACGAAGGGGCTGCCGACTTTTGAGCAAGGGTTGGGACGCATCGGCTTCGGCATCGCGCCGAGCGACCCGAAACGCATCTACGCCAACGTTGACTCGCCGCAACTCGGCGGCGTCTATCGCTCCGACGACGCGGGCGAGTCGTGGCAGCGCGTCAACTCGGAAGTGCGCGTCTGGGGGCGCGGCAGCGACTTCGCCGAAGTGAAAGCCGACCCGAAAAATAAAGACATCGTCTACGCTGCCAACACCTCGACCTATCGCTCGACCGACGGCGGCAAAACTTTCTACGCGTGGAAGGGCGCGCCCGGCGGCGACGATTATCACACCGTCTGGATCAACCCAGACGACACGAAGATTATCCTGCTGGCCTCGGATCAGGGCGCGACCATCACGGTCAACGGCGGGCAGACTTGGAGCAGTTGGTACAATCAGCCGACCGCGCAGTTCTATCACGTCATCACGGACAATCAATATCCTTACTGGGTCTATGGCGCGCAGCAGGAGAGCGGCTCGGTCGGCACGGCGAGCCGGGGCGACAACGGCGCGATAAGTTTCCGCGACTGGCGCACCGTCGGAGCCGAAGAATACGGCTACGTCGCGCCCGACCCTCTCAACCCGAACATCATCTACGGCGGCAAACTGTCGCGCTTCGACAAGACGACGGGACAGGTTCAATCCATCGCGCCTGAAGTCGTGCGCGGCGGCAAGTACAGATTTATACGCACCGCGCCGCTCGTGTTCTCGCCCATTGACCCGCACGTTCTCTACTACGCCGGCAACGTGCTGTTCAAGACGACGAACGGCGGCAGCAGTTGGGACATCATCAGCCCAGACCTCTCGCGCGAGCAGCCTGAGCCGCCCGCGAGCATCGGCGTCTATCGCACGCCTGAGATGTCGAAGATGCCCCGGCGCGGCGTCATCTACACGGTCGCGCCTTCGCACAGGGATTTGAAAACAATCTGGGCTGGAACAGACGACGGATTGATTCACGTCACGCGCGACGCGGGCAAGAATTGGCAGAACGTGACGCCGACTGCTCTGACCGTGTGGAGCAAAGTCTCCATCATTGACGCGGGACACTTTGATCCCGCGACCGCCTACGCCGCCGTCAACCGCATCCGTCTCGACGACATGCACCCGCACATTTATCGCACGCACGAAGGCGGCAAGACGTGGACGGAAATCACTACGGGGCTTCCCGGCGACGCGCCCGTCAACGTCGTGCGCGAAGACCCCACGCGCAAAGGTCTGCTCTTCGCCGGGACGGAGCGCGCCGTCTTCGTCTCCTTCGACGACGGAGACCACTGGCAGCCGCTTCGTCTCAACATGCCTGCGACTTCGATTCGCGACCTCGTCGTCCACGGCGACGACATCATCGTCGGCACACACGGGCGTTCCTTCTGGATACTCGACGACATCACGCCGCTCCGTCAGCTCAACGCGCAGGCGGCATCGTCCGAAGCATTCCTCTTCGAGCCGCAACTCGCCACGCGCGTCCGCCGGAACGCCAATACCGACACGCCGCTCCCGCCCGAAGAGCCTGTGGGACAGAATCCGCCCGACGGCGCGATTATCAATTACTATCTGAAACGAGACGCGGGCGTGCCTGTCACGCTCGAAATTCTCGACGGGCAAAACAAACTCGTGCGCCGCTGGTCGAGCGCAGACGCGCCGGAACCTGTCAACGAAAAGAACTTCAACGTGCCGACTTACTGGTTCCGCCCATCGTGGATTCTTTCCGCTAAGTCAGGCATGCAGCGCTTCGTCTGGGACTTGCACTATCCACCGCCGAAGGCCCTGCGCTTCGACTACCCGATCTCGGCCATCTACAAAGATACGCCGCTATATCCGCAAGGGCCTTCGGTGATGCCGGGGCGATACACTGTCAAGCTGACAACCGGCGGGCGCAGCTACACGCAGCCTCTCAACGTGCGGATAGACCCACGCGTCAAGACGCAGGCGGCGGGGCTGCGTCAACAGTACGAGCTTTCGATGCAGGCTTACGAAGGGATGCGCCAGAGTTTCGAGGCGCTCGAACAGGTTCGCAAACTCCGCGCGCAAATCAAGGACATCAAAGCTCGCGCAGGGCAGGGTGAACTGACCGGAAAACTCGCCGCGCTTGATGAAAAGGCGGCGGCACTCGAAGGCGGCGGCCCGCCGCGAGTCCCCGTCGCGGGAGGTCAGGGCGAGATGAGCTTCGCGAGACTGAACGGGTCTTTTGAAACTCTGCTCGACACGCTTCAGGACGCCAACGCCACGCCGACGACGCAGGCCGTCGCGTCCACGGCAGAGTTCGGGCGGACGCTCTCGGAGCTTCTGACGCGCTGGAACGGATTCAAGAACATGGACGTGAAGGCGCTCAACGACCAACTCCGACAGGCGAGCCTGCCGCCGCTCAACACGGAACAATAGAGGCGCTGGTTTGAATGACAAACTGTCTGTGTGGGGATGCATGGCTGATCGTCCGATGAGGACTCAGCCGTGCACTTCGCCTTCGATGACGAAGAAGCCCGTCTCGCCGCCGCCCGACGTGACGTTGACAATCGGCGAGTCCGAGAGCCGCACCAACGCGCCGTCCATCTTGCCGAGGAAGAGAAACGGGTTGACATCAACGTACATCGGCTGGATGCTCCAACGCTCGTCGTCGAAGACGGGAAACTCTTCTGTCCGCAGGTCAATCAATTCCTGCACGACGTAGTCGCCAGACAGAGCCTGCGCCAGTCGTTCGTCCCACTCCGCTTCGCCCGTCCTGTGGCCCAGAAAGATGCCGTGCCCGCCGTAGTCGTCGTTCGGCTTGAGGACGAAATTGGCGCGCATCTTCCTGACAAATTCCAGCAGGTCAATAGACTCTCCGCGATACTCCGTGCGCCGCTCCTCGACGCGACGCGTCCAAGGCACGCAGGCGCGGATCAATTCCCTCTCCTGCGGCGTGAACCAGTGTGCGCGATCTTCGTCCGTCAGGAACTCGAAGGCGGCCTTCTTGTGCAGCATCTTGCAGCGGAAGGGATTGACCAGACAGACATCGCCGCCCGCGTAGGCGCGCACGAGCGGGTGCGTCTCGTCGTGGCGCGCGAGTAGTTCGTGGATGATGACGCGCTTGTAAACGAGATCAATCGTGAAATCTCCGCGCCGCAATTTTCCTCCTGAGTATTCCAGTTCGTCCGGCGTGCAGATGACCGTGGGGATGCCGCGCTCGACGAAATAATTGCGGAGCAGTATGTTGTACTCGACGAATTTTACTTCGTCGCCGTGGACGAAGGCGTCGAGCCGGGTCGTCACGGCGGCGCTTTTGAAGCCGGGGTTGATGAGCGCGAGCCGCCGCTCTGTGTCTGTCAGGCCGACGCGGTCTAAGAGAGATTGGTCGGAGAGGAGCGCCTCGCCGATCTTCTCGAACGCGCCCGCCACCACCTCGGACGCGTGAGACAGGCGCTCGTACTGCGCGCGCGTGAGCAGGTGCGGGCGCAGGGCGACACCGAGTGGCCGCTCACCGTAAACCAAACGCCGCGCGCTCATCGCGCGCTTGAGCCGCGCGAACGATTCCGCGTTCAGGCTCGCGTCCGCCGCCAGCAGTTCGTGATACCCGGCAATCGCTCGCTCGCGCAGTGTCCCGGCGCTTTCGTTCATCGCGGCAGGCTAACACGGATTGGCCGGACGGAGGGCATGAAAGCGCGCAAGTCGCGGAAGGTGAAAAGAGTCGGCGCGGAAGGGCGGTTTTTTGAGGGCAAGTCTCGTGCGCCTTCACGCTTGCGATTGACCGTCAACGTGGTCGTAATCGAATGGCGGCGCGGCGCGTGCAGCTTCGCCTGCGCCCTGCGCGACGGGCCGGGGCGTGAGGCGGATGCGGACGTATTTGGAAGTCGGAGTGTTGCTGCGGTCGGCGGTGCTGCCGATGGGAACCAGCACGTTCGTCTCCGGGAAGTAGGTCGCGGCGCAACCGCGCGGAATTTCGTAGGGCACGACGATGAAGTGGCGCGCGTGTCGCTCTCCGTCGTCGAAGTAGCTCGTCAGGTCAACCACCTGCCCGCTCTCAAGCCCCTGCTCGCGGATATCTTCGGCGTTGAGCAGCACGACGCGCCGCTCGTTGTGTATGCCGCGATAGCGATCTTCGAGTCCGTAGATGGTCGTGTTGAACTGGTCGTGCGTGCGAATCGTCATCATCGCGAACTCGCCGTGCGCGAGCGGCGCGACGGCGGGCAATTCGTGGACGGTGAAGTTGGCCCTGTTCGTCGCCGTCGGAAACTTGCCTTCGCGCGGCAAATTCGGGAGATAAAAGCCGCCGGGTTGTCGTATGCGCCGGTTGTAATCGCCGAAGCCCGGAATCGTGCGCTCAATCGCGTCGCGGATGCGGTCGTAGTTCGCCGCGAAGCCGTCCCAGTCCACGCTTGAGCGCCCGCCCAGCACGGCCTTCGCCAGACGCGCGACGATCCAAGGCTCGCTACGCATGTGCTCGCTGCCCGGCTTGAGCACACCCCTCGACATCTGCACGACTCCCATCGAATTTTCGGTGCTCACGAACTGCTCGCCGCCCGCCTGCACGTCCGACTCGCTACGGCCCATGCAGGGCAGGATCAAAGCCTGCTCGCCGGCGACGAGGTGCGAGCGGTTGAGCTTCGTGACGACGTGCGCCGTCAGGCGACAACGACGGAGCGCCTTCGCCGTGTAATCCGTGTCGGGCGTCGCCGAGAGGAAGTTGCCGCCGAGCGCGAAGAAGACTTTGCACTTGCCGACGTACATCGCCTTAATCGCCTCCACGGTATCGAAGCCGTGCTTGCGCGGCGCGTTGAAGTTGAACTCCCTGTCGAGCGCGGCGAGGAACGACTCGCGCGGGCGCTCCCAGATGCCGACGGTGCGGTCGCCCTGCACGTTTGAATGGCCGCGCACGGGGCAGAGTCCCGCGCCCGGCCTGCCGATCTGGCCGCGCAGGAGGTGCAGGTTGACGATCTCCTGAATCGTGCCGACGGCGTGCTTGTGCTGCGTCAGCCCCATCGCCCAACACGTAATCGCGCGCTCCGAGTTGATGAACATTTCCGCCGACTGACGTATCAGTTCGCGCGAGACGCCGCTCTGCGCCGCGATCTCGTCCCACGACACGGCGTCGAGCGCCGCGCGAAATTCCGCGAACCCTGCGGTGTGCTCTTTGATGAAAGCATGTGCGAGAACCTGTCCGGGCCGCTTCGCTTCTTCCTCGAACAGCACCTTCGACATGCCTTTGAGCAGCGCCATGTCGCCGCCGATGCGGACGGGCACGAAGAGATCGGCGAGCGGCGTGCCCTTGCCGCCGAGCATGGCGAGAGGGAACTTGAGCGGGTTGCTGTACTCCTGCGGATTCGGGTTGACGACGCTCATCAAACCGGCTTCGGGCAGTGGATTGATGGCGAGTATCTTCGCGCCGTTGCGCTTCGCCTGTTCGAGCGAGGTCAGCATGCGCGGGTGGTTCGTGCCGGGATTCTGTCCCGTGATGATGATGAGATCGCAGCGTCTGAAATCTTCGAGCGTGACCGTTCCCTTGCCGATGCCGATGGCTTCGGTGAGGGCCGTGCCGGAGGACTCGTGGCACATGTTCGAGCAGTCCGGCAGGTTGTTCGTGCCGAACTGCCGCGCGAACAGTTGATAGAGGAACGCCGCTTCGTTCGACGCGCGGCCAGACGTGTAGAAGAGCGCATCGTCTGGCGAGTCGAGCGCGTTCAACTCGACGGCGAGCAGCTCAAAGGCGTCGTCCCATGAGATCGGCTCGTAGTGCGTCGCGCCCTTGCGAAGCACGAACGGGTGCGTGATGCGCCCCTGCTTGCCGAGCCAGTAGTCCGACTTGGCGGAGAGTTCGGCGATTGACCACTGCCTGAAAAACTCCCGCGTGACGCGACGCGTCGTCGCTTCTTCGGCGACCGCCTTCGCGCCGTTCTCGCAAAACTCCGCGACGTGGCGCGGCCCATCCGGGTCGGGCCACGCGCAACTCTGGCAATCGAAGCCGCCCTTCTGATTCATCCTGAGCAGCGTACGCGCGCTTCTCATCAAGCCCATCTCGCCGAGCGCGTGGCGCAGCGTCGAGACGACCGCCGGAAGCCCCGCCGCCGTGCGCTCGATGCGTGTCAGGCGCAGGCCGGTGAACTCTTCGGGCGGCGCGGCGCTGACGGGCCGCGCGCCGTGGCTGTGCGCGGCTTCGACGGCTTCAGCCCGCGCCAACTGCTCGCTCACGACTCCTTTATCTGCGCCGCCCTCGCCGTCGTTCGACGACGACACAGCGGCTTCGTGCGCGATGTCGCTCTCAGACTTAACGTCATCCTTGCTCGCCGTCCAGTGGCTCGGATGAAGCTCATCGGCGGCGTTCGCCGCTTCGTGCGCGCCCGGGATTTGCGCTTCGTGTTGCTGGCCGCCGGTTATCTCCTGATCCTTCATGGCAATCTATTCGCCGCCTTCGCTTCGTGCCCCGCCATCACTCGCCCGACTCGAATTTCACTTCACGGAAATAACTTAATGCATGCCCGACTAAAAAGGAAAGTTTACGCGAACGAGACGCCCCTTTATACAGCACGGCCTTCGAGCATCTTAGAAGCCAAGAGCGTTGCTTACCAAATTTGTCAGATACTTCGCGCGCGGCGTTGTGCAGCCGACGCCCGAAGCGGAATGACGCCGGAGATTTCTTCAAAGTCTCACGAGGCTGCTTCAGCGTGGAAGGCACGCTGAAGCGTCGGGAAGTGGCGCGACCGGCGCGCGTTGCGGTCGCCGCTACCTGACAGTTTCAGTCAGATTGCACTGTCGTATGCCGTCAAAATACGTTGAGGCGGTCAGGGTGAATTGGTCTGACCTGCTGTAAACACCTGCAATTTCGCCGTAATCACCCGCCAAACAGCACAATCATCGGTGGCAGACGGCTGGCATGATAATCGCAATTAAGATGGTTGACAGCCGCTCTCGCGCGCGGCGTTCCGAAGCTCGACGGCAAGGAATTGGATCAACAAAAGCCCCTGCATTTATCGCCCCTCACGGCTCACGTTCGCGATTTATTTCATGGAAGACTCAACCCGCCATAAACGTTTACTGGCCTTCAAGTTGGCGCTCGTCGCGTGTGGCATCGGGGTCATCGGTCTGGCGTCGGTGCGCGTCTACAGCCAGCAGGCGGACATGCACTGGCTCATGCTGCTCGCCCTTGCCGTGGCCGGCAGTTGGATGCCGACTTCCCAGATTCCCGGCGACAAGGGCGTCATCACCGCCTCCGACACGATCATCTTTTTAACTCTACTGCTGTACGGCTCGGACGCGGCACTGCTCGTCGCGGCGGCGGCGACGGCGAGCGAGTCGGCACGCTTCACAAAGCGTTGGCTGAGCTTCGCCACCAACATCTCTCTCATCTGTTGCTCGCTCTTCCTCTCCATCTTCCTCGTCGGCGTCATCTTCGGAGACCTGCGGCTGCTCGCACATCACAAGGAATCATTCCTCGGTTACGCGCTGGGACTAAGCCTCTTCGCCACTGCGCAGGCGGTGATTAATCACGGCCTGGTAGTCGCGATGGTTTCGCTCAAATCAGGCAAGCCCATGCTTCACACATGGCGCGAGAGTTACTCGTGGGGGTTCATCACGTTCTTCTCCGGCATGCTGACCGCCGGCATCGTCAACGCGCTCGTCTACTACTACGGCTTCTGGGCTGCCTCTTTCACCATCCCCGTCCTGCTGGCAAACTACCTTGCCTATCGCCCCTACATCAAAAACATCGAGGCCGCGCGCCGGCACGTAGAGGAGACACGCGCTCTGCACCTGCGCACGCTCGAAGCCTTCGCGACCGCCGTTGACGCCAAAGACCAGATCACGCACGAGCACGTCCAGCGCGTGCAGATTTACGCGAAGGGCATCGCGCGGCTGATCGGTCTCTCCGACAAAGAGATCGAGGCGCTCCACGCAGGGGCGCTCCTGCACGACATCGGTAAGATCGCCGTCCCCGATTACATCTTGAACAAGCCCGGCAAGCTGACCGCCGCCGAGTTCGACAAGATGAAACTCCACACGGTCGTGGGCGCGCAGATTCTGGAACGCATTCAATTCCCTTATCCGCTCGTGCCCATCGTACGCCACCACCACGAACGCTGGGACGGCAACGGCTATCCTGACGGGCTGAAGGGCGAAGACATCCCCCTGACCGCGCGCGTCCTGACCGTGGTGGACTGCTTCGACGCCGTGCGCGAACATCGCCAGTACCGCCGTGCGATGACGCGCGAGGAAGCGATTGAGATATTGCGTAAGGATCGCGGCATCCACTACGACCCGCGAATCGTTGATTTGTTCATCGAGAATTTGCCTGTCTTCGAGGAGCAAATCGCGCAGATGAAAAAGGGCGAGCAGTCTTTCACGCCGCTGGAAGTGGAAGACTCCGAGGCGATTCACAGAGCCTTGCCCGCCGCCGGGCTGGCCGAGGAGCCGACTGCGAAGAAGCCCGCCGAATATATTCACGCGATTCTTGCCGCGCACCAGTCGAGCAACGAAATCGTCGCGCTTTACGAGATCGCGCAGACCTTCACCAGTTCTCTCGACGTGCGCGACACGCTCGCCGTCGTCGTCAGCAAGCTCGACAAGATCGTCCCCTTCGATACCTGCGTCGTCTACCTGTCGGACGAAGCCAGCGGCGCGGCGGTCGCTCGCCACGTCGAGGGACTCAACGCCGAGGACTTTCGCGGTCGTGGAATTCGTCCGGGCGAGGGCGTGACCGGATGGGTGCTCGCCAACAACAAGCCGTTCGCTAACACAGACCCGGCGCTCGACCTCTCTGCACTCGGCACACAGGTCAAGGGCTATCGCACGCTCGCCGTCTACCCGCTCGTCAAAGGTGAACGCACGCTCGGCGCGCTCGCGCTTTATTCGCAGAAACTCGGCAGCTATTCGGACGACCAACTCCGCATGCTCGAACAGGTCGCCGGGCTGACGGCGGACGCGATCCAGAAGGCGCTCCTCTACACCGAGACGAAAGACAACAGCGCCAACGCTCTGACCGACTCGCTGACAGGACTGCCGAACGCCCGTTACTTCTACGCCTTCTTCGAGCAGGAGCAGGTGCGCGCCGCCGAGGATGAGTACCCGCTCGTGCTCATCGCGATGGATGTTGACAACTTCCGGCGCGTCAACGAGGCGGTCGGCCATGACCGTGGCGATCAGGTGTTGAAGGAAGTGTCGGAGTTGATCCGCGCGCAACTGCGCCGCGAAGACATGCTCATCCGCTACACGGGGGACAAATTCATCGGGTTATTCCGCAACGCGCCGCCGGAGAAAATCAGCGAAATCGCCGTCCGCATCCAGACGAGCGTTTCCTACCACCGGCCCGGCGTCGCCGGCGCAGAAGACGTGCCGCTCGGCATCAGCATCGGGCAGGCGCAACTCCGGCGCGATGGCGAGACGCTCGAAGAGCTGCTTGAAAAAGCCGAGCGGCGTTTACAGGCAGACCAGTCCGCGCACAAATCTTTCAGACAGTTCACCGACGCGAAAGAAGAGGCGCGGCAGTAGTAGCGCCGAGGTTTGAATATGCCCCACACCAATCTCATGTTGAGCCAGTTAAACGAGCCGCTCACGACGGCGTCTGAGAGCTGGGAGGCGGACACGCGCCCGCTGCCATGTGTCACGATTGGGGAAGCCCTGCGTGTGCGTCGCCTGTCGCGCGGCGAAGAAATGCTGGTGCTCAAAATGCTGCGAGTCCAGCCCGTCAGAAACGTGGTGATGATAGGATTGATTCTCGATCACGGCTTAGAGAGTTTGAAGAATCGAGGAATATTCTACGGGTGTTTTTCTGACGGCTGCCTGATTGGCGTGGCCTTACTGGGCCATCACGTCCTGCTGGCCGGGGGCCGCGAGTGCGTCGAATGTTTTGCGCGCACGGCGTGGCGCGATCACCGCTCGGAAATCAGGCTGGTGTTGGGCGAACAATCTTTCGTGGACGAATTCTGCCGCCTGCTCGATCAGACGCACGGCGGCCCCGTCGCCTGTCAAAGCGCCCCTCATGTGCTCCTGTCATTATCCGGCATCGAACCTGCGACCGCCGCGCCCGCGAATTTACGGCAGGCGCGGCCCGGCGAAACGCCGGAAATAGTACGTCTGAACACCGACTTCTTCGTCGAGTTATACGGGATGAATCCGACCACACATGATCCGGTCGGATTCCGGCAGCGAGTTCTCAACCGTGTGGAGAGGGGACGCGTGTGGGTCGCTGCGGACGATGCCGGCATCGCCTTCAAGGCGGAGGTGGTGAGCGCCACCGACGACGCGGTTTATTTAGAGGGTATCCTGACAAGGCCCGACGCGCGCAACGCCGGACTCGGCAGCACCGCGCTTCGTGCACTGTGCGGCCAACTGCTGCGCGCCCACAAAACCGTCTGCCTGCTGGCCGACGCCGACAGCGTGCGCGCCAACGCCTTTTACCGCAGCGTCGGGTTCGCCCCGGCGGCACTTTATCGTCTCATTCGCTACCAGGCACCTATTCAATCATGGCAAAATTAGATGAACTGCTGAAGCTGACGAAACAGCAGAATGCTTCAGACTTACACCTGACGAGCGGCTCTGCACCCTACCTGCGTATCAACGGCGACATGGTCAAGCTGAATTACCGCAGCGTGTCGGCGGAAGTGTGCCAGGGACTCATTTTTGAAATGCTGTCGGAAGGGCAGAAGGAGCTTTTCCTCGAAAACCTGGAACTGGATTTTGGCTACCCCATGCCGGGCATCGGTCGCTTTCGCGTCAACGTCTTCATGCAGCAGAAAGGCATCGGCGCGGCCTTTCGCCTGATTCCCGAAACGATTCTGACGGTGCAGGAATTGGGCCTGCCCGAACAGCTCCACGATCTAATCAACGTCTCGGAAGGACTGATCCTCGTCACAGGCCCGACCGGCTCCGGCAAAAGCACGACGCTCGCCGCGCTCATCCACGCCATCAACCAGCGCCAGCGTTCGCACATCATCACCATCGAAGACCCGATTGAGTTTGTCCACCACAACGAACAGTCTCTGATTAACCAGCGTGAGGTGTCGAGCCACACGCACTCCTTCAGCAACGCGCTGAGGGCGACGTTGCGTGAAGACCCGGACATCATCCTCGTGGGCGAGATGCGCGATCTGGAAACCATCTCTCTGGCCCTGACCGCCGCCGAGACCGGACACCTCGTCTTCGCCACGCTGCACACGAACAGCGCCGTCAAAACGATTGACCGCATCATAGACGTATTCCCGGAAGCCCAGCAGGCGCAAATCCGCGGCGTGCTCTCGGAAAGCCTGCGAGGCATCGTCGCGCAGTCGCTCATCCCGCGCGCAGACCACCTCGCGCGCGTCCCCGTGGTGGAGATTCTCGTCAACATCCCTGCGGTGGCGAATTTGATTCGCGAGGGGAAGGGCTTCCAAATACCTTCCGTCATGCAGACGGGACGCACGCACGGCATGGTTACTTTCGAGAGCGCCGTGGGCGACCTCATCAAGTCCAACGTCATCTCAAGAGAGGACGGCCACAACTTTCTCGCGCGCCGCTCCGCCGGCAACAAGAAACTCCCTCCCACTAGTCCCGCTCAACTTTCACGCCAGTAAGCGACGACGCACGCCGCGAATTTTCATGGCCGACGCCGTCTGTGTCCCCGGCGCTCCTCGCGGCGCTCTCTCGCCTCGCCAGACGGCGACTCATCTTTCACTTCCAGCACCTTGCCGCTGATCGCGTCAACGTGGACTTCCCTGATGCCCTTGCCCGCCCGGATGTCGAAAGAGTAGATAAGCTGTCCGCCTTCCCTTTCGAGTTCGCTCGACTTGATGCGACCGCCCGGCACCTGCGCGAGCGCCGTCGTGCGCGCCGCCTTCATGTTGATTTTCGCTGCGCCTTTGCGCGCGTGGCTCTCGCCTCGCTTTTGCGTCGCGCCCTGCGCCGGAGCGGCGGCTGTCGCTAAAAGCGTCGCGACCAGAAAACTCAGGATTCTTTTCATCTCTGATTGCTCCCCGATTGTTATCCCGACAGTTTTCGGAAGACTGGCATGGACACCCTCCCGCGCGCAACTCCCGGCAGACCTCAAAGCCGTCGCGGCCCGGCAGAGCATCACCCTGAGCAGACCGCGTCGTGCTCGTTCGCAACATTCATTTCCGGCTCAGTCACAGGCCATTAGCCGACCCGCAAAGCCTGCTCGACTCGCGGCCAATGCTCCGTGCTCAGCGCCAGCTTGAGCCAGTAGGTGTAGTCGTCCGGCCTGTCTTTCATCTCAGCCCTCAGCTTATCCAGTCGCACCCACTTCCACCCCTCCACCTCCGACTCGTCCGGCGCGGGCACACCGTCGAACTTCCCCGTCAGCACGTGATCGTATTCGTGCTCGACAAGTCCGTTCGCGAATTCCGCGCGGTATAGAAACTCGAAGGCCGCGCGCAATTCGCAACTGAAGTTCATCTCTTCACGCAGCCTGCGTCGGGCCGCCGCCTGCGTCGTCTCGCCGGGGCGCGGGTGGCCGCAGCACGTATTCGACCACAGGCCGCCTGAGTGATATTTGGACGCGGCTCTCTTTTGCAGCAGCAGATGCTTTTCAGAGTTGAAGACGAAGATGGAGAACGCGCGGTGCAGTTTCCCGCCGGCGTGGGCTTCGAGCTTCTCAGCCTCGCCGATCTCACGGTCGTGTTCATCCACGAGTATGACCCGTTCCATCATTCTTCGTCGCCTTTCACTTCAGACATCTTACACGCGGACGACCCGGCGAGGCGCGTAAGAGTTTGGCGGGCGCGTCAAATCCGCGCGTCCCCTGCTGCGCGCTTTGTGTCCCTTTCAGGGCAGGACAACCGCGCGCAGGCTGCAAGCATCATTGCAACAACGCGTTCTCTGGTTGTTGGGTATGGAAGGAGTCCGGGCCGTGTGCCCCTCGACCGATGGCGTGTGATGCTCCTTCCCGTTTTTTTTAAGTCGTACTCACGATGGTTTCAGGCAAAGGCGCTAAAACTTATGAAGCTCCGTCCCACGCTCGCACGCTTGCTGACGCTGGCGTTGATTCTCACGCTCCTTCCGCCCACCCGTGCGCGCACCGAAGTGAGGCAGGACGACGAAAAAACCGCCGGGGCCGAAGTCGAAGCCGGCCTGCGTTTTCGACTGAGCGAAGGCGCTGACGAACACGTCGAGCGCGCGACGCCCAACACGGTCGCCCCCGCCACGCCTCTGTCCGAGGCGGAATCCGCAAAATTGCTCGCACGCCTGCCCGCCATCAAAAAGGACGCGAGCGACACGCAGGACTTCAAGCTCCGCGAGCGTTCTTTGCCGCCGCCGCGCGCCGGAGAAACAATTCAAGCGGCGTTCACGCCGCCCGTGCCGAACGCACCGCCCGCGCCAGTGAAGACGACCGCCCCGCTCGAAGTGACGCGCTTCGCGCCGGAAGGCGAAGTCGCTCTGGCTCCCGCCTTGAGCATCACGTTTTCGCAGCCGATGGTCGCGGTCTCTTCGCAGGAGGAAGCCGCCGCGCAGGTTCCCGTCACGCTCACGCCGCAACCGAAAGGCAAGTGGCGCTGGCTCGGCGCGCAGACGCTCATCTTCCAGCCCGAAGCCGAAGGCGGCAGGCTGCCGATGGCGACCGGCTACACCGTCAGCGTCCCCGCCGGAACCAAATCGGCGCTCGGCAACGCGCTCCCACAGACTAAAACTTTTACTTTCGCCACGCCGCCGCCAACGCTCAAAAGTTCTTACCCGAACGGCGAAAGCCAGCCACGCGACGCGCTCATGTTTATTGAATTCGACCAACGTGTTGACGCCGCACGCGTGCTCGAACGCCTCAAGCTTCAGCCCGCCGCCGCCAATGCGAGACTGCGCCTCGCCACGCCCGAAGAAATTGCCGCAGACGAATCAATCAGGAATCTCGTCAAGGGAGCACAGGAAGGACGCTGGCTCGCTTTGCGCGCCGTCGGCCCCGGCGGCGCGACGAAGGATGCGCTGCCCTCCGACGCGAACATCAGGATCGTCATCCCGCCCGGCACGCCTTCGGCGGAAGGCCCGCGCGTGACGACCGCAGAGCAGAGCTTCACGTTCAAGACTTACGGCGCGCTGCGTGTCGTCGAAACAGCGTGCGGATACGAGAAGCGCTGCTCTCCGTTCGATGTGTTCCGCATCACGTTCAGCAACCAACTCGACGCGCAAAGCTTCCAGCCGTCGCAGGTCAAAATCAC
>JAIVJG010000115.1 GCA_020200155.1 Acidobacteriota bacterium | reverse complement strand
GCAGGACTGGAACATCTACCCCTTTCACTTCTCGGACGGCGACAATTACTACTCCGACAACGAGGATGCTGTGCGACTCGCAGACGAATTGATCTCGACGTGCAATCTCTTCGGCTACGGCGAAATTGGGGAGGAAGGTGCTTCCGGCTACCGCCGGTCTTCGGGCGCGCTGCTCTCCATCTTCAACGACCGTTTGAAGAACAACGAACGCTTCATCGGCGTGCGGATTGACGACAAGGAGGATGTCTATCCCGCGCTCAAAAATTTCTTCGGACGGCGCGGCATCGAGGCGTGAGTGGCGAAAGTCCGTGCTGTCCAAAATTATGGATTGATTTTCCGAGTTTTCGTTTTAGAATACGCCGCCGGACGCGACGCGGCTTGCGGTTTCATCGAAAAGTCGAGCCATTTCGCGAATTAGTTATTGGTGGCCGATCTTCAGTTGGCCGGAATAACCTTTGCCTCTAACAAAACGTTAAAGGCCGTGAAGCTCGTTGATTTAACCGAATTGAAGATTTCCGGCCTTGCCCTGTGTGCTGTTTGTCACCTCGTCAAGTGAACAGCACATTGCTTTCCGAACAAGCGGTTTTCAAGGTGTCGTAACTCGCAAACTCGAACCCGACGAAATTCCTGTCGCGGAAATGTTCCGACGACAAGCGCAACTCGACGTATTCTGCATGTAGTTAATTTTCTTTTCACAGAGGAGCTTCTATGAGGAACAGAAACATGAAGCGAACAGCAACTTCGATGCTTACGGCATTGATGCTCGCTTGGTCTTTGCTCTTGCCGTCGTCGGCGCTGGCGCAGACGGCCAACAGCGGCGTCATCACCGGCGTCGTCCAGAACGAGAAGGGCGAAGTCGTGCCCAATGCAATTGTCCGTGCCGTTAATATCGGCACCAACGCCGCACGTGAAGCCAAGACGAGCGGTGAAGGAGTCTATGAAATTTCTCAACTCGCGCCGGGCACCTACCGCGTCGAGGTCGAGGCGCAGGGATTTTCACGGAGCGTGCAGGACAACGTAGTCGTCAACGTGCTCCAGCGTACGACGATCAATCCTGAATTGAGGGTCGGCGCTATCGGCGAGACGGTCAACGTGTCGGCGGAAACCGCCCCGCTCGTCGAGACGACGAAGACTGACGTGAGCGGCGTCATTGACCAGCGTCGTCTTGAGAATCTGCCTGTCAACGGGCGCTCCTTCGCGTCCCTCGCCATTCTGATTCCGGGCGCGACACTCGCGCCTTCGTTCGACCCGACGAAATCGCGCGTCGGCACTTTTTCAGTCGGCGGCGCAACGGGCAGAAACGTGAACATCACGGTGGATGGCGGTGATAACAAAGACAACGCTGTCGGCGGTATCCTCCAGAATTTCTCGATGGAAGGCATACAAGAGTTCGCGCTCTCCACCCAGCGTTTTTCTGCGGCGAACGGTCGCTCCGGCGGCGCGTTGCTCTCCGTTATTACCAAGAGCGGCACGAACGATTTCCACGGCTCGATCTTCGGCTTCTTCCGCGACGATAAGCTGAACGCTAACGCGCCCGCCCTGCTCGCCAAGGCAAACACGTTTATCTTCGAACCGGGCGACGCCGTCAAGCCGCCTTTCAGTCGTCAGCAGTTCGGCGGCAGCTTCGGCGGCCCGATCAAGCAGGACAAAGCATTTTTCTTCGGCACCATCGAGCGCACGCGCGAACGCGGCAACTCCATCGTCTCAAGCTCAGACCGGGCGGAGATACGCTTCCTTGAGCCGTTCGGCTACAAGGCCGTGCAGTTCCTCCCGCAGCCCTTCAACGATTGGCAGTACACGCTCAAGGGCGACTTCAACATCGCCTCCAACCACACGCTTGTAACGCGCTTCGCCGGCCAGAACAACAACGCCTTAAATGATCAGGCCGGCTTCCTGCTCGTCCGCACGGACTTATCGGGCGGCAACGAATCGCTCAACACGCTCTACAGCTTCCTGGCTAACGAGACGTGGGCGGTGAACCAGAGCACCGTCAACCAGTTCACCTACCAGTACTCAACCTTCGACAACCGCATCAACGCGACCACCGATCTGAATAACCTCGCGTTCCCCGGCGGCATCGTCGTGGGCCGGAACGGCAACGTGCCACAGCAGACCATCCAGAAGAAGCACCAGTTCCGCGACGACCTTTCATGGAACCGCGGCAACCACGGCTTCAAGTTCGGCGCGGACTTCGTCTACGAGCCGACCCTGGGCGGCATCTTCGCATTCACCTCCGCGCCGTCGTACTCGTTCAACTTCGACCCCGCGGACATAGCGAACAATCCGGGGCAGTTCCCGCAGGGCTTCCGCACGCACCAAGTCTTGCCCGGCCCGATCACCTGCAAAATCCTGCTCGACGAAAATACCTGCACGGCGGCTGACCTCGCCGGCTTTGGCGTTGTTTCTCAGATTGACCTTGCGGGCGGCAATCCCGCCTTCGACCTGCGCGATGGCGCGAAGCAGTTCGCGTGGTACGTGCAGGACGACTGGAAGGTTTCGCCGCGGTTCACGCTCAACATCGGCGTCCGCTACGACGTGGACATCGGCTTCGTGGACGCGGGCCACGCGCGCGAGAACCGCGTCTTCCGCGCGCTCCAGATTATCGGCAGCCCATTCGGGCAGCATACGCCCAAAGACGACAAGAACAACTTCAGCCCCCGCATCGGTTTCGCGTGGGACTTACGCGGTAACGCGCGCTCGGTGCTGAGGGCCGGCTACGGCATCTACTACGACCAGTCATTCCTGAACGTGCCGCTCTTCGCGGTGCAACAGGCAAACCCCGAAATCTACGCCAACTTCACGAACTCAGACGACAATCTCGCCATTGACTCGCCGCCGCCAGCCATCCCGCGTCCGCTCACGAACCCGCGCCCAAACTCGCGCGGTCGCATGCTCGATCAAGACTTCGAGTCGCCGTACTCGCAGCAATGGAACGTGGGCTTCGCGCAGGAGCTAGGCAGTAATATGGCTCTTGAGTTCGATTATGTTCACATCCTCGGCCTGCACGAGTTCACCTCGCTCGACATCAATCCGAGGCCGGGGCCGCTACGCAACTTGCAACGCGGCAATTCGTCTCCGCCGAACTCGCAGCGGATTCTGGCCCCGCAGTTCGCCGCGCACGCTGCGGAGCTGATTGCGGCCTTCGGCACGGCCACACCGTTCGCGCGCATCACCGTCGCACAATCGGATGGTCGCTCGCGCTATGACGCCTTCACGGTATCGTTCCGCAAGCGTTACGCGAACAAGTACCAACTCAACGCCCACTATACTCTGTCGAAGGCGCAGGCTTGGTTCGGCCAGACCGGCGACTTCGGCAACCAGGCGCAGAACGTCTTCAACAAGTGGGAC
>JAIVJG010000114.1 GCA_020200155.1 Acidobacteriota bacterium | reverse complement strand
GACTGATCCGCAGCAGGCCGGCTTCACTCCGCCGAGCTTCGGCTTCAGCCCGGGCATTCCTTGTCCTAACGCGACGAGGAGCAGGGCGAGTTGAGCCTCGTCGAGGTTCTCGAAATCTACATGCAGAGGAAAGCGCGACCCGGCGGGGCAAACTTCGACGGGCACGTTGCCGCGCGCCGTCTTGCCATCCTGTCCGTGCATGTAGAACTTGCGCCCTTTGACTCGTCCACGCTCAAGGTACACACGCTCGCGCGCACGCAGTGGCGGCGCGAACAGCGACGGGAGGAGGGCGATCTCGGTGTTGCCGTGTGACAGGACAGCGTCAGAGAAACGAACTTGTCCGAGATAACCCATCGCCCCGAACATGCGGCAGGCTACGCACAAACTGTCCGCCTTTGAACAACGCCTGATGTTGCGCGGCAGGCTATCGGGCCGCGCTTGTGTGACGCGCAGGCACGAAGGCGGGTTTGAGATAGCTTCAACGATGCTGCGGATCGCGCCCTTGAGCGATGAACCGGGAATCGTCGGCCTCTCGTTGCGGCGGAAGTGCGCCTTGACGAGCGAGGGCTGTGTCCCTGTAAGTTCGATGCCCCCGGAAGCGATGTGAAGCGGTGAGAGAGCGACGAGCGTTCCATTGATTGACCCCGTGCGGAGTTTGTCCTTGTAAGAGTCATGCCCGGCAGGCCGCTCCTGTCGCATGTTCTTATCCGAGATTGGCACGAAGCCGTATGGCTTTGGTAACGGAGGCTGTCCGCCATCCTCGCGGTTGTACCTGCTCATCGCGTCTCCTTCTTCAATCCCTTTAGCCTCACCCAGCGCACCGTCGCACCCTCGCTGTACAGGCAATGAATCAATCGGGGGGGCTTGTTGCTCGTCTCAAGCGGATAACTCAACGGGCGCGGGATGCGCGCCTCCCACCACTGGCCGTTGACTGGTCTTGTGCCCCAGAGGAGGA
Organism: Acidobacteriota bacterium; assembly: GCA_020200155.1. Lineage (GTDB taxonomy): Bacteria > Acidobacteriota > Blastocatellia > Pyrinomonadales > Pyrinomonadaceae > JAIVJG01. The sequence continues at coordinate 2,402 of JAIVJG010000114.1, read as the reverse complement.
ACCCGTGCGTGTCTTGCGTGGAGGGCGCGCGAACTTCGAGCGGCGCGTCGTGCAGAGGTGTGAAGCCAGGGGAGGCGCTTGCTTTATCAACTCCGGCCTCTTCTTCCCCAACGGACGCGCTATCTTCCGTCAGCAGCAGCACGGAGTAGCGTTCGCTCTGTTTCTTCCAGCGCACCTCGCTGTGTTCGTCGAAGACCTGTCCCTCCGTCCATGTTGAGAGAAACTGCGCGGCCTCCGGCGCGGGGAACTTGACGAAGCGTGCGTCGTCAACGCGGCGCACGACGGCGCAGGCAGACGAGTCGAAGCGCGCCGCCAACAGTTCGACGAGCGCGTCCGGCGCGAACGTGCCGTGGAAGACATGGCCTTTAGTTGTTACGGTTGACATGCTCCGCCCACTTTTTCCATTTCGGCACACAGGCGCGACCAAGCGGCTGCCAGTCGGCCCCCCCTTCTTCGTGACGCGGCGCGCGAAGCTCGACCTCCAGCCAATCATCTGACGCATAGACGTAACCCGGCGGAAGAGTTTCGTGATCCTGCGCGGGCTGTGGGTAGCCGTATTCGTCGCCGGTCGCGCGTCCGGCTTCGGCGTCTTTTTCTTCGGCGTCGCTTTCTCCGCTCGCGCTGCTCTTTTCGAGAAGCGCGCTGATACCGTAAAAACGCTGCCGGTCTAACTGCCCGCCGCCGATCAGACGCAATCCTTCGTCTTCGCCCAACTCGCACCCCGGGTAGCGCATGGTGAACTCGTCAACGCGCGCCGTGACGAGGCCCATGCCGCGCGACTTGGCGAAGCCGAGCCGCACACGTTCAGCCGCCAGGTCGCGCAGGGCGAGTGCAAGCAGTCCGATCTGCGCGAGCGTGAAATTCCTGACGTGCAGAGTGGTCAGAAACTCGCCCGACGTGACGGTCTCGTAGTTGAAGGGGCCGACACCGGGAACAACTGATCCGAAGACGCGATCAATCGCCACGCCGTTGCGCTCCTCTGTGCGCCACTCGCCGAGCGGGTGCGCGTCGGTGATTTGCGGGTACGCGTCGGCGATTTGAAAGTGGCTGGCGAGGCTCGTGTTTCCGAAAAGGCGACAGATGAAACATGATTGTTTATGTTTTTGCGCTCCCGTCAGGCTCTTGTCGTCCTCGAACTGTTTACTACATTTCTTCTCACCCAATGGATCGCACGACAGGTCGCTGCGGCCAGCGTTTTGAACCGTGCGCGCCAGACGTTCGCAGTGCGAGCGCAGGACGCCCTTGAGACTGCTGCCCGGAAGATAGACGGTCTCGGAGCCGCCGCGCGTCGTCCGCACAAAACTCATGTCGGGCTTCGTCGGGTCGGAAGCGCCTTCGCCTGCTTTGATGAGGATGGGGCCGACGGGCTTGATCGTCAGCTTGACGACGGCTTCATTGAAGAGACGCTTATGCATTCGATTCACCTTTCGCGTCTGAATCCTCTTTCACGTTCGAGTTCGCGTTCAACCTGTCGCGCATCCCCTTGAGCCAGTCTTTCACGTCGGCATCGCCGATCTCTTTGGCATCGCCCTCGCCGGCGAGAAAGTCGAAGAGGTCTGCGCTCGTGACGCGCGTCCGCTTGTGCCATGCGATTTTGACGACGCCGAGACCGCGACTGCGCGCGCCGCCCAGCGTGCCCTCGCCGCGCTCGAACGGGCGCAGGGCCAGCGCAAGCAGCCCCAGTTCCGGGTCGGATGCGTTCTCGACGACGATCTCGCATTCAAACTCGGTTGCGGCGGGGACGACCTCGAAATCGTAGAGTTTCTTCTCCGCCGCCGTGCCCGTGTCGCGATCAATGGCGACGCCGTTGCGAATCTGGTACTGGTCGAACCAGATTCCTTTCTTCACGCGCAGGTCGCGCAGGCTCACCTTCGACGCCAGCCAGTTTGAGCCGAAGACGCGGCAGACATCGCAACTTGCATCGTAAACTCTGCCGGCGAGTTGCTTGTCGCTAATCCCATCGGCGCGTCGTTCCTGTTGCCACTTCTTCATCTGATCGGCGGACACGCAAGGGTCGGACAAAGGGTCGCACGCGCCTCTCGCCGAGAGCGTCCGCATGATGCTCTCCACCTGACTGCGCAGCGCGCCCTTGAACGACGAGCCGGGGATATACGGACAACCCAGAACGTCGCGGACGACGGGCAGGTCTGTGCCGGTCACGCCGGTCGCGCGCCCCGCACCGATGCGCATCGCGGTCAGCGTCGTCAGCGTGCCGCTGAACGTCACGCGGTTGTCGAAGCGGTCGAACATCAATCCCTCTTCAGCCATCTGTGCCGGCCTCCTCTCGCGCCTCCAGCCTCGCGCTCAGGTCTTCCCACCCGTTGGTGTTAGAGGCATAAACGAAACAACGGTTCAGATAGCCGAGATAGAGGGCGATCAACTGTGAACGCACTTCGAGAGCG
>JAIVJG010000283.1 GCA_020200155.1 Acidobacteriota bacterium | reverse complement strand
GATACGTTCCCCATCGAAAATCCGGATTTGATGGGGTATCGGTAAAAATTTGGTTGGGCTAATGTGTCCGCGTTCGTGATGTAACGATCACGAACGCGGACACTTACTTTAAGGCAGCAAAAAAGCCCCTGACTTTCCGGGCCGGGGCTTCTTGCTCAAACAAAGGACTAACAGTGAAAGACATTCTAGCAACCCGCCGCGCAAGCGGCAACATTTCCACGCCACCACAGCCGCCTCGTTGGGAACTATCTGTCTTCGCGCATCTCATCGTGGCAATTCAAGCCCAAGCCTCCCGCATCGTTCGTCTTGAAGAATTTAACGCGCAACTCGCGCGCGACAACGACCGGATGCGCAGCTGCACGGAAAGGCGCGCGGCATGAACGCGCCAACTCTTGCCGTTGATGCCACGCTCGACCGGATGCTTGAGCGACCCCTGCCGCACAGCGTAGAGATGGAGCGCGCCATTCTCGGCTCCATCATCCTCGATAACGCGCTGATGAATGAGGCCGTCGAACTTCTCCGTCCCGCAGACTTCTACGTTCGCGCTCATCAATTCGTCTTTCGCGCCATGCTCGCTTTGCACGCGCGCGGAGTGGTGATGAATCCTCTCTTCATGGGCGAAGAGTTGCGGCGTGAGGGCGCGCTTGAACAAGTCGGCGGCATTCCCTTCCTGTCGGAACTAGCTTACGGGCTGCCGCATGTCGCGCGCCTCGCGCCTTACGCGACCATCGTTCTTGAGACGGCGGCTCGTCGCGGGATCGTCAAGGGCTTGAACAAGATTTGCAGCGAGGCGTTGGAGGAAGACGGCGAGCCGTCCGCTCTGCTCGACCGGATGAAAGAAACAATCGCCGCGTTCGACGAAGAGTGCGCGCGCTCCGACACGAGAGGCCGCGCGTCGCTGATTACGTCCTTCGCCGATTTTATGAGCACGAATTTCGAGGACGGGGAGGAAATCGCCTTCCATGCCCGGCGCGGTGAACTCGCGCTCGTCCAGTCGGTGACGAATCACGGCAAGAGCACGCTCATCCGCAACGTCGCGCTCGCGCTTCCATCCGGTCTTGAATTCCTGCCCGTCGTCGCCGGGACAGTCCCGCGCCGCGTCATGCTGCTCAACTTCGAGGGGAGCGCCAGATGGTTTCAGTCGGATTTGCGGGTGATGACGAGAGACTTCGACGATGCCTCTTTTGACCTGCTGCGCCGAAACTTCTTTCCGACGCACGCGCCCGCCATTGACGGCGAACCGCTCTCGTTGTCTCGCCACCTGCGCGTGCTTGAAGCTGCTGCCCGACGCGCGGGCGGCGTTGACGTGCTGATTATTGATACAGCGTCTGCCGCCTTCTCGCTGAGGAACGAAAACGATAACTCAGAAGTCGCCAACGCGGTGATGAAGCCGCTCGTCAGGCTGGCGCGCAAGCTCAATTGCGTGGTCGTCCTCGTCCATCACGTCGGCAAGGCCAAAGCCGAAGAGGGCGCGGCGAGAGAGCAGGCGCATCGTGGGCGCGGGGCATCGGCGTGGGGCGACTTCTCGACTTCGATCTTCAACCTCGACGCCGACCCGCACGAGCAGGAGCGCGTGACGCTGACGTGCGGGAAGCGCAAGAACGGCGGCAACTATGAAACCGTGCTGCGGCTCGACCGCGCCCAGCGATGGTTCAGGGCGACGGGCGAGATGCCCGCCAAGCCTGTGACGAACGACGATCTGGTGCTGGAAGCGATAGAGGGCATCGGTGAACGGGAGATACCGACGGCTGAGATCGTCTCGGCGGTGGCCGGAAGAGTCAGCGAGCGGACGGCAAAAGAGAGTCTTAACCGGCTCGAACGAAACGGCAAAGTTATCAAAATACGGTGGGGCTGGTGGGTGCTCCCGGAGGTTTGTGCAGTTGTGCAACTCCCTATAGGGAGTTGCACAACTGCACAAACTCCAGTTGAGAACGTCAAACCCTTGCCTGGCACGAGTTTAGCTATTGAGCCTGCCGTCTCGCCCAACGGTAACGGATTTCATGGAGGCGATCATGTCCGCCGCTAAAGAGCGCGCCAAATTGACTCCGGCATCTGCGCCGCGCGATGGCCTCGTCTTCGATGCTCAACACGAGCCGGACGGCGACGGCGGCGTGGAGTGCGAGGCTCGCGTGCTGTTGATGATTCTCGGCCTGCCCGCCGATGAAATTGAGCGCGTTGTCTCGGAGCTAAATCTTGATTCGCAGTTGGAAATGTGATTGTATCCGCAGCCATGACGAAGCCATACCTGCCATATGCGCGCACTAGCTCAGACGAGCAGAAGGACGCCGAAACCATCAGGACGCAAATCACCTCGGTCGAGGCGCACGCGCACGTCCACAATACGCCGATAGCTTCCGAGTGGGTGATGGATGACGGCGTGTCGGGCACTGTCCCCTTCCATGAGCGCGCGGGCGGGGCGCACGCTCTCGAACTGCTGAAGACGGGCGCTTACGCCGGCCTCATCTGTCTCAACCACAAACGGATCGGGCGCGACGCCTACGTGATTCACCTGGCCGTCCGGCAAATCGAGCATGAATTGCGGCTCGACATCCTCGCCATCCGCGAACCTGTGCCGTCGCAAATCGCGCCGGGCGCGCGCGCCCTGATGAGAGCGATGTACGCGGGCGTCGCCGAGTTCGACCGCGTGGAATTTCTCTCGTGGATGAATGCGGGAAAGGTGCGCGCGGCGAAAGAGGGGCGCTGGTCTGGGGGAAGCGTCCCCTATGGCTTGAAACTCTCTGTCGAGCGAACGAGCGCGCACAGTCGCCCCGTCAAGCGTCTCGTCGTTGATGACGCGAGTGCGCCGACGATCCTTGAAATCTTCACGCTCTACGCCGCCGGGCACTCGCAAAGCAAGATAGCCGAAGACTTGAACGCGCGCGGCGCGGCGCATCCGACCGGGCACCGCTGGCGGCAGACCACGATCAGCTACATGCTCCGCAATCCCTTCTACAAGGGCGAAGGTGTCTGGCGTCGTCGCTATGAAGGAAAGAATGCGCGCGGCGGGACGAGCAAATACAATTCTCCGGCGGAGAACGTCATCGCTTACGAAGATTACAAAGTGCCGGCGATTGTCCCGGTGGAGTTGTGGCAGAGGTGCGCGGAGTTGTGCGTCGCCAATATCACGTCCGCCACGCGCAACGCGCGCCGCTTCTACTTACTTCGCGGCATTGTCCGGTGCGGCCTCTGCGACCGCTCGATGACGGACGTTTTTATCAAAACTTCCGGCCATCAATATTATCGCTGCACCTCGCGCTCAGACGCGCACGTCGAGAACTGCGCGCTCAAGGATGTGCGCGCCGATGGAGTCGAGCGGCTCGTGTGGTCGGGAATAGAAAGCTTCGCGCACGCGCCCGGTAAGAC
>JAIVJG010000113.1 GCA_020200155.1 Acidobacteriota bacterium | reverse complement strand
GTGGCAAGGACAATCCCAACTCTTCTCCGTCGAATTCCAGGAGACGACGCAGCCGAGGTGCGTGCAGACGGCCTGACGCTCGTGCAGCACGCCCCGCTCGTCGCGATAGGCGGCGATTTTCGTTAGCCCGCGACGCAGGATGCAGCCCTCGCCCGGCTTGATCTCCGCCGCCGAATCCACCTCGCCTCCTGTCAGCCAGTCTGTGTAATGCGCCAGCACGTTTGCGTTCTCGCTGACGAAGTCACTCGTCACGGTAGACCTCAGACGCGACGGGTCGTAGAGATCGGCCCAGGGGTTGTTCCGTCCGAGAATCAAATCCGTCAGCAGCATGCCGGCGATGGTTCCGTGCGTCATGCCGTGGCCGGAATCGCCGGTCGCGATAAAGACGTTCGGCGCATCCAGCGGCATGCGGCCTATGAAGGCGAGGCCGTCGGTCGGCTCCACGATCTGACCAGACCATTGAAATTCGATCTTCCCGATCATGGGGAAGCGCCTGCGCGTCCAGCGATAAAGCTCCGCGAAACGCTCGTCGCCGTCGTCGTGCGCCCCGACTCTCTCGTCTTCGCCGCCGACGATCAGCACATCGTAGCCCTCGCCTGCGGAGTCCTGCTTTCCTTTCTCGCCTGCTCCGGCGCTGTGCAGCCGGACGTAGTGATAAGGGTCGGGCGTGTCCCAGTAGAGCGCCTTCGTGACGGAGCCGCGCGGCACATGCGCGCCAATAACATACGTCCGATACTTGCTCTCCCTGGTGCTGATGAGGAGCGAGTCGTTGACGGGGGTGTTGGTCGCCACCACGACCGCCCCGGCTTGCACGACCTGCCCGCCGCTCGTCCTGATGCGGGCGGGTTGGCCGCCGCGTATGTCGTCGGCGTGCGTGCCCGTGAAGATGCGCCCGCCGTCGCGTTGGATGGCGCGCTCTAAACCGCGTAGATACTTCATCGGGTGGAACTGTGCCTGGCGTGGAAAGCGCAGGCAGCGACCCGTATCGAAATCTTCGATGGGCGCGCGGTCAACCCACTCGACGCCTTGCAGCCCGGCCCGTCGAGCCGCGTGCAACTCGCATTCGAGTTCATCCTTCGACTCGTCGGGCGGCGCGAACAGGTAGCCGTCCAGCCGCTCGAAGTCGCAATCAATTTCCTCCTCGTTGACGATTCGCTCGATGCGGTCAATCGCCGCCGTGTGGCTCTCTGCGGCGAGACGCGCGCCGCGCTCGCCGTGCAGGCGTTCGAGTTCGTAGTAGCGGTCGTCGAGCGCGTTCGAGAGGTGCGCCGTCGTGCGCCCTGTGTCGCCGCCACCGACGGGGCCGTCGTCGAGCACGACGACAGACTTGCCTTCGCGCACCAGCATGTATGCGGTCGTCATCCCTGCTATTCCAGCACCGACGACGCACACGTCCGCCCGCGTGCTCGCGTCGAGCAGCGGCGGCGGCGATGCGGCGGCGTCCGTCTCCATCCAGACCGATGTAGTCTCTCCGGCATCGCTCTTCATTACGTCCCCTTCATGTTTACCGGCAATGTATGACGGGCAGGCACGCGCCCGTCTCACTCAAAACCACACGCGCAATCATGCTCGGACTACGGCGCGTGCACGGAGATGATGCCCGGCTCCGGCGCGTCGGGCGCGAAACGGACGGGACGCCGGTAGACGTACTCGAAGACGGGCGAAGCCATCAGCGTCGTGATGATCGCCATCAGCACCATGATCGTGAACAGCGTCGGCGTGATGATGCCACGTTCCAGTCCGATGTTGAGGATGATTAACTCCATCAGCCCGCGCGCGTTCATCAGCGTGCCAATCGCCAGCGCGTCGCGCTGCGGCTCGCCGTTGAGGCGCGCGGCCAGCCAGCACGCGACGCCTTTGCCGAAGCACGCCGCAAGCAGGATGACCAGCGTGACCATCCACAGGTAAGGCGTGTCCACGAAGCCGATGCGTGTGTTGAGGCCGGAGTAGACAAAGAAAAGCGGCAGTAGAAAATTGGTCGTCAGCGGTTCGAGCATACGCTGCACTTCGCGCGCAAAGAGGCCGCGCGGCATCGCCGTGCCGAGGATGAACGCGCCGAACACCGCGTAGATGTGAATCGCGTCGGTGAACCACGCGCACAGCATCAACAGCATCAGCACCAGCGAGAACATCCGGCTGCTGACGCCGCCCTCGCGCTCCGCTACTGTCCCCAGCCGGCGCAGCAGTCGCTTGCCGACGAGCAGTGTGAAGGCCGCGTAGAGCACGCCGCCGCCGATGGCGAAGACGGCGACGGTCGGGTGATGGCTGAAGCTCGCCAGCACGAGCGCCAGCACGCACCACGCCGCCGCGTCGTCCATCGAGCCGGCGGCCAGCGCCAGCGTGCCGAGCGATGTGCCCGTCAGGCCGCGCTCGTAGATGATACGCGCCAGCATCGGAAAGGCCGTGATGGACATCGCCGCTCCGAGAAACAGCATCGCCTCCCAACCGGCCACGCCCTCCGCGAAGAAATGCTGATCTTTGTAAAGGTAGAGCGCCAACATGCAGCCGAGTGTGAACGGCACGAGAATTCCCGATGCGGACACAGAGGCCGCGCTACGCAGTCTTTGCCGTATCAAGTCTCCCTGAAACTCCAGCCCGACGAGAAACATGTAGAGCACCAGCCCCACTTGGCTCGCGGCATAGAGGATGCCCATCGAGGCTTTCGGGAACATATAGCTCTGCGCGCCGGGCAGCAGCAGGCCGAAGAGAGACGGCCCCATCAGCACCCCTGCGATCATCTCCGCCACCACCTGCGGTTGCCCTATCCTCTTCGCGAGCATCCCGACCACGCGGCACACCGCGAGGATGAAAGTTAGTTGGAGGAAAAACAGGATTGAGAGTTCCAGGTTCGTCATGAGGGATCCTCCACGCCGAAGCGGCCTGACGGCATCAGGCCGCTTCGGGAAATTGCGTGAATTGTCTAAGGCATCGCGTCCTTGATGTTCGGCGGCTTGGTGTTGACGTTCGAGACCGCGCCGTTGTCAATCTGGATGCCGACGAAGGGTCTGGCGCGCGAGGTCGAAATCTGCGCCGAGGCTTGCAGCAAAACTTCCACGCCGTCCTTGCTCCAAATGCCGAAGCCTGTGAACGATACCGTGTCGAACTCCGCCGGTTTGCGCCGCGAACCCGACGCGGGCCGCGAGCCTTGCGAGTTGCCGAAACCGACCCACGCCAGACTGTGCAGGCGAAACTTTCCCTGCTGGCTGTGGTTCTCGTACTCGAAGACGGGCTGGCGGTGCGCCTTGTTGTCGGACGAGATCACGTAGCGATAAGAGAAGCGTTCGCCGGTCGAGGAGATCACGTCCTGCTCGCCGCCCTCCTTGACGTGCTGGCCGGCGTCGCCGTCCTGAAGCGCGTGCATCCAGAGGAAGGGATCGAGCCTTGAGTTC